>CAZRPD010000044.1:0-30378 GCA_964601775.1 uncultured Caulobacter sp. | reverse complement strand
GGCAGCACCATGGATTGCCCCCCCCCTCGGGGGACCCAGCCTACCCGCCCCCCCCCCCGTCACGTTTGATCCGGACCAGGCCGGAAAAGTAAGGCGCCCCGCTCGTCGTGAAACGAGCGGGGCGAAGGGCCTAAAAGTCCTGAAAGGGGAGGATCAGTACTTCACGGCAAGGGTCAGGATCGCCTGGCGGCCCGGCGCCGGGTCGGCGTGGTGCACGCCGTTGGTGCGGGCGATGTAGCGCTTGTCCGTCAGGTTCTGGACGTTCAGCTGCAGGTCGACCTTGCTGTTGATCCGGTACGAGGCGAACGCGTCCAGGCGGGTGTAGGACGGGGCGAAGACCTTGTTGGTCCCGCCGCCGGCGCCGCCCTGGTTGCCACCGAACATCTTGGAGACGTAGTAGACGCCGCCGCCGACCGACAGGGCCGGGATCACGCGATAGGTCGAGAACACGCTGATGGTGTGCTTGGGCGTGTTGGCCAGCGGGTCGCCGATGTTGACGCTGGTGTAGGGGCCCTTCACCAGCTCGCTGTCCATGTAGGTATAGCCGCCGAACACCTGCCAGGCGCGGGTGACATAGCCCGAGACGCCCAGCTCAAGACCCTGCACGCGGACTTCGCCGGCCTGGGCGATTTCCGTGGCGCTCAGCGCGATCTGGGCGTTCTTGCGCTCGGTGCGGAAGACCGCGGCCGACAGGGCCAGCTTGTCGCCGAACACATTGGCCTTGGCGCCGGCTTCGATGCTGGTGCTGTCTTCCGGATCCAGCACGACCTGGGCCGGGGTGGCCGCCGAGTTCTGGTCGCCGCCGGCGATGTTCGGCGGGGTCGAGGACGTGGCGTACGAGACGTACAGGCTGCTGGACGGCGTGGGCTTGTAGTTCAGGCCGACCTGGTAGTTGACGAAGTCCCAGCCGCCCTTGGGCACGGCGGCGTAGGTGACGCCGGTGACGACGCCGTTCACCGTGGTGGCGGTCGCGTTGACGCCTTGGGTCGAATAGTCGTCGTAGCGGACGCCCAGGTTCAGCAGCAGCTTCTCGGTCAGGTGCACCGTGTCGAAAGCGTAGATCGAGCCGTTGCGGGTCTTGGATTCCGAGGCCGGCGCGCGGTTGATCACGCCGCTCCAGGCGTCGCTCGGATTGGGCGCGTAGAGACGGGTGCAGTCGCCCGTGCCCGCGCCGGTGAAGCCGGTGGGACAGGCCGCGCCGGCCGTCGTGAAGAAGGTGTAGCTGGCGTTCTCGTTCAGCTCGCGCGACAGCTCCAGACCCAGGTTGAAGCGGTTTTCCATGCCGCCCAGGTCGAACTTGCCGGTCAGGTCGGTGACGAAGGCCGTCGTGGTCGCCTCGTTCCAGCGCGACTTGGTGCCGCGCTTCATCCACCACTCGCCGGCCACGAACTGGGCCGCGCCGCCGTCGCCGGGGTTGGTGACGAAGTAGTCGTTGATCGTCTTGGACAGGCGGATGACCTGGCGGACGGCGAGGTCTTCGTTGATCTCGTGGCGGATGGCGAAGGTGCCGATGTCGGCCTTGGTCTTCATCCAGTCGCGGTCAAGGCCGTAATTGGCGTTGCGCGAGACGTCCAGGATGCCGCTGGCCGGACGCGTGCGGCTGTCGGTGCCGGCCACGCCCCAGGTGCGCTTGGACGCCAGCGGGATGCCGTAGTCGGGGTCCTGGTCGGTGTCGAGGTGGTAGAAGCTCAGCGTCGCCTGGGTCTGGGTGTCGATGCCGAACGCCAGCGACGGCGCCACGCCCCAGCGCTTGAACTTGACCTGGTCGCGACCGGGCGTGTCGCCGCCGGTGGCCATGACGGCGACGCGGAACGCCGCGTTCTGGGCGAAGGCGTAGTTGCCGTCGGCGGTGACGCGATAATAGTCGTCAGTGCCGGCCGCGGCCGAACCGGCCACGAAGCTCTTGGCCTTGGGGGTCTTGGTCGACAGGTTGATGCTGCCGCCGCCCGAGCCTCGGCCGCTATAGACCGAATCCGGTCCCTTCACGACCTCGACCTGTTCCAGGTTGAAGACCTCGCGGGTCTGGCCGCCGGTGTCGCGCACGCCATCCACGAAGATGTTGTTGCCCGAGCTCTGGCCGCGGATGAACGGACGGTCGGCCAGCGGCTGGCCGCCCTCGCCTGCGCCAAAGGTGATGCCCGGCGAGGTGCGCAGGATGTCCTGCAGTGAGGTGGCGGCGGTCTGCTCGATGATGCGCGAGGGGATGACCGTGATCGAACGCGGCGTGTCCAGCAGCGGCGCGGTGAACTTGCTCGACGACGGATCGACCGTGCGCTTGGCGTCGATGTGGACGCTGGAGACCTCGTTGCGGTCCTTGTCCTTGTCGGCGGGCGCCGTGGCGACCGGCGCGCCGGCGCCCGCGTCCGGGGCGGCGATCGCGGCTTGCGCCAGGCCCAGACCGGCCAGACCGGCGACGGCGGCGACGCCCAGGGCGCGACGAGGCCGGCTCACGACGCCGGCGGAGTTCGATTTACGCATGGTTGGTCCTATCCCCCAGAGGACGCGGTGAAAGGCGTCCGTCCTGAATCTGCGGGGGCGGGTCTACAGCGCCTGCAACTCACTCGCAATGATAATCACTCGCAATTGCGAGCATTGTGACTGAAAAGCTACAAGCAACAGCAGCAGACGCCGAGAAACGGCGCCCGAACAGCGGATGATCAACAGCTGTTGAAATGCAACCAGCGGCGGGCCGAGCGCCCTAGCGCTTCTCTTCCAGGCCCGCGATCAGGGTCTTCAACTTCTCGACCTCGTCGGCCTTCAGCGGTCGGTGCTGGGCGAAGTGGCTGATCAGCGGGGCCAGCTGGCCGTCGAACAGCCGGTCCAGCAGGCCCTGGCTCTCGGTCTGCACATAGGCTTCACGCTCGACCAGCGGGCGATAGCCGTGCTTGCCCTCGGCGCGCTCGGACTTAATCGCCTTCTTCTTCAGCAGGCGATTGATCAGGGTCTTGACCGTGGCGTCGCCCCAGTTCTGGGCAGCCCCGACCTCGGCGACCAGGTCATCGGCCGACAAGGGATGGCGACGCCACAGCGCTTCCATGACCTGGGCTTCGGCGGAGGTGATGTGCATGACGCTTACATCCGTAATTCTCGCCGGACGCTATACCCGCTATTACGGGTGTCAAGCACATGCGGCCTTGCTTCGGTGAGAATGCCCGATCCGACCTAGGTCGCGCCCCGGTTCCGCTGCAGGGCCAGGTTGATACCTTCCAGCAGACGCTCCAGGACGACGGGCTTGGCGACGTGGCCGTCGGCCCCGGCCTCGCGACCGCGCCGCTGATCCTCGCTGCTGGCGTCGGCCGAGAAGATCACGATGGTCGTCCGGACCCTTCCCGTCTCCGCCTCCAGGGCGCGGATGGCGCGCGTCGCGTCCAACCCGCCCATGACCGGCATCTGCATGTCCATCAGCACCACGTCGAAGGTGTCGACGGCGAAGGCGTCCAGCGCCTCCTGGCCGTTCTCGGCGTAGTGCAGCTGGGTCGCCTCATCGTCCAGCAGCATGCCCAGGATGGTGCGATTGGCGACATGGTCGTCGACAATCAGCAGTTTCAGCGGAAGTTCGCTCGGCGCCTCGGCGGGTTGAGTATCCGGCGCAGCTTCGGGCGCGGCCGCCGCCGGCAAGGGGATCTCGAACCAGAAGCGCGAACCTGCGCCCGGAGCGCTGTCGCAATCCAGCTCGCCGCCCATCAGGTCCACGAGTTGGCGGCAGATCGACAGGCCCAGGCCCGTGCCGCCGAAGCGCCGGGTGATCGAGCCGTCCGCCTGCTGGAACCGCTCGAAGATCTTCTGCTTCTGCGCGGCGTCAAAGCCGACCCCGGTGTCGCTGACCGTGAACCGGACACGGTCGCCCGGCGCGGCCTCGGCCTTCAGGACCACCTCGCCTTCCGCCGTGAACTTCAGAGCGTTGCTGACCAGGTTGTTCAGCACCTGACTGAGCCGAACGCGGTCGCCCATGGCCCAGCGGTCGACGGCCGGGTCCAGGCGCGCCTCGACTTTCACGCCCTTCTTCTGGGCGGCCTGGGTCCACAGCGCCTCGATTTCCCCGACGGTTTCGCCCAGATCGAACGGGATCACCTCGATCTCGATCTGGCCCGCCTCCATCTTGGCGCTGTCGAGGATGTCGGACAGCAGCCGCTCCAGGGTCGCGCCGGACGAGGCGATGATGCGGACCATGTGCGCGGCCTGGTCGTTCAGCGCCATGCGCCCCAGGGCGTCGGCCATGGCCACCACCCCGTTCAGGGGCGTGCGGATCTCGTGGCTCATATTGGCGAAGAAGGCCGACTTGGCGTCGTAGGCGTCCTGCAGACGGCGACCGGCCAGGGCCAGTTGCGCGCTCAGTTGGCGCTGACGCCAGAACATCGCCGCCGCGCCCAGCGCCAGCACGATGGTCAGGCCGATCAGCCAGCGTTGCGTGACGATGACCTTGGCCTTGAGGGCGTTCTGGTCCGTGGCGGTCTTCAGTTGCTCGTCGATACCGACGACCACCTGCTCCATGGCGGCGGCGGCGGACTTGGAGGCCTTCAGGAAGCGATCGAGGTGGTATTCCCGCAGCAGCGGCACGCCTTGGACATAGTCGCCCTGGGCGATCATCAGCTCGGCCCTGGCGCGCTTCACGGCCCCGCCGGCGACCATGCGCCCCGCGGCGACCCGCTTGTCGATCTCGGCCATGTCGCGCTGGGCCAGGGCGACCTGCCCCGTCCGGGCATAGGCCGCCGCGCGCTGGGGCAGCATCACGTCGGCGACCACCTCCGGCGCGACCAGGTCCGGGCCGAAAGGCGCAAGGCATTGCAAAACGGCGGGCCAGTCGTCGCGCGCCGAGGCGGCGTAGCCGCACAGGTTTCCGGCATAGGCCCGCGCCGTCGGCGTGTTGGTCCGCGCCGCCAACCGGGCGTAGGTCTGGACCAGGGTCTCGGCCTCGTCGTAGCGCCCCAGAAAGCCCAGTGACTGGGCCAGATTGTAAACCGACTCATAGTCGGGACGCGGATAGTCCGACGCGGCCATGTAGGCCTCGGCGCGGTCGATCGCCTTGAGATAGCCGGGGACGTCGTCGACCATCATGTGGGCGATGGACACCCGATCCCAGGCCGAGGCGGCGACGCTGGCGACGCCGGCCTGCCTCTCGGGAATCGTCGGGATCACCTGGGCCAGCAGCCGGATGGCGTCGCCGTTGCGCCGCTCGTCGATCAACATGCGCGCCACGCCGGTCTGGGCGACCGCCTTCGCCAGCCAGTCGGTCTGGGCATCGGCCAGGGCCTGCATCTGCGCCAGCGTGACGTTGTGGTCGCGGAAGTGGGCGATCTGCTGGGCGTTGACCTGCACGATCGCCAGATAGGGCGCGCTCTTCTGACGCTCGGCCGACTGCTTGAGCGCCGCGTTCCAGCGCTCGGCGGTCGGGAAGTCCTCCTGGTTGATCATGATCCAGGTGACATGCTGGAGGCGGCTCAGGCCTTCGGCGTCCTGGCGCTGCATGGCCGCGCGGCCGAACGCCTCCAGCGCAGCGAAGCTGGTGCGCGACGCGCGTTGCTCGACCCGGTGGGCGTGGGCCACCGCGGCGCTGGGCGGGCCTTTTTGAACAATCGGCGAAACGGATCCGGCCGCAGCACAGGTCACCGACGTCGAAGACAGCAGAACCCAGAACGAAAGCGCGCATAAGCGGATGAAGTTAAGCATGATCTTCATCCCACGAACGCTACAAGTTGAGTTGTCACCGAAAGATTATCGTACGTAGCGCCTTTCGGGACTGAAACCGGCTCGTCAGCGCCCCTTTTCCCGTCCCCGAACACGCCCTCACGCCCGCCTCACGCCCGCATTGTCAATGACACCGGTTTCCACTAGACACGTGACAAACCCGCCAAGCGGGACTTGTACCGACGTATCGAGGGAGGTTTGCGGCGTGACCGTTTCTGAGGCCGACAGCAAGGTTTTCACCCCTGCGGCGATCGCTCCCCAATTCGTAAAGGCCCGTCAGGAGGGCGTTTTCGTCCCCGGCTATCCGGGCGACGTGATTCCCGACAGCATGGCGCAAGGCTACGCCGTTCAGGACATCGCCATCGACCTGTGGCCGGACGAACTGGTCGGTTGGAAGGTGGGCCTGGTGCCCCCGCAGCACCGTGAACGCCTGGGCGCTGAGCGCCTGGCTGGCTGTATCTTCAAGAGCAAGGTCCAAGAGGCCAAGGTCGGCGCCGCCAACGAATTCCGCGCCATCGAAGGCGGCTTCTGCGCCGTCGAGGCCGAGTTCATCATCCGCGCGGGCAAGGACGCTCCGGCCGACAAGACCGAGTGGACCGCCGAAGAGGCCGCCGAGTACGTGGGCGAAGTGATCGTCGGCGTCGAGATCGCCGGCAGCCCGCTGGCCACCATCAACAAGCTGGGCCCGCCCGTCGTGTCGTCGGACTTCGGCAACAACGACGGCCAGATCCTGGGTCAGGTCATTCCCAACTGGCGCGACATCGCGTGGGAAGACATGCCGGTCGAGACCATCATCAACGGCGTGTCGCTGGGCAAGGCCACCGCCGCGACCATTCCGGGCACGCCCCTGGCCGCCTTCGCCTTCCTGCTGGGCCTGGTGGCCTCGCGCGGCAAGCCGCTGAAGAAGGGCCAGATCGTCACCACCGGCGCCACCACGGGCATTCACGACGTGGTCGCCGGCGACGTGTCGAAGATTGACTTCGGCCCCTACGGCGTCATCGAGTGCGTCGCCGTTCCGGCCAAATAAGAAAAACCCAGGGGAAGGAAAGCGTCCATGGTGGACTTTTCTAAAGCGCCCGCGCCGTCCGAGAAGATCGGGCGCTATCGCTGGATCATCGTCGCGCTGCTTTTTGCGGCGATGGTCATCAACTACGTCGATCGCCAGACGATCGGCCTTCTGAAGCCCAACCTCTCGAAGGAGTTCGGTTGGAGCGAGAAGGACTACGCCGACCTCGTCTTCTACTTCCAGGCTTCGTATGCGGTCGCGTACCTGCTCTGGGGCAAGATCATGGACAAGATCGGGGCCCGCTGGGGCTTCGGCATCGCCTTCCTGATCTGGCAGCTGGCCCACATCGCCCACGCCGGCGCGCGCGGCCTGAACGGCTTCATCTTCGCCCGCATGGGTCTGGGCGTCGGCGAAGCCGGCGGCTTCCCGGGCGGCATCAAGGCCGTGGCCGAATGGTTCCCCAAGAAGGAACGCGCCTTCGCCACCGGCATCTTCAACGCCGGCACCAACATCGGCGCCATCGTCACGCCGCTGGTCGTGCCGGGCATCGTGCTGGCCTGGGGCTGGCAGATGGCCTTCATCGTCACCGGTCTGGCCGGCCTGATCTGGCTGCCGATCTGGCTGCTGGTCTATCGCCGTCCGCGCGAAGTGAAGACCCTCGGCGCCGCCGAGCTGGCGCACATCGAGCAGGATCCGGCCGACCCGGTCGAGAAGATCGCCTGGACCAAGCTGCTGACCAAGAAGGAAACCTGGGCCTACGCCCTGGGCAAGTTCCTGATCGACCCGATCTGGTGGATGTTCCTGTTCTGGCTGCCCGACTTCCTGGGCAAGCGCTACGGCCTTGACCTGAAGTCGTTCGGCCCGCCGCTGATCGCCATCTACCTGCTGTCGGACGTCGGCAGCGTGGGCGGCGGCTGGCTGTCGTCCAACTTCATGAAGATGGGCTGGAGCATCAACAAGGCCCGCAAGATCACCATGCTGATCTGCGCCCTGCTGGCCGTGCCGGTCATCTTCGCGGCCAATGTCGACAACCTGTGGGTCGCCGTTCTGATCATTGGCGTCGCCACCGCGGCCCACCAGGGCTTCTCGGCCAACCTCTACACCCTGCCGTCGGACGTGTTCCCGCGCGGCGCGGTGGGTTCGGTCGTCGGCATCGGCGGCATGCTGGGCGCCTTCGGCGGCATGGTGTTCTCGAAGTACATCGGCGGCGTGCTGGAAAGCATCGGCACCTACACGCCGATCTTCATCGTCGCCGGCAGCGCCTATCTGGTCGCCCTGCTGGTCGTGCACCTGCTGAGCCCCAAGATGGAAGAAGTGAAGATCTAAGGATCCTCACCCATCGCAAGACGACGAAGGCCGGGGAGAAATCCCCGGCCTTTTTCGTGTTACGAACGCGGCATGACCGCTTCCCTGAACGTCGCCCTCATCGGCTATGGCTATGTCGGCAAGACCTTCCACGCCCCGCTGATCGCCGCGACGCCTGGGCTTGAACTGCACACCGTGGTGTCGAGCGACGCGGCCAAGGTGGCGGCGGACTTTCCCGATGTGCGTGTCGTCGCCGAACTCGACACCGCCCTGGCCGATCCAGCCATCGACCTCGTCGTCATCGCCACGCCGAACGCCCTGCACGCGCCCCAGGCCCTGGCGGCCTTCGCGGCCGGCAAGTCCGTCGTGGTCGACAAACCCTTCGCGCTCGACGCGGCCCAGGCCCGCGAAATGGCCGACGCCGCCAAGGCCGCCGGCAAGCTGCTGGCGGTGTTCCACAACCGCCGCTGGGACAGCGACTTTCTCACCCTGCAGCGTCTGATCGCCGAGGACGGCCTGGGCCAGGTCGTGCAGTACGAGAGCCACTTCGACCGCTTCCGCCCTCAGGTGCGCGACCGCTGGCGCGAGCGGGCCGGCCCCGGTTCGGGGGCCTGGATGGACCTGGGGCCGCACCTGCTGGACCAGGCCCTGGTGCTGTTCGGCGCGCCACTGGGCGTCTCGGCCGACATCGGCGTCCAGCGCGAGGGCGCGGGCGCCGACGACTACTTCCACGTAGTGCTGCGCTATCCGACCCTGCGCGCGATCCTGCACGGCAGCCTGCTGACCGCCGCCTCGGACCTGCGCCTGGCCGTGCACGGGACCAAGGCCAGCTATCTCAAGCACGGCCTCGACCCGCAGGAAGCCCAGCTGAAGGCCGGCATGACCCCCGGCGCCCCCGGCTGGGGCCGCGACAGCCGCCACGGCGTGCTGGTCACCGTCGAGGACGACATCCAGATCCGCGCCGACGTCCGCCCCGAGGTCCTGGGCTACCGCGCCTTCTACGCCGGTGTCCGCGAGGCGATCCTCCACGACGCCCCCTCCCCCGTGCCGGTCGAGGAGGCGCTGCAGGTGATGGACCTGCTGGAACTGGCGCAGCGGGCCAGCGACGAGCGGCGGGAGCTGCCGGTTCCCTAGCAAGAAAACGTCACGCGCCGACGGGTAGCCGATCCCCGCGAAACGGGCTTAACCTCGGGTCATGCGCCAGATCCTGCTCACCGCCGCCTCCGCCCTGACCGTGCTCGCCGCTTGTGGCCCTGCCCCCGCCCAGCCGGGGCAAGCCGCCGGCGCCGCCGCGCCCGTCGAGACCCAGCCCGCCAACGCCAGCGGTCAGAAGCCCGCGTTCGAAGGCCAGACCCGCGCGCCGGGGCTTAACTCCAACACCGTGGGCCAGTACACGACGGTCGCCAGCGGTCTGGATCACCCCTGGGGCCTGGCCTTCCTGCCGACGGGCGAGATCCTGGTCACCGAGCGCGCTGGCCGCCTGCGGATCGTGGGCCAGGACGGCAAGCTGTCGCCCGCCGTGGCCAACCTGCCGGCCGTCTACGCCTCGGGCCAGGGCGGTCTCTTGGGCGTGGCGATCGATCCCGACTACGCCAACAACGGCCTGGTCTATTGGGCCTTCTCCGAGGCGGAGGGCGGCGTGAATGGCACGGCCGTCGCACGCGGCAAGCTCACCCTTGGCGCCGCGCCGAAGCTGGACAATGTCCAGGTCATCTGGCGTCAGACCCCGAAGATGAGCTCCAGCCTGCACTTTGGCGGAAGGCTGGTCTTCGCGCCCGACGGCAAGCTCTTCGTCACCACGGGCGAGCGCTCGGTGCGCCCCGGCCGCGTCCAGGCCCAGCAACTGGACGGGACCCTGGGCAAGGTCGTGCGGATCAACGCCGACGGCTCGATCCCCTCGGACAACCCCTTCATCGGCCAGGCCGGCGCCAAGCCCGAGATCTGGTCGCTGGGCCACCGCAACCTGCAATCGGCCGCACTGGACCCGCAGGGCCGCCTGTGGACCGTCGAGCACGGCGCAAAAGGCGGCGACGAACTGAACCGCCCGCAGGCCGGCAAGAACTACGGCTGGCCGACCATCACCTATGGCCAGGAATATTCCGGCCAGCCGATCGGCGACGGCATCACCCAGAAAGCCGGCCTCGAACAGCCGGTCTATTACTGGGATCCGGTCATCGCGCCCTCGGGCATGACCTTCTACGAAGGCGATCTCTTCCCGGCGCTCAAGCACAGCGTCCTGGTCGGCTCGCTGGCCGGCCAGCACGTGGCGCGCCTGGTGCTGAAGGACGACAAGGTTGTCGGCGAAGAGCGCCTGTTCGCCGACATCGGCGGCCGCGTGCGCGACGTCGTGGCCGGCCCGGACGGCGCGATCTACGTGCTGACCGATGACGGCGACGGCAAGCTGGTAAAGATCACGCCGAAGGGCTAGCGCGCCGGCGTATCCGACACCGCGATCTTCAGCGGGGGCTGGGCGGGGCCGAACGGGACGCTGTCGAGCGGCGGAACCGCCGGCGCCGGCGGCGGAACGTCCGGCGCGGCCACCTGCACGGGCGCCGGCGGCGGGACAGGCTCAGCCGCCACGAACACCGGCTTTGGCGCAGCCTTGGCGGCGACGAACACCAGGCGGTCGCCCTTGCACGTGCCGGCGTTCTGCAGGCCCTTCAGATAACCGCGGCGCACGAAGCCGGCCTTGATGGCGTCGCGCACCAGCTGGTCGTGGCGTTCGGCCCCGGTCAGGCGGCGCACCCAGCCCCGCATCGGGATGACGTCGGTGATCGTGCGGGCCACCACGCCCAGGACAGGCTTGGACAGGCCGCCGCTCTCGGGGTCGCCCTTGCCGTCGTCCTTGGGGTCGTCGTAGTCGTCGCCCAGCACCGCGTCGAGATTGTCGATCTCGGCCTTGAGCGGCGCGCAGCCCGCGGACGGCGGCGCATAGGGATCGGCCATCGCCGTCTTCAGCAGATCGGGGATCTGCGAGCGCACCACGTTGATGTCACGCAGCGGCGCCACGACCGCCGCTCCCAGGTTTTCGGTATTGGCTTCAGACGAGGTTTGCGGCGTTTGCTGCCGCTTGCCGGCCAGCGCCGCGTCGGCCGCCCCGACGCCGAGGCACAGGGCCAGCGCCGCCATGCCGTATCGGTTCGCTCGAAGGGACGAGGTCATTGTCCTGCGCTCACGCTGTTGATCACGCCCCTTCAACCCGGGAATCGCCGGCGCCGTTCCGTCCGGCGCCGGATCGTGATCAGCGTTTTGAGTTCAGACGCCCCTCTAGATCCTGGGCAAACCATCCATGATCGCCGTCAGGGCCAGCACGGTCTGGCTTTCCATGGCGCTGTGGCCCGCGTCGGTGCGGACATAGGTCGCCGGCGGGGTCCCGGCCGCGTTCAGCGCCTCGACCAGCCGCGAGGCCTGGGTCAGCGGGCACACCTGGTCGAAGCGGCCGTGGACGATGTGGACCGGCACGCCCCGGAGCAACCCCACCCCGTCGGTGATCTCGTCGGGCTTGAGGAACAGGTCGTTGGCGAAGAAGTGGGCCTCGATCTGGGCGAAGCTCAGGGCGAACTCGGCCTCGCCGAACTTGCCCGGATCGGTGTCGGCCGGGATCATGTTCGAGATCGCCCCCTCCCATACCGACCAGGCCAGGGCCGCGCGCATCTGGCGATGACGGTCGGCGTCGGTGACCGGGTTGCTGTCGAAGATCGCCTTGTAGGCCCCCATGATGTCGCCGCGCTGCTCGGGCGCGATGACCTCGACGAAGGCCTTCCACTCGTCGGGATAGGCGATATAGGCACCCGGCTCGGTCAGGGCGTAAGGCTGGCTCTCGAACGTCGCGGCGTTGCCCTGGTACATGTAGAGCAGGTCTTCCTTGGACCCCAGGAAGATGCCGCGCAGGATCAGCGAGGCGACCTTGTCCGGGTTACGGATCGCATAGACCAGGGCCAGGGTGCTGCCCCAGCTGCCGCCGAAGACGTGCATCTTGCCGGTGATCGACAGCGCCTCGCGCAGGGCGTTGATGTCGGCGACCAGGTGGTCGGTGGTGTTGTGCGCCAGGGCCTTTTCCGGGCCGTCGGCGGCCACGGTCGGACGGCTCTTCCCGCAGCCGCGCTGGTCGAACAGGATGACGCGATAGCGGGCGGGATCGAAGAACCGCGACATCACCGGCGCGCAGGCCCCGCCGGGACCGCCGTGCAGGAACATCACCGGCTCGCCATCGGCGTTGCCGTACTCTTCCCAATAAAGCTCGTGGTCGGGCGCGCTGTCCACGCGCAGCCAGCCGGTGCGCAGGGCCGCGCCTTGCGGATAGGTCCACTCGGTGGTGACCTTGCTGGTCTTGCGAAGCCGCGAGAAGTCCATCGTCGAATCCTGTCGTATGAGGCCGCTCCAGTCTCTAGACTAAATGCGCCCGAAAACGGATCCAAGCCCCATGCCTATCGACATCGAAGACCGCCATGCCGCCGCCGCGTTCCGCCGCCTGGTCGAGCACCTGCGGATGCGCACCGACGCCCAGAACGTCGACCTGATGGGCCTGGCGGGCTTCTGCCGCAACTGCCTGGCCGACTGGGTGGAAGAGGCTTCGGAGGGGACGCTCGACAAGGCCCAGGCGCGGGAGGCGATCTACGGCATGCCGCAGAGCGTGTGGAAGGAAAAGCACCAGGCGCCGGCGACGCCGGAGCAGCTGGCGCGGATGGACGAGAGCGTGGCGCTGAACGCGAAGCTGCGGAGCGAGCGCTCCTAAACACATCCGCCAAGGTTGCGAAGCGCGACCGAAGCGTGCTGATCTCGCGCCCACGTGCTGGGGCAGTCCATGTCTGATCTTTCGCGCCTCTCCGCCGCCGAGCGGGAGGCCCTGCTGCTGCTGTCGCAAGGCCACACGGCCAAGAGCGCCGCGATCGCGCTCGGAACCACCGAAGGCGCGATCAACGAGCGCCTGCGCGAGGCACGCCGCAAGACCGGCGCCGGCAGCAGTCGCGAACTGGCGCGTCTGGTTTCGGGACCCCAAGAAAATCGGGACAAGAATATCGGGATGGCCGAGGCGTCGGCGCCCAGCGAAACCGTCGTCGCCACACGGGCCAGATGGGCCCTGCTTCTAGGAGTGCTCTCGATGATCGTCCTCGCCGCCGCTGTCGGCGCTTTCGCCGCCCTGTCCATCGCCGGCCACCCGGCTCCCCCGCCGCCGCCCACGCCCGGCGCGCCGCCCCGCGTGGTCGCCGTCTCGCCCGCCGTCGGCGCCGAGGTTGCGGCCGGCAAGATCGCCGTCACCGTGACCTTCGACCAGCCGATGCGGGCCAGTTGGTCGTTCGTGATGCGCGACCCGGCCAGCTATCCCAACTGCGGCAAGACTCCCGCCCAGTCGAAGGACGGCCGCAGCTTCACCCTGGCCTGCAGCGTCGAGGCCGGAAAGGACTACTGGATCGGCTTCAACAATGCGCGGTTCCAGAACTTCCGGTCGATGGACGGTGTGCCGGCGACACCGGCGATGCTGCGGTTCTCGGCGAAATAGGGCTGAACGCCCGTAAAGCCACGGGCGCCAAATCCCAGGCCGCCCCGAATGGTCGTCATCCCGCGCTTTATGCGCGGAACCCATCCTTCCGCCGCAAATGCAGCAAGTCCTTACGTTCTCACGTGAAAGCTGAACCATGGGTCCCGCGCATAAAGCGCGGGATGACGGCGGCGGGGGAAAGGTTCACGAGCGCATCACGAGCATTCCCGCCTTTCCGTCCTCCCCTCCGAAACCTGCCGTATCCTCTACCCACCTCGAAGCACTGGGGAGGGCGCGCGGCCAGCGACCTTCGCGGCTTCGGGCGGCGGTCGAGCGGGGACAGGTTCGAGGGGGATACTCGAACGGTCCGGGGATCTGGTTCGCTGACCAGGCCCGCCCGCCGCCGGCGTGGTCGAAGGCAAAAGGGCGTCCTTGGCGTAAGCCCGTCCTCTTCAACCGTCGGAGCCTGCTGGAAACAGCCGGATCCGGGTCCCGTTAAGGCCTGAACAGGGCCGCCCGGCGGGTCGCTGGCGGATAACGGTCGCGCGGAGCGTCGGGCTTCGTCGAAACGGTATTCCACTTCCCTGCTCCGGACGCTGTCCGGCGCTCCGCATCCCTCCCCGTCCGCCCTCGCGGTTTCCGCCGCGAGCCGATCCGTCATGCCTGGAGGTTCGGATGCCCTACCCCCGCAAGCCCCGTCCCGAGCGTTTCGCCGGCGAGACGCGCTCTCGCCGTCGCCACATCCGCCAATGCGTGTGGCTCTATCACCAGCTCGAGGAGCGGTTCCCTTATGTCGCTGAGCGGAGCGAGCACCAGCCCCAGCAAATCGCCCATGAAAAAGCCCTCGCCCATGCGGCCGAGGCCTGTTCCAATGTTGTCCTCCCGGGCGAAGACCCGGGATGACAGTCCTGGCGGACTAGCGGATGACCCGCGCGCCCTTGCCCTTCATCACGGCTTCGACTTCCGCGGCCTTCACCATCGAGGTGTCGCCCGGGGTGGTCATGGCCAGGGCGCCGTGAGCCGCGCCGTACTCGACGGCGGCCTGGGGACCCTTGCCTTCCATGAAGCCGTAGGCCAGGCCCGAGGCGAAGCCGTCGCCGCCGCCGACGCGGTCATAGATCTCGAGGTTCTCGCGCATGATCGAGGCGTAGAACTCGCCGCCGGCGTACAGGATCGCCGACCAGTCGTTGACCGAGGCGGTCTTGGCGTTGCGCAGGGTGGTGGCGGCGACCTTGAAGTTCGGGAACTGCTTCACGGCAGTCTCGATCATCTTCTTGAAGTTGGCCGGGTCGATCGAGCTGATGTGCTCGTCCAGGCCTTCGACTTCAAAGCCCAGGCAGGCGGTGAAGTCTTCTTCGTTGCCGATCATCACGTCCACGTACTGGGCGATGTGACGGTTGACCTTCTGAGCGCCTTCCTTGCCGCCCTGCGACTTCCACAGCGAGGCGCGGTAGTTCAGGTCGTAGGAGACGACGGTGCCGTACTTGCGGGCCACTTCCACGGCTTCGATCACGGCTTCGGCCGTGTTCGAGGACAGGGCGGCGAAGATGCCGCCGGTGTGGAACCAGCGAACGCCTTCTTCGCCGAACAGCTTTTCCCAGTTCACTTCACCGGGGCGGATCTGCGAGGCGGCGGTGTGGCCACGGTCCGAGCAGCCCAGGGCCGGACGGACGCCGAAGCCCTTTTCCGTGAAGTTCAGGCCGACGCGGGTGTTGCGGCCCAGGCCGTCGAAGTCGCGCCAGATGACGTGCGACTGGTCGACGCCGCCTTGCATCATCAGGTCTTCGACCAGCCAGCCCAGGTCGTTGTTCGGCAGGGCCGTGACGACCGTCGAGCGCTTGCCCCAGCACTTCTTGAAGGCGCGGGCGACGTTGTATTCGCCGCCGCCTTCCCAGACGTTGAACTGGCGCGCGTTGCGAACCCGGCCGAAGCCCGGGTCGAAGCGCAGCATGACTTCACCGAAGGACGCGCAGTCCCACTTGGTTTCCGATTCCGGACGGATGTTCAGGATGTTGTCGGTCATTTGGTCTTAGGCCTTCCCACGAACCTTCTTGATCAGATCGACGGTCTCACGGACCTTGGCGGTGATGCCGGCATAGTCGCCCGCATCCAGCAGCTCCTGCGTGATCAGCTTGGAGCCCATGCCGGCGGCGACGATGCCCGCGCCGAACCACTTCTTGACCGAGGCTTCGTCGGGATCGACGCCGCCCGTCGGCATGATGCGGGTCCAGGGCATCGGGCCCAGCACCGCCTTGACGAAGTCAGGGCCGCCGACCGACGAGCCGGGGAACACCTTGACGATCTCGCAGCCCAGTTCTTCGGCGTACGAGATTTCCGAGGCCGAACCGCAGCCCGGCGAATACGGGATCTTGCGACGGTTGCAGACCTTGGCGACGTCGGCGTTCAGGATCGGACCGACGATGAACTTGGCGCCGTTGGCGATGTAGATGCCGGCGGTCGGGGCGTCGACGATCGAGCCCACGCCCATGATCACGCGCGGATCAGCTTCGGCGAAGTGCTTGGTGACTTCGTAAAAGACGTGGCTGGCGAAGTCGCCGCGGTTGGTGAACTCGATGCAGGGCGCGCCGCCGTCGGCGCAGGCCTGGATCACCTTCTTACAGACCTCGGCGTCCGGGTGATAGAAAACCGGGATCACACCCTGGTCCATGATCGCGGTCAGCACCGCCATACGGTCTTTCACCATCTTCATTCCCTTCCCGAAGGATCGTTATTGCGCGAACCGCCGTCAGGGTCGCCGCGCGAGCAATTTTTCGCCGGAACTGGCTCAGGGCGTTCCCTTAGACCGCGTCGCGCGCGCGCGCCACACCGGGCTTGCCGCAACGTCAAACTAAGGCGGATTTGGGCGCGGCCCCGTGGCGGGCGACCCGCCGTTCCGCGCAAAGACCTCTGGTCTCCGCTTCCTTCCCCGAACCTCTTCCTTCGCCTCTCGGAGCCTGCCCGCCGACGCAAAATTGAGGGCGTCGGATTGCGCCGACGCCCCAAAAAGTTTGCGCAGGAGCGAGCTCAAAGAGCCGCAAAACGAGACGGCCAACCACGACGCTGAACCGAACCGTTATGACACCGGTGTCACTAAAGACAGGAGAAATGGCCAGGCCACTTCGCCACCGGTGTCAGCGCGCAGATAAACAGAAACCGCCGGTTCGCGCAAGCACCGCAGAGCTTGGAATTGACGACCGGCAAGACTTTGAAATTCATCAGGTTTGGATATTTTCATCCGCGCAAATTGTCTCCCCGGCGAAAGCATCGGGGAGACAGGCGCGGGTGAGCCTCACCCCGTGTTGCGCAGACCGGCCGCGATGCCGGCCACGGTCAGCTGAATGGCCAGACGAAGCTCCTCGTCCTCGTCCCCTGCCCGGCGACGCGACAGCAGTTCCAGCTGCAGGTGGTTCAGCGGGTCGACCGAACGGCTGGCCAGGGCCACCGACTCCGCCAGGTCCGGCTGGTTGTCGAGCAGGGCCGAGCCGCCGCGGATGGCCAGGGCCAGGCCGGTCGCCGCCTCGTGCTCGCGCTGGATGACGGCGAAGATGCGCTGGGCGTCAGCCTTGTCCGGCGACAGGTCGACGTATCGGCTGGCGATGCCCATGTGGCTCTGGGCCAGGGCCAGCTCCATGTTCGACAGCAGCGAGGCGAAGAAGTCGAAATTGCCGGCCAGGTCGCGCAGTTGCTCGACCGACAGGCCGGCCCGCTCGACGCCCGAGGCGAAACCGTACCAGCCGGGCAGCATGAAGCGGCTCTGTGACCAGGAAAACACCCACGGGATGGCCCGCAGGTCCTCGATCTTGCGGCTGGCGGTGCGGCTGGCCGGGCGGCTGCCGATATTGAGGCCCACGATCTCGCTGATCGGCGTGACCGACCAGAAGAAGTCCTCGAACGCGGCGTCGTCGTACACCAGGGCGCGGAAGCCGTGGAACGAGGCCTCGGCCAGAGCGGTCATCGCCGCCTCGACCTTGGCGTCGGGCTTGCTGGCCGGACGCTCGCTGGCCATCAGCACGGCGGCGGCCAGGCCGTCCAGATTGCGGCGGGCGGTGGGCTGGTCGCCGAAGCGGCGGGCGATCATCTCGCCCTGCTCGGTCATGCGGATGCGGCCCTGCACGGTGCCGGCCGGCTGGGCCAGCACGGCCTCGGCGGCCGGACCCCCGCCCCGCCCGACGCTGCCGCCGCGGCCGTGGAACAGCTGCAGACCGACGCCCATGCGGTCGGCCTCATACGCCAGGGCCGAGGCCCCAGTGGCGACGCCGCGACGGCTGGCGACATACCCGCCGTCCTTGTTGCTGTCGGAGTAGCCGAGCATGATTTCCTGCACCGGCCGGTCGCCCAGGATGGTGCGGCTCAGCGGCAGCTCCAGCCACTGGCGCAGCACGGCCGGGCCGTTCTCCAGGTCGCCGATGGTCTCGAACAGCGGCGCGACCTTGACCGAGGCGCGCGGCGCGGCTCCGCCCCAGACCAGGCCGACCTGCTTGAGCAGGACCAGCGGCTCGAGGATGTCCGACAGCGTCGCCGACTTCGAAATGATGTACGCGCCGAGGCAGCCATGGCCGTAGTCGCGGACCGCCTGGGCGGCGGCGCCCATGGTGGCCAGCTCCTTGGCCGTCTCCTCGCTATAGGCGGTGAACGGCGAGACCAGGGGACGCTGGTGCGACAGCTCGTCGATCAGCACCTTGCAGCGGGCCTCTTCGTCCAGCTTCAGATAGGCGACGCCCGAGCCGGCGCGCTGGAATAGCTCGTCCAGGGTGCGCTCGTGGACGTCGGCGTTCTGGCGCAGGTCCAGGCTCATCAGGTGGAAGCCGCAGGCCTTGGCCACCTCGACCAGGGTGCGCAGGGCCGAGCCGACCAGGCGCTCGCCGCCATTGCGCTCCAGGCTGTCGATAATCACCGACAGGTCAGCGACGAAGGCGTCCGGATGGCCATAGGGCTCGACGTCGGTGTCGCCATTGGCGAAGGCGACCGGCTGGCCGGTCAGCTTCTGCGAGACGGCGGTCAGACGGTCGAAGATCAGCTCCAGGGCCAGGCGATAGGGCTCGTCCAGGCGGTGGACCGACGGGTCCCTGGTCTGGGCGGCCAGGGCCAGCAGCTCCTGCGACACGGGGGTGTAGGCGGTGGAGACGGCCAGGTTGGACCACAGCTTGCGGACCTCGCCGGCGTACCAGTCCAGGATCACGCGGGACTGGCTGGCGAAGGCCAGCTTCAGGGTCTCGCCATTGACGCCGGGGTGGCCATCGCGGTCGCCGCCCAGCCAGCTGCCCATCTTCAGCAGCGGCGCCAGGTGGCCGTGCTCGCCGATCTTCTGGGTCCAGTCGCCGTAAAGGTCGATGATCGCCGGCAGGATCGAGGTGCGGACGATCGACAGGGCGTTGCGGATCTCGTCCTTCACCGTGATCCGCTCGGGACGGTAGAGGCGCGTGCGCCACATCAGGGCGATTTCGCGGAACAGGCTCTCGCGGATCTCGGCGTCCAGGGAGGGCGGCAGGTGGTGACGGCGCAGGGCCATCAGGCGCGAGATCTCGGTCTCGCGGTCGACCATGCTGCGGCGGCGCACTTCGGTCGGGTGAGCGGTCAGCACCGGCACCACGTTCATGGCCGCAAAGATCTTGGCGAGGTCGGCGTCGGTCTTGCCGTGCTCCTTCAGCACCCGGACGGCGTCGATCAGGGTGCGGGGACGCTCGTCGCCCGGCTGGGCGTCGGCCTCGGCGTGACGGCGGCGGCCGGCGACGTCCTCGCCGATATTTGCCAGCAGCGAGTGGCTGGCGAAGGCGCGGGCCAGGAACACGGCCTCCTCGTTGGAGAGGTCGCCGAACACCTGGTCCAGCATCGGCGCGTCGCCATTGGCCACGTCCTCGCGCGAGGCGGCCTTGCGGGCCTTGGCGACCAAGGCGGCGGCCTCCTCGCCTTCCAGATAGGCGATGGCTTCCGACAGCAGGTCGCTCAGCAGATTGGCGTTCTGGCGGACGTGCTTGCTGGTGGGACGGTCGACATCGATCGACAGGGGCATGGACGACCTCCAGGGAGCACTGAAAAACAGAACGGCGCCGCAAGCGTTGACGCCGCGGCGCCGTCTAGCGCGCTTCACCGAACGGGAAAACCCGCCCGGCAAGATGGTTGCGCTACCAACGTGCGTTGGCGCGCTTTTCTTTCGTTAGCGAGCCAGCCAGCCGCCATCCACGGGCAGAGTAATGCCCTGGACGTAGTCGGCGGCCGACGAGGCCAGGAACACGGCGGCGCCGCCGATGTCTTCCGGACGACCCCAGCGGGCGGCCGGGATGCGGGCCAGGATCGCGGCGTTGCGGTCCTGGTCGGCGCGCAGGGCCTCAGTGTTATTGGTGTCGAAATAGCCGGGGGCGATGGCGTTGACGTTGATGCCCTTGGTCGCCCACTCGTTGGCCAGGATCTTGGTCAGACCGGCCAGGCCCGACTTGGCGGCCGTATACGACGGCACGCGAATGCCGCCCTGGAACGACAGCAGCGAGGCGATGTTGATCACCTTGGCGCCCGTGCCCTGCGCCAGCGCCTGCTTGGCGAAGGCCTGGGTCAGGAAGAAGACGACCTTCAGGTTGGTGTCCATCACCGCGTCCCAGTCGGCTTCGCTGAACTCGATCGAGTCGGCGCGACGGATGATGCCGGCGTTGTTGACCAGGATGTCGACCTTGCCGAACGCGGCGACGGTCTCGTCGACCACGCGCTGGACGGGTTCGGTCGAGCCGAAGTCGGCCTTGATCGACAGGAACTTGCGGCCCAGGGCTTCGACGGCCTTCTGGGTCTCGGTCGGTTCGCTGCGGCCCGCGGCGGCGATGTCCGCGCCGGCGGCGGCCAGCGCGATGGCGATGCCTTGGCCGATGCCGGTGTTGGCGCCGGTGACGAGCGCGACCTTGCCTTCGAGGCTGAACGGATTGGCCATGGTGCAGAGCTTCCCTTGAAAATTGTCATCCCGGACGGCCCGGAGGGGCGATCCGGGACCGCCGCAGACGCATGCGCCTTGGGCGGTCCCGGGTCTACGCTGCGCTTCGCCCGGGATGACAAGCGAAGGTCGCGTCGGCTTGCGCCGCTACTTCAGCTGGCAGATGTCCAGCACGTTCATGTCGGTGTAGTCGAGGTTCTCGCCGCCCATCGCCCAGATGAAGGTGTAGTTGGCGGTGCCCGAGCCCATGTGGATCGACCACGGCGGGCTCATGACGGCTTCCTCGTTGGCGATCACGATGTGACGCATCTCGTCCGGCTCGCCCATGTAGTGGAACACCCTGTCGTTCTCGCCGAGGCCGAAGTAGAAATAGGCCTCCGAGCGACGGTCGTGCAGGTGGGGCGGCATGGTGTTCCAGACGCTGCCCGGCTTCAGCACGGTCATGCCCAGCAAGAGCTGGGCCGACTTGCAGGTGGTCGGGACGATGTACTGGTAGATCGTGCGCTCGTTGCTGGTCTCCAGCGCGCCGCGCTCCAGCGGGATGGCGTCGGCGAAGGCCAGCTTCTTGGTCTCGAACGCGGCGTGGGCCGGCAGGCTGACCAGGTAAAAGCGAGCAGCGCCCTCGACGCCTTCGAAGGTGACGTCCTTGGCGCCCATGGTGACGTACACACCGTCACGCGGCACGATCTCGTAGACGACGCCGTCGACGGTGATCTTGCCAGTGGTGTCGCCGACATTGATCACGCCCAGCTCGCGGCGCTCCAGGAACGGATGGCCGGCGGCCGAGGCGGGCTCGGTCTGGTCGGGCAGCTTGACCGGCGCGGTCGCCACCACCCCGCCGACGACGAAGCGTTCGGCGTGGTTGTAGGTCAGCACGATCTGGCCGTCCTGGAACAGGTCCTGCATCAGGTAACGGTCGCGCAGGTCGTCATTGCTGACCGCGAACATCATGTCCGGATGCGTGGCGTGATAGGTCTTGGCGAACATCGAAAAGCCTCCTCCGAAGATGGGTTCTTACTCGGCAGCCAGCTTGGCCGGACGCGCCCAGGCGGGGCGTTGATCAAGCTTGTAGGCCTTCTTAGGCAGGTTGTACGTCAGATCGACGATCAGTTCCTCGGCCTCGACCAGATCCATCCGGTGCTCGGCGACCATGCGGCCCAGGAACGAGCTGTCGACGCGACGGGCGACGTCGTGACGGGCCGGGATCGACAGGAAGGCGCGGGTGTCGTCGTTGAAGCCGACGGTGTTGTAGAAGCCGGCGGTTTCCGTGACCTGCTCGCGGAAGCGCATCATGCCTTCCGGACTGTCGTGGAACCACCAGGACGGACCCAGCTTCAGCACCGGATAGTGGCCGGCCAGCGGGGCCAGCTCGCGGCTGTAGACGGTCTCGTCCAGGGTGAACAGGATCACCGACAGACGCGGATCATTGCCCAGGCGGCCCAGCAGCGGCTTCAGCGCCGAGACGTATTCGGTGCGGGTCGGGATGTCGGCGCCCTTGTCGCGACCGTGCGACGCCAGCAGGCCGGCGTTGTGGTTGCGGTGCGAGCCCGGGTGGATCTGCATGACCAGCCCGTCGTCCAGGCTCATCTTGGCCATTTCCGTCAGCATCTGGGCGCGGAACAGCTCGGCCTTCTCGGGCGTGATGTCGCCCTTCACCAGGCTCTGGAACAGGGCCTCGGCCTCGACGTCCGACAGGTCGGCGGTCGCGGCGGTCGGATGGCCGTGGTCCGACGACGTCGCGCCGGCCTCAATGAAGGCCTGACGGCGCAGGCGGTGCGCTTCCAGATATTGCTTCCAGCTGTAGACGTCTTTGCCGGACACCTCGGCGAAGCGCTCGAACGACCGCGGCGAGCGCTCGTCCTCGAAGTCGATGACCGCGTCGGGACGATAGGCGGTGACCACGTGGCCGCCCCACCCGCTCTCGCGGATGGCCTGGTGGTGCTTGAGCACCTCATGCGGGCCTTCGGTCGTCGCCAGGGTCTCGATGTTGAAGCGGTCGAACAGGGCGCGTGGACGGAACGCGTCCGAGGCCAGGGCTTCGTTGATGCGGTCGAAATAGTCGTCGGCGTTCGAGGCTTCGAGGAATTCGGTGAAGCCGAACACCTTGGAGAACACGTGGTTCAGCCAGATCCACGAGGGCGTGCCGCGGAAGAGGTAGAAGTTGTCGGCGAACAGCTTCCAAGCCGCGCGCGGATCGGTCTCGGGAATGCCAGCCTTGGAGCGCACCTTCAGCGCGTCCAGGCTGATGCCCTGGCTGTACAACATGCGGTACAGATAGTGGTCCGGCGCCAGCAGCAGGTCGGTGGCGTCCTGGAACGGCTCGTTAGTGGCGAACCAGCTCGGATCCGTGTGGCCATGCGGGCTGATGATCGGCAGGTCCTTGACCAGCGCATACAGGCCCTGCGCGTAAGAGCGCGTCTTGGCGTCCGCCGGGAAAAGTCGATCGTCGTGGAAATTCAGGGGCCTGGGCATAGCGTAACGTCTCCCTTTATTACCGGCGACTTCGCGGTTGGCCGCTTAGGCCCGCTTGGTAACCGGTGTCATGTTTCGATGCAACCCGCCGGAGGTTGCGCGCGATCAGCTCGGAACCGGCCCCGAGGACTCGCGCACCACCAGGGTCGGTTCGGTCTTGGTCAGGTCGCGCGGCTCGCGGCGTTCGACGCCGATCAGCTTCTCGGCGGCCATCTTGCCGATCTCGCGCGTGGGGGTGTGGATCGTGGTCAGCGGCGGCCAGACGGCCTGGGCGATCTGGAAGTCATCGAAGCCGACGACGGTCAGGTCTGCGGGCACCGACAGGCCGGCCTTGCGCGCCGACTGCAGCACGCCGGCGGCCATTTCGTCGTTACCGCAGAAGATCGCCGTCGGACGCGGCGTGCGGGTCAACAGCGTGTCGCCGCAGGCCATGCCGGACTCGAAGGTATAGGCGCCCTGGACGATGTCCTTCTCGGTCAGCTTCAGGCCGCTTTCGGCCAGGCCGTCGTCGAAGCCCCCTCGCCGCTCGTGCGACGAACGGAAGGTGTCGGGACCCGAGATGAAGGCGATGTTCTTGTGGCCCAGCTCGATGATGTGCCGCGCGGCCTGGTAGGCGCCCAGGCGGTCATGACCGACGATCATGTGCTCGGGCTTGTCCAGCTCGACCGAGGCGATGCGGATGTACGAACAGCCGATCTCGGTCAGCAGCTTGGCGACGCGTTCGTCTTCCGACACCGATGGCGGCAGAACCACCCCGAACAGCTTCTGGCGCTCCACGAACGAGCGGACGTCGGCCAGGAAGGTCGGGCTGGCGCGGTTGCAGGGGTGGACGACCAGCTCGAAGCCCGAGCCGCGCATGCCGTCCAGCAGACCCAGCTGCATGTTCACGACGTATTGCGGGTTGGGGTTGTCGTAGATCATGCCGATCAGGAACGAGCGGCGAAAGGCCAGCCCCCGGGCCTGCGGGTCGGGCGCATAGCCCCACTCGGCGATCACCGCCTCGATCCGCTCGCGGGTTTCGTCGCGGACGAACGGCGACTGGTTGATGACGCGCGAGACGGTCTTCTTGGAGACGCCCGCCAGACGGGCGATGTCGTTGATGGTCGCCCTGCGGCGACCACCTTCGAGGCCGCTCTCCCCATCCCCCGGGGTCAGCTCATCGGGTGTCGAGGACGGCGTCTTCGAAGCGGTCACGGCGTTTCCAGCAGCTTTGTTCGTTTTCTTTTGTCATACTCTAGCCGTGTGGACGCCGCCAACCTAGGCAGAAACGTTCGCTCTTGGCGTGAGTGACACCGGTTACCATGTCATCATACAAGTCTTTTTGCGATCCTGAGCGCGGCGACGACCCTTCCCATGACTGAAACGACCCTGGCCCAGCCCGAATCAATTCACCCCGTCGACCCGCGGGATCACGTCGCCACCGCCCTTCGCGACATCGCCGCCGGCGAGACCCTGGACTTGCACGGCGAGACGATCACGGCCCGCGCCGACGTGCCCAAGGGCCACAAGATCGCCATCCGCGCCGCCTCGGCCGGCGACGACGTCTTGAAGTACGGCTGGCCGATCGGCCGGGCGACGGCCGACATCGCCGTCGGCGACCACGTCCACGTCCATAACGTCGCCACCCGCCTGGACGGCGTCGAGGGCTACGCCTTCACCCCGTCGGCGCCGGAGCCGCATGCCGAGCCGGCCGCGCGGACCTTCGACGGCTTCCGTCGCAAGAACGGCCGAGCCGGCACCCGCAACGAGATCTGGGTGCTGTGCACCGTCGGCTGCGTGGCCAACACCGCCCGCCGCATCGCCGAGAAGGCCAACCAGCGCTTCGCTGGCCGCGTCGACGGCATCTACGCCTTTCCGCATCCGTTCGGCTGCTCGCAGTTGGGCGATGACCTGATCCACACCCGCTCGCTGATCGCCGGCCTCGCCGCCCACCCCAACGCTGGCGGCGTGCTGATCCTGGGCCTGGGCTGCGAGAACAATCAGCTGAAGGCCCTGCTGGAGTCCGCGCCCGACATCGACGGCGAGCGTTTGCGCAGCTTCACCACCCAGATGGTCGAGGACGAGCTGGAAGACGGCCTGGCCGCCATCGAGGCCCTGGTCGAGATCGCCGAAAAGGACAAGCGCGAGCCGATCTCGGTCTCCGAACTGGTCGTGGGCCTGAAGTGCGGCGGCTCGGACGGCTTCTCGGGCGTCACCGCCAATCCGCTGGTCGGCCGCATCGCCGACAAGGTCGCCGACGCTGGCGGTACGCCCGTCCTGACCGAGATCCCCGAGGTGTTCGGGGCCGAGAACGTGCTGCTGCAGCGCGCCGCGACCCGCGAGATCTTCGACCAGGCCGTCGCGGTGATCGACGACTTCAAGCGCTACTTCATCGACAACAATCAGCCGATTTACGAGAACCCCTCCCCCGGGAACATCGCCGGCGGCATCACCACGCTGGAGGAAAAGTCCCTCGGCGCGGTGCAGAAGGGCGGCCGCGCCCAACTGGTCGAGGTGCTGCGTTATGGTGAGCGGGTCGGCCCGCACGGCCTGACGTTCCTGGAGGCCCCCGGCAACGACGCGGTGTCGTCCACCGCCCTGACGGCGGCCGGCGCCACGGTCATCCTGTTCACCACCGGTCGTGGCACGCCGCTGGGCTTCCCCGCCCCGACCCTGAAGATCGCCTCGAACTCGGGCCTGGCCCAGCGCAAGCCCGGCTGGATCGACTTCGACGCCGGCCAGGTGCTGGCGGGCGTCTCGATGGACGACGCGGCCGATCGGCTGATGAACCTCGTGGTCGACACCGCCTCGGGCAAGGCCACCAAGGCCGAACTGAACGGCGAACGTGAAATCGCTATCTGGAAGCAAGGCGTAACTCTGTGACCGACACTCTCTCGAAGCCGCTGCGTCTCAATACCGTCAGCTATCCCGCCGCCCTGCCCGGCGTCGCCCTGCCGGCCTATGACCGCGACAAGGTCCAGATCGGCGTCGTCCACTTCGGTCCCGGCGCCTTCCACCGCGCTCACCAGGCGTTCTATTTCGACCAGCTGCTGGCCACGGACCCGCGCTGGGGCATCTGCGCCGTCTCGCTGAAGAGCCCCGGCGTCCGCGACGCCCTGGCCCCGCAGGACGGCCTCTACACCCTGGCCCAGCTGGACGCCGAGACCACCTTCCGCGTGGTCGGCGCCATCCGTGAAGTGCTGGTCGCGCCGGAGGATCCGCCGTCGGTCTTCGCCCGCCTGGCCGCCCCCACGACCCGCATCGTCACCCTGACCGTGACCGAGAAGGGCTACACCCTGTCGGCCGAGGGCGGGCTGGACGAGAGCCACCCCGACATCGTCCACGACTTGGCCAATCCGCGCGAGCCGATCAGCGCCGTCGGCTACCTGGTCGAAGGCCTGCGTCGCCGTCACGCCGCGGGTCTGGCACCCTACGCCGTCGTGGCCTGTGACAACCTCGCCGACAACGGCTGGCGCCTGAAGGCCGCCGTCGTCGCCTTCGCCGCCAAGCAGGACGCCGAGCTCGCCGCCTGGATCGACGCCGAGGGCAGCTTCCCGCGCACCATGGTCGACAGCATCACGCCGGCCACCGACGACGCCCTGCGAGCCCGCGTCCAGACGGCCACGGGCCTGGAAGACGCCTGGCCGATCCAGCGCGAGGCCTTCACCCAGTGGGTGGTCGAGGACGTGCTGCCCGCCGATGCGCCGGACCTGGCCAGCGTCGGCGTCATCCTGACCGATGACGTGCGCGGCTTCGAACGCGCCAAGCTGCGCCTGCTGAACGGCGTGCACTCGACCCTGGCCTATGCCGGCATCCTGCGCGGCCACGAGACGGTGTTCGAGGCGGTCAGCGATCCGGCCCTGGAAGCCCTGGGCCGCGAGCTGATGGCCAAGGACATCATCCCGACCCTGACGCCGCCCCGCGGCCTGGACCTGGCTGAGTACGCCGACGCCATTATCGCCCGTTTCCGCAATCCCGAGATCCGCCACCTGCTGTCGCAGATCGCCTGGGACGGCTCGGCCAAGCTGCCTTTCCGGGTGCTGGGCACCCTGACCGAGACCCTGGACGCCGGCCGCTCGATCGAGCGCCTGGCCATCCCGCTGGCGGCCTGGATGCGCTTCATCGCCCTGCGCGCCAAGGCCGGCGAAGCCATCACCGACCCGCTGGCCGCCAAACTGACGGAAATCGGCGCGGCCACGACCGGCGACGCGAAGGCTGATGTCGCCGCGTTCCTGGCGCTGGACAGCGTGTTCCCGGCCAAGCTGACGGGTAACCCGACGTTCGTGGAAGCGATCGAGAAGGCCTACGCGGACCTGGGCTAAAACCCCCATCGTCATCCCGCGCTTTATGCGCGGGACCCATGGTTCAGCTGGCGCGTGAGAGATTCATTCCGCGCTTCACGTGCGGCTGACAAATGGGTCCCGCGAACAAGTCGCGGGATGACGGTTTGAGGATTAGCGCGTAACCCCCCGCGCCGTCAGCACCGGCACCACGGTGCTGACCAGGATCTCCAGGTCAAAGCGGAACGAGCGGCGGCGCAGGTACTCCGCGTCCAGGGCCACCTTGTCGGGGATGGCCAGCTCGTCGCGGCCGTTGATCTGCGCCCAGCCGGTCACCCCCGGGCGCAGCACGTCGACGCCGGCGGCCTTGCGCGCCGCGATCAGATCGTCCTGGTTGAACAGAGCCGGCCGCGGCCCGACCAGGCTCATATGCCCGACCAGCACGCTCCACAGCTGCGGCAGCTCGTCGAGGCTGAGCTTGCGCATCATCGGCCCAACCGGCGTCAGCCAGCGGTCTGGGTCTTCCAGCAAGTGCGTGGCGACCTCGGGCGTGTCGATCCGCATGGTCCGGAACTTGGGCATCGGGAACAGCGCCGAGCCCCTGCCCACCCGCTGCGACCAATAGAGTCCTGGCCCCGGCGAGGTCAGGCGCACCAGAAGCCACAGCACCGCCAGCGGGACCGCCAGCACGAAGAGGCCGGCCGTCGCCGCGGCGAAATCGAACAGGCGCTTCACCTAGCGCAGATCGCCGCTGGCCGCGTCGAGCAGCAGATAGGCTCGGCCCGCGTCCGACGACAGCAGCGCCGCCAGCAGGAAGCCCTCGCGGTCCTGGCCCGAGGCTTCGTCGATCATCGCGGCGTAGCGGACCAGGAAGCGCTCGGTATTGCTTTTCAGCGTGGCGTCCGAGAACAGGCGGCGCACCAGACGGCGGATGGCGGCGGGCGCCAGGCGCTTGACCACCTCGCGAGCGCCGGCCGTGTCGCGGGTCTGCAGGGCGGCGGCGATCTCGTCGATGCGGCCGCGCGGCAGCAGGGCGTGCGGGTCGATGCCCATCGCGGTGATCTCAGTCGCCAGCTTTTCGCCAAGGGCCGTATCGCCCGGCGAGCTATTCTCGATGCCGGCCAGCAGGTTGCGCCAGCTCCAGCCGCCCTCACCTTCCGCCTCGGCAGACGGCGGCGGGGCTTGCTTGCGGGTCTGGGCCTGCTCGAACACCGAGCGGAACTCCTCGTCGGTCGCGGTCGGCGTCAGGCGCAGGCGGCGGCGATCGGTCGGCGCCTCATCCTCGTCCTCGAACTCGGCCATCGGCAATGGTTGCGGAGGCTGGGGGACCGGCGCTTGGAACGCAGCGGGGGCCGGCGGCGGCGCGGCCCGGCGCGGCGGGGCGACCGGCGACGCAGCGCGAGCGGCCATGGTCGAGTTGGTCGAGGCGGTGACGGCGCCGGCCGCCTCGCTGAGCATCTCGTAGTTGCGGCGCACGCGTTCCTGGAAGGCCTGGTCGATCGCGGCCGTCTCCTCGGCGGTGCGACGGACGGCGTTCATCAGTTGCTCGACGCCTTGCTCGATGGCGACGCGGACCTCGGCGGCCTTCTGCAGCGCCTCGGCCGGCAGGTCAGCGGTGCGCTTGCCGATCTCGGCCAGCATGCCTTCCAGCTCGTCCAGCGTACCGCGAGCCGACTGCACGGAGTCCTGCAGCTTCTGCGAGGTGCGCGCGCCGGCCTGTTCGACCATCTGGGCCGAGTGCTCGATGATGTCGCGCGCCTCTTCCATGCGGGACTCGAACACCGCGTCAGCCTTCTGGCCAGCGGCGAAGGCGATCTCGTTCAACTGGTCGACGCGGCTGCGGGCGGCCTCGACGCGGGCCTCGACGCCCTCGCTGGCCTTCAGCGCCGCCTCGGCCATGGCTTCCATGGCCGCCTTCAGCTCGTCTTCCAGCAGGTTGCGCTGGCTCTCGGCGACGTCGCCGATGGCCTCGAGCGTCTTCTTGACCTCGTCGCTCAGGCCGTCGCGCTGATTGCGGGCGCCGTCGACCATGTCGCGGAACTGTTCGGCGGCGGCGCCGATCAGGCCGCGCAGGATTTCCGCGCCCATGGCGGCGCTATCCGACAGCTCGGTGGCGCCGACGCGGGTATAGGCGACGAACTCGGTCAGCTGGGCGGTGCGAGTCTCGGCTTCAGAGGCGAAGTCCTCTTGCTCCGAACGCAGGGCCTGGCTGGCTTCCACGAGCGCCGCGCGCTGGACGGCCAGGCTCTTCTCGACCGACGAGATCTGGTCGCCGACGCCGTGGCCGGCGGTCTCCAGGCGAGCGATCTGGCGCGACAGATCCTCGGCCCCGACGCGGGCGGCGTCCGAGGCTTCGGCCGCGGCGGCGGCCAGGTCGGCGGCGCGGGCGGCCAGCGCCCCCTCGGGTTCTCGGACCTGGGGGTCGGCCAGGGTGGAGGGCTCGGGCACCCTGCCGGGCTGGGTGGCGGGTGCGTCGTCCACCGCCGTAGAACGGGCGTCCAGCGAGTGCGACAGGCTCTCCATCGCCGTGCGTTCGTGACCCAGCCCCTGGGCCAGCGCGTTGGCGGTGCGGGCGGAGTCGGCGGCGGCCTCGGCCAGGCGGGCGGTCTCTTCGGCCAGAGCCTGACGCAGCGAGATGATGTGTTCGCGCGCCCGCTCGGCGGCGGCGGCGGCCTCGTCCACGCCCTGGCGCATGGCGTCCACGGCGCTGGGGGGGCCGGCGGCGGCCAGGGCGGCCGGGGTGACGATACGGTCGGTCAGGGTGCGGGTGCGGCGCAGTTCGTCGGCGATGCCGTTGGCCTGGCGCAGCAGATAGGCGCCCAGCAGGGTCAGCAGGGCCGGACCGATGGCCAGGCCCGCAAAAACCAGCAGGGCGAAGCCTTCGACGCGGAAGGCCGGCACGCCGCGGGCATAACCCAAGGCGAAGGCGATCGGCGCCAGCGCCCACAGGGCGGCGACGGCGGTGGCCAGGGTCCAGAACAGCACACCCGACATCCGGCGCGGCGCCTTTTCGGCGACCAACGGGGTCGGCGTTTCGGATAACGGACCGCGCAGGTCGAGCGCGGCTTCACGGGTCGGGGCAGGCGCTGGCGGCTCGGCCTCGACGATCGGCGCAGGCGGCTGGGCGCTGGCGGCCAGCGACGTCGCCGGCTTCAACTCGGGCTCGGCGAAGCTGGTGAACCGCTCGGGCTTGGGCTCGCGGCGGCGGCGCGGGCGCACGGTGGGCGGGGGCGGGACGTCCAGGGCCTCCGCCAGGGGC
>CAZRPD010000043.1:0-31307 GCA_964601775.1 uncultured Caulobacter sp. | reverse complement strand
AGCGTGGCCTTCTATGTCTCGGGCCAGTTGCTGACCGAGGACTACTACGTCGCCAACAAGCTGATGAAGGGCTTCATCGGGTCGGGCAATATCGACACGAACAGCCGCCTCTGCATGGCTTCGGCCGTAGCCGCCCACAAGCAGGCCTTTGGCGCCGACCTGGTGCCCGGCTGCTACGAGGACCTGGATCTGGCGGATCTGGTCGTGTTCAGCGGCCACAACGCCGCCTGGACCCATCCGGTGCTGTTCCGCCGCATGGAGGCGGCCAAGGCCCGGGGCCAGAAGCACGTGGTCATCGACCCGCGCCGCACCGACACCGCCGAGGGCGCGGACCTGCATCTGGCCATCGCGCCGCAGAGCGACGTGCGCCTGTGGAGCGGCCTGCTGGCCGACCTGATCCGGCGCGGCGCGGTCGATCGCGACTACATCGCCGCGCACGTGAACAATTTCGACCAGGTGGTCGCCACGCTGCTGGAGGTGGACCAGTCGGTCAGCGCCATCGCGGCCGACTGTGACGTGCCGGTCGAGGCGGTGCAGGACTTCTACGATCTGTTCGCTCAGCACGAGCGGACGGTCAGCCTGTTCTCGATGGGCGCCAACCAGTCGGCCCAGGGCGTGGCCAAGGGTCTGGCGATCATCAACGCCCACCTGGCCACGGGACGGATCGGCAAGCCCGGCGCCTGTCCGTTCTCGATCACCGGCCAGCCCAACGCCATGGGCGGACGCGAGACCGGCGGCATGGCCAACACCCTGGCCGGCCACATGGACTTCGCGCCGCAGGACCGCGATCGCGTCGCCCGCTTCTGGGGCGCGCCCGACACCGCCCGCGCGCCAGGCCTTAAGGCCATCGAGATGTTCGAGGCGGTTCGCGACGGTCGGATCAAGGCGATCTGGGTCATGGCCACCAACCCGGCCGTCAGCCTGCCCGACAGCGGCGCGATCCGCGAAGCCTTGGCCAAGTGCCCGTTCGTGGTGGTCTCCGATTGCGTCGAGACCGACACGACCGCCTTCGCCGACGTCAAGCTGCCGGCCCTGGGCTGGGGCGAGAAGGACGGCACGGTGACCAATTCCGAGCGCCGCATCTCGCGCCAGCGGGCTCTGTTCTCAGCGCCGGGCCAGGCGCGCGCCGACTGGAAGATCATGGCCGACGTCGCCTCGGCGATGGGCTTCGACGGTTTCGGCTGGGCCAGCAACGCCGGCGTCTTCCGCGAATGGGCGCGCCTGACGGCCTATGAGAACCCCGATCGGCTTCTAAACCTGTCCGGCCTTTCGGCTTTGACGCCAGAGGCCTACGCCGAGCTTTCGCCCATCCAGTGGCCCGTGACGACGCACGGGCAGGGGACGGCGCGCCTGTTCGTCGATGGCCGCTTTCAGACCCCCGACGGCCGCGCCCGCATGGTTCCGACCCGGCCGCGCGGCCCGGCGGAAGCTGCCAGCGGCGCGTTTCCGATGTCGCTCAATACCGGCCGCATCCGCGACCAGTGGCACACCATGACCCGCACGGGCCTGGCGCCGGACCTGTGCCGGCACGCGCCAGAACCCTATGTCGAGATCCACCCCGAGGACGCCCAGGCGCGCGGCGTCCGCGACGGCGCCCTGGCGCGGGTGGTCACCGGACGCGGCGAAGCCGTGGCGATCGCCAAGATCACCGACCGTCAGCGCCGAGGCGGGCTGTTCATGCCGATGCACTGGACCGACGCCTTCGCGCCGTCGGGCCGCGCCAACGCCCTGGTCGCGCCGAACATCGATCCCACGTCCGGCCAGCCGGAGTTCAAGCACACCCCCGCCCGGATCAGCGCCTATCGCGAGACCTGGACGGGCTTCTTCCTCACGCGGTCCATCCTGTCGTCCCCGTCCGGGATGGACCTCGTCTGGCGGCGCATCCCCCATGAGGCCTGCCAGCAGCACGAGTTCGCCGGCCGGGGCGACGCTGTCGAGCGCGACGCCCTGCGCAAGGCCCTGGCCAAGGGGCTGGCCGGCGAACTCGTCACCTATGAGGACGCCGCAACGGGCGCTCGCCGCCAGGCCTGGATCGACAATGGTCGTCTGGCCGCCGTGCTGTTCATGACCACCTCGGGCCGCCTGCCGGCGCGCGACTGGCTGGCCGAACTGTTCGCGCAGGACGACCTGGGCGCCGAGACGCGATCGACCCTGCTTTTCGGCCGCCCGCCCGGCGGGGGGGTCCAGGCCGGCCCGATGGCCTGCGCCTGCCTGAAGGGCGGAGCCAAGGCGCTCGACGCCGCCATCGCCGCCGGCGCCGGAACACCGGACGCCGTCGGCAAGGCGACCGGCGCGGGGACCAACTGCGGGTCCTGCCGTCCCGAGATCGCCCGCATGATCAAGGCCTTCGCCGTCAATCCCAAGGAGCCCGCCCATGTCGGTTGAGAACACGCTTGGCAAGGTGATGCTGGTCGGCGCGGGCCCGGGCCCCGTGGACCTGATGACCGTCCGCGCGGTGCGAGCGGTCGAGAGCGCCGGCGCGCTGCTCTATGACGCCCTGTGTTCGGAAGAGGCGATCGCTCTGGCGCCACCGGGCTGTGTGCGCATCCAGACCGGCAAGCGGGCCGGCAAGCCCAGCATGAAGCAGGAGGAGATCAACCGCCTGATGCTGCGTCTGGCGCGCAAGGGTCTACGCGTCGTTCGGCTGAAGGGGGGCGATCCCTCGATCTTCGGCCGGGTCGGCGAGGAAGCGGCCTTCCTGAACGGCTTCGGCGTCGAGACCGAGGTCGTGCCCGGCGTCACCGCCGCCTGCGCCGCCGCCGCCCAGTTCGGCTTTCCCCTGACCCATCGTGGCGAGGCGCGTCGCGTGGTCTTTACGACGGCGCGGCTGGAGGCTGGCGCGTTGGCGGGCGACTGGAGCGCGGCGGCCGATCGCGAGGCGACCCTCGCCGTCTATATGGGCGGCGACGTGGCGGACGATCTGGCCCAGCGGATGATCGCGGCGGGCCGTTGCGCGAAGACGCCTGTCGTCGCCGTCGAGAAGGCCGGCGGCGCGGACGCCCGGCTCTATCAGGCGACCTTGGCGACCCTGGGCGAACGGGTGCGCGAGGCGGGCGATGGTCCGTTGTTGATCGTCATTGGTGAAGTCGCCGCACGAGCCGCGACGCGTCAGGACGGCGCTGCGGAGAGGAGAGCCGTCGGATGAGTGATTGTTTCGAGCGGGCGCATATCGCCGCCGAGGTGCGGACGGCTCCGGGCGGCGACGAGATTTTCGCCTTCGAGCAGGATTTCGCCGGCAGCCTGCGCTGCATTCCGATGATCGTGCGCTTCAAGCTCGATCTCAGCGGTGTGAAACTGACCCTTCGCCAGTGGAGCCGGTTTGATCGTGCGACGCGCGGCGCCTTGGTGTCCGCGCCGTGGAGGACGCCAGAGGAGATTACCGCCTATCGTGACCTGCTGGTCGACGCCATCGTTGCTCAGGCCGATGAGCCGGTGAAGCCCCGGGAGGCCGAGCCGACCCCTCCCTGGCGCGGGATCGCGCAGGTGGCCGCCCACGCCGTCACCTGGGCGGCGCAGCGGGGGCTCAGCTCACCCTTGGACGCGCAGTGGCAGGCCCTGTCCGACCTGCAGCGCTTTGCTCTGATCAAGCTGAGCAGACCCGGACACGACAACGACAACTTCTATCCGGCCCTCGTCGAGTTCGGGCTCGTGGAGGGCGCGAATACGTAGTCGCCCTCCACTCAAGCCTTGGCCAATGCGCTGGCCGCCTTGCCGTCATACTGACCGCCGAAGCTGGTCTTCAGGTGGGCCATGATCGCTCCGACGTTGGCGCCGGGGTTCTTGGCTCGGAAGTCGTCGATGGCCTCGCGTAGTTCCGATTCCGTCATCTGCTTGGGGCCGTAAGAGGACAGGATCGCCAGTTCGGTTTCGGCCGCCTTGATCCGTTCGTCCACCTTCGACGCATCGCCGCCGGCTTCGGTCAGGCGCGCGCGTTCGGTCGCCAGGTTTTCCAGCGTCAGCTTCGTGTTCTTCAAGAACTTCGCGACGGTTGCGACGACCTTTTCGTCCGTGACTTCCGTCACGCCACGTTTGAACTCTTCGGTCGTGATCTGCGTCGCTTCGCCGATCAATGTGGTGAGCACGTCAGCCTTCAGGCGGTCGCCCAGCTTGCGCGCCGCGAGTTGGTCAGTTTTGAGCTTGTCGAGCAAAGCCATGTCGTCGTCCTTTCAGTTCACCGTGTTCGATCGTGCAACCACAGCTCTTCAAGAGCACGGGCGGGGCGCAAGTCACGAGAATTTATTCCGGCTAGATCCCCGCGCTCGTTAGCGCAACGCCTCAGACACTGCTGAGCAGCAGGCTGGTCTCGCTGTTCTGAACCCCGGGCGTCTCGCGCACGTGGCGCAGAACGCGGTCGAAATCCTGGAGGCTGGCTGCGCGGATCTCGGCCACCAGGTCCCAGGCGCCGTTGGTGGAGTGCAGCGAGTGCAGCTCCGGCAGGCCCCTCAGGCTGCGGATGACCGCGGTCGTCGACTTGCCCACCACCTCGATCATCATGATCGCCCGGACCGCGTCGTCCTCGGCGTCCTGTCGCACGCGGATCGTGAAGCCCAGGACCGCGCCGCTGTCGAGCAGGCGGGTCAGGCGGTTCTCGACGGTCTGCCGCGAAACCCCCAGCAGCAGGGCGAGCTTGGAGAGCGGCGCGCGGCCGTCCTCGCGCAGGGCGCCGATCAGCCGGCGATCCAGATCGTCAAAGATATGCATTGGCGGTTTTCATGTTTGCAATAATCAAAGTGCCAAAAAACTTGTCGAAATGATAGGTGTGTTGGTCATCCCGTTCGGTACCGGCGCGCAGTTAGGCTGTCTTCCAGGCTTTAAATCGGAGGATTGTCCCGTGCTTTTCATGGATGTCGACGCTGTCGTGGACCTGGTCGATCGGATCGGCCTGGAGACCGTCCTGACCGAGATGGCCAGCTATATCGAGGATGACTATCGGCGCTGGGACGCGTTCGAGAAGTCGCCGCGACTGGCCAGCCATTCGCCCGACGGGGTGATCGAGCTGATGCCGACCAGCGATGGCCAGGCCTTCGCGTTCAAGTACGTCAACGGGCATCCTGGTAATGTTTCGCGGGGCCTGCAGACGGTCGTCGGGTTCGGGGTGCTGGCCTCGGTGCGCACCGGCTATCCGGAACTGATCGCCGAGATGACCATCACCACGGCGCTGCGCACGGCGGCGACCTCGGCCATGGTGGCGCGTCACCTGGCGCGCGACGACGCCAGCACGATGGCCATCATCGGCCTGGGCGCGCAGTCGGAGTTCCAGGCCCATGCGTTCCGCGCCGTGCTGGGCGTCCGCCGTCTGCGCGTCTACGACGTCGATCCGGCCGCGACGCGCAAGTTCCTCGCCAACATGCAGGGCCGCGGTTTCGAGATCGCCGTGGCGCAATCGGCCGCCGAGGCGGTGGTCGGCGCCGACATCGTCACGACCGTCACTGCCGACAAGGCCCAGAACCACATCCTGTCCGACAACATGGTCGGGGCCGGCGTTCACCTGAACGCGGTGGGCGGCGACTGCCCGGGCAAGACTGAACTGGCCGCCGACATCCTGCGTCGGGGCGAGGTGTTCGTGGAGTTCGCGCCGCAGACGCGTATCGAAGGCGAAATCCAGCAGCTGGAGCCGGACTTCCCGGTCACCGAGCTGTGGCAGGTGGTGTCGGGCAAGGCGCCCGGCCGGCGCGGCGCGGACCAGATCACGATCTTCGACTCGGTGGGCTTTGCGATCGAGGACTTCTCGGCGCTGCGCTATCTGCGCGACCGGATGGCCGAGGCGGGCGAGGGCGTGCGGCTGAACCTGCTGGCCTCGCCGCAGGATCCGCGTGACCTGTTTGGTCTGCTCACCGCGCGCGAACAGGCGCAGACCCCCATCGCCGTCTAGCCCTTTCGGCGCTCCCTGTGCGCAAAGGACGGGCAGGGGGCGCCCGGGAAAACGGAAACTGCGGTTGCCAGCCGGACGAGGTTGCCTGAGAACTGGACGAAAAGAACAGAATAAGCGGGATCAACCGGACAGCGGGCCGCGTCGGCGACGGCGAGGCCACACTGCTACGACGCACGAGAGCGGCGCGTCCGGTCAGGTTCGAGTTAGGGATGGCGAAGCGCCGATGAAGATGGATATGCGGGGGGGAGACGATCGTCACGCGCGCCTGTCGGATCTGGTGACGCGCCATCGACCCACGATCGTCCGCTATTTTCGCCGCAAGGGCCTGGACCAGGCCGCGGCCGAGGACGGCGCCCAGGAGACCTTCGTCCGCATCAGCCGGGTCGATCCGGGCGAGTTGGTCAGTCCCGAGGCCTATCTGTTCACGATCGCCTCGAACGTCTTCCTCGAACGCGGGCGTCGGGCCAGGACGCGACGCGAGGATCGTCACGTCCATATCGACACCGTCGAGCTGGTCGGCAGCGAGCACTCTCCGGCCCGCATCTTCGAGGGGCGCGAGGCCCTGATCCGGCTAGGCAAGATCCTCGAAGAGTTGCCAGCGCGCACCAAGGAAGTTTTTCTACTCAACCGGATGGACGGTCTGACCTACACTCAACTCGCGGCGCGGTTCGGGGTCTCTGTGGGCACGATCGAAAAACAGGTGAGCAGGGCGCTCGGACATATCCGGGTGCGGATGGATCAGGATGCGTAAGCGTAACGGGATGTTTGCCCATGGCCCCAGGTCGCCCAGGGGCGCGGGGCCTGAGGCGGCCGCCGACTGGGTGACGCGCCTGGGCTCTGACCAGCGCACCCGGGACGATGAGCAGCGGCTGCAGGACTGGCTGGTCGTGGACAAGGCCAATGGCGCGGCGTTCGACGCCCATGCGCGGCTCTTCAACGACGTCGGCGACCTGGCCGACGATCCCGAAGCGCGTGCGATCCTGATGGGCAAGGGGGCGGCTCCGACCAAGCGGATCGATCGTCGCGCCCTGCTCGGCGGCGGTCTGGCCGCTGCGGCGGTCGCGACGGCGGTGATCGGTTCCGACCTGCTGGCGGGCAAGACCTATCGCACCGAGCCGGGCGAACAGCGCCGGCTGCGCCTGGCTGACGGCTCGACCGTGATGCTCAACACCCGCTCGCAGCTGCGGGTGCGCTTCGACAAGAGCGAGCGACGCCTGTTCCTGGACCGCGGCCAGGCCTGGTTCCAGGTCGCCAAGGACGCTCAGCGGCCATTCCGCGTCTTCGTCGGTCAGGACGAGGTCCGGGCCCTGGGCACGGCCTTCGACGTTCGCCGCGAGGGGGAGCGGGCGACCGTGACCCTGGAAGAGGGCAAGGTGGCCATCTTCCGCGACACGACCAGCCAGCGCCTGCCCGAGGCCGTCAGCGGTGGCAGATCCAGGCTCCTGGCGGGACCGGTCGCGCCGACGGTGATCCTGTCGCCGGGCGACGAGGCGCGCCTGATCCCGGCCGCCGCGCCGACCATCGCGGCCGTCGATCTGGCCCGCGTCCAGGCCTGGCGGACCGAGCGGGTGATCCTGGAATCCACGCCGCTGGGCGAGGCCGTCGCCGAGTTCAACCGCTATGGCGGGCCGCGCCTGGTGCTGGCGGACGCCGATCTCTCGGGTCTGCCCGTCAGCGGCGTCTTCCACACCGATCGCCCCCAGGCCTTCGCCGAGGCGGTCGCCACGGCCTTCCCGGTCGCGGCTCGCGCCGATGGCGACCAGATCGTCCTGACGCACCGCTAGTTTTCGAACCGCGTTCGTTTCGTCACAAAAAATTAGAAAGGCGATGGGGGTGAAATCCCTCGGCTGCATCCCTGTCACTGAACGCTTGAGTTCGAGGGGGCAAGATGAAGACCATCGACCTACGGGGTATGCTGCTGGCCGGCTGTGCGGCGCTGGCCATGGCGGGCGGCGCGACGGCGGCCCAGGCGCAGACGGCGCGGGAGTACGCCATTGAACGCCAGGATCTGGCTTCGGCGCTGCGAGCCTATTCGCTGAAGAGCGGCCAGGACGTCGTCTACGATCCCAGCCTGGTCCGGGGGAGGAGCTCGCCGGGCGTCAACGGACGACTGACCGACCAAGCCGCGCTCGATGCGCTGCTGGCGGGCAGCCGCCTGTCGGTGCGACGTACGCCCGCCGGCGGTCTGAGCATCGTGCCCGAAGGTGAAGCGGTGCGCCCCCAGGCCGCCCCCCGGGGGGTTCCCCCCCCCCGGGCGGGGCCGGGGGAAGAAATCACCCCCCCGCCGGCCAGGGGTGCAGGGCGTCTGCGGGCCCGGGCGGGCGGCGCTTCGGCCGTAACCGGTCAGCAACTGCAGGCCGCCGGCGCCCAGAGCAACGCCGACTATCTGGGTCGCATTCCCGGCGTGGTGTTCAACGAGGGCACCTCGGGCCAATCGGCCGTGACGATCCGCGGCGTCGGCGCAACGGCGGGCATCGACCAGGGGCAGGGGCCGACCGGCTACTTCCTCAACGAAATTCCGCTGACCGAGCCCAGCTATGCCTCGGGCATTCCCGACGTCGACACGTTCGACCTGAACCGCGTCGAAGTGCTGCGCGGTCCGCAGGGCTCGCTGTTCGGCTCGGCCTCGCTGGGCGGCGCGATCAACTACATCGTCAACACCGCCGACGCCTCGGGCTTCGACGCGGCGACCGAGACGACCGTCCGTCACATCGCCCGCTCGGGCAAGGCCAGCTATGCGGTGAAGGGCATGATCAACGTGCCTATCATCGCCGACAAGCTGGCGGTGCGGGTGGCGGGCTTCTCGCGCGAGGACGCCGGCTACATCAAGAACCTGGGCGCGGGCACCCGCAACAACCTGCAGGTCAACGGCGTGCGCGGCTCGGTGGTTTTCACCCCGACCGACCGCACGACCCTGTCGCTGCTGAGCCTGTACCAGAAGAACAAGTCGGACGAGATCGCCACGACGCACAGCACGTTCGGCCCCTATGCCCGCTCGACCATCCTGCCGGGCCCGACCGACTACGACTTCGAAATCCATTCGCTGCGGCTGGACCAGGAGTTCGACTTCGCCAACCTTACGATCCTGGCCTCGACGAACACCAAGGACCACTTGCTGGAAAGCGACGTGACGCGCTCCAGCGCCCTGCGGACCTTCGCCCCGAAAGGCGTGCTGTCGCAAGAGGACATGCACACCAACATGAAGACCATCGAGGCGCGTCTGGCCTCGAAGGGCGATGGCCCGTTCAAGTGGCTGATCGGCGGCATGTACTCGGAGACCAAGACCGACGTCGCCACGCTCAGCAGCCTGCCGACCGGCGCGGCGGTCCTGGCCTCGCGCTACAACGCCGTCCAGCTGCAGGGCGAGTTCTTCAACCGCACCTACAGCCATCGCGAGGGCGCGGAAAAGGCGCTGTTCGGCGAGGTCAGCTACGAGTTCCTGCCCAAGGTGACCGCCACGGTCGGCGGCCGCCTGTTCGACACCAAGTACTGGGTCGAGATCCAGCGCTACGGCATCAACTATGGCCTGACGGGCCAGACCGTGCCTCGCCGCAACGCCGGCGACGACGGCTTCGTGCCCAAGGTCTCGCTGGCCTGGCGTCCCAGCCGCGACCTGACGCTGTTCGCCTTGGCCAGCAAGGGCTTCCGCTTCGGCAATCCCAACACCGTCGTCGACCTGCCCGGCTTCGACACCCCGGCCGCCTGGGCCTCGGACTCGCTGTGGAACTACGAGCTGGGCGCACACAGCACTTGGCTGAACGGCCGCCTGCAGGTCGACGCCTCGGTCTACAACATCGACTGGAGCGACATTCAGGTTCGCCTGGTTCGTCCCGGTGACAACCTGACCTACGGGACCAACGCCGGCAGCGCCCGTATCCGTGGCGTCGAGCTGGCGGTGGTGGGCAAGCCGACCGCCCGCCTGACCTTGTCGTCGAACATCACCTATCTGGACGCCAAGCTGACCGAGACGGTGCGGACAGCGTCTCCGCCGCTGCTGGACGGCACGCGCCTGCCGGGCGCTTCGCCCTGGCAGGTCGCCAACACGCTGGACTACCGCTTCGACGCGCCGCTGAGCCCGGTCCTGACCCTGTCCCACCGCTATCTGGCCAAGGCGCCGGAGACCCTGCAGGGACCCGACGTCAAGGTCGCCGGCTACAGCCAGTTCGACGCCCGCCTGAACGTCAGCCTGGATAATGTCGATGTGGCCCTGTTTGCCACGAACCTCGGCAACAAGCGGGCGGTGGCGTTCGGCTACGGCCTTTCGACCAACGGCACCGGTCTGAACGAATTCATCATCCGCCCCCGCACCGTGGGCGTGACGGTGAACTGGAAGCTGCACTAGGCGCATCTTTCGGCGCGCGGTCGTGAGGCCGCGCGCCGAACCCCTCCCAACGGAACATGAGGCAGGCGGCATGGCCGGCGGACTTAGATTTGCATTGGCGCTGGCCGCCTTGGCCCTGCTCGGCGGCAGGCCCGCCCTCGGCATGGCCGCCGAGCCGATCCGCGCGCAGGACATCATGAGCCTGACCGACGCGTCGGATCCCCAGATGTCGCCCGACGGCCAGTGGGTGGCCTATGTGGTCACCCCCACGCTCTCGACCCAGCGGCCGTCGCGGTCGGCGATCTGGATCGCGCCGGTCGACCGCCGCGCGCCGCCGCGGCGACTGACGGCGGGCACGCAGATCGAGAACGGTCCGCGCTGGTCGCCGGACGGGCGCGAGATCGCTTTCCTGTCCAACCAGCCCGACGCCTCGGCGACCGGCCTTGCGGCCAGACAGGTGTGGATCGCGCCGGTCGATGGCGGCGCGGCCCGCCGGCTGACGGCCTCGACCACCGAGGTGCGCGGCTTCTCGCGAACGGCCGACGGCAAGACCTTCGCCTATGCCCCCGCCGATCCCAGAAGCGGCCAGCAGAAGGCCGACGTCGCGGCCAAGCGCGACCAGACGATCATCGACGACAAGGCCGACCTGGGACGTCTCTGGCTGCAGGACGCCGCCGGCGGTCAGCCCCGGCGCATCGCCATCGAGGATCGCAACATCGCCGACGTGCGCTGGTCGCCGGACGGCAAGCGGCTGGCGGCGCGGGTGGCGGATACGACCGGCCTGAACGACTACTTCTACCATTCCGATGTAGCGATCATCGACGCCGCCAGCGGCGCGGCGCGGACGGTGTTTCGCGAGGCGTCTGGTCCTGGCGAGTGGTCGCCCGACGGCAAGCGCCTGGCCTTCATCCAGCTGCGCGAGCAGTATATCGGCCTGCGAGCCTGGATCATCGACGTCGACAGCGATCGACGCCTGCGGATCGGCGAGGATCATCCCGGCCATATCCGCCGCCTGGAATGGGCGGCGGACGGGCGCTCGCTGATGGCCCAGTCGTTCGAGAACACCCGGACCAAGCTCGTGCGCATCGATGCCAGGGATGGGCGGATCTCGACCTTGCTGGCGTTCGACGGTCGGTTGTCGGGCTTCAGCGCCGAGGGCGGACGCGTGGCCCTGGCCGCGGATACGCCGACCCGGCCCGACGACATCTGGCTGTGGACCGTGGGCCAGGCCAAGGCCGAGCCGCTGACCGATCTCAATCCCCAGGTGCGCCAGTGGACGCTGGGCCAGGTGCGCGAGGTCAGCTGGACCAGCAGCAAGGACGGCCTGAAGATCTACGGAACCCTGGTGACCCCGCCAGGCTATGTCGCGGGCGCGCCGATCAAGACGGTGATCCAGGGCCATGGCGGCCCCGAGGGCCTGTGGTGGTCGGGCTGGCTGGGCAGCTGGCACGACTGGGCCCAGATGCTGGCCACCCATGGTTATGCGGTGCTGCTGCCCAACCCGCGCGGCTCCGAAGGGCAGGGCGGCGCCTTCGCCCGCGGTCCGATCAACGATTGGGGCGGCGCCGACTTCCAGGACGTGCTCGACGGTCTGGACATGCTGGTGGCCCAGAAGATCGCCGACCCCGCGCGCGTCGGCATCGGCGGCTGGAGCTATGGCGGCTACCTGTCGGCCTGGGCGGCGACCCACAGCGACCGCTTCCGCACCGCCATCGTCGGCGCGGCGCCGGTTGATATCCCATCCATGCTGCTGACGACCGATACGCCCGACTTCGTGGCCGGTTACTACGGGAAGTTCCCGGAGAACCTGGCGCGGATGGACGCCTCGTCGCCCGTTCGCTTCGTCGATCGCGTCAAGGTCCCGGTGCTGGTGCTGCATGGTGATCTGGACCGCCGGGTGCCGGTCGGCCTGGGGCTTTCCTTCTACCGGGGCCTGCGCCTGCTGGGGAAGGACGCGACCATGGTCAGCTATCCGCGCGAGCCGCACTGGCTCTACGAGCCCGCCCACCAGACCGACATCCAGGAACGGGTGCTGGCCTGGTTCGACGCGCACCTGTGACGCCCACGAGGAACGACCGCTCATGAACCGCCGAACCCTGCTGGCCGCCGCGACGGCCGCTCTGGCCACGCCGGCCTTCGCTCAAGCCCGAGCCGGTGGGAGCATCGTGGACATGAGCGCGCGCGCCATGGTCGCCGCCCTTCGCCGCCGCGACCTGTCCGCACGCGAGGTGATGACGGCGCATCTGGTCCAGATCGACCGCCTGAACCCCCGCTTCAACGCCATCGTCTCGCGCGTCGACAGCGATGTCCTGCTCAAGCAGGCCACGGTGATGGACGAGGACGCGGCCGCCGGCCGGTTCCATGGTCCGCTCCACGGCCTGCCGCACGCGGTCAAGGACACTGCCCCGGTCAAGGGCATCCGCAGCACCCAGGGTTCGCCGCTGCTGCGCGACAACATCCCAGCCGCCGACAGTCTGGTGGTCGAGCGCATGCGCAAGGCCGGCTTGATCTTCGTCGGCAAGAGCAACGTGCCGGAATTCGCCCTGGGCTCGCACAGCTTCAACCCGCTGTTCGGCGTGACGGGCAACGCCTATGACCCCGGCCGCACGGCGGGCGGCAGCACCGGCGGCGGCGCGGTCGCGCTGGCCCTTCGGATGACGCCGCTGGCCGACGGCAGCGACTTCGGCGGCTCGCTGCGCAATCCGGCCGGCTGGAACAACGTCTTCGGTTTCCGGCCTTCGTTCGGCCGGGTGCCCTCGGTCCCCAACAGCGACATGTTCTGGCAGAACTTCGCCACCGCAGGGCCGATGGCCCGAAGCGTCGAGGACCTGGCGCTGCTGCTGTCGGTGCAGGCGGGCTCGGACCCGCGCTCGCCGTTCTCGCTGCCCGACGATCCGGCGATCTTCGCCGGCGCGCTGGACCAGGACTGGAAGGGCAAGCGCATCGGCTGGCTGGGCGACCTAAACGGCGCGCTGCCGATGGAGGCCGGCATCCTCGACACCTGCGTCAAGGCGCTGGAGGCGTTCAAGGCGCTGGGCATGTCGGTCGAGGCCGCCAGCCTGTCGGAGCCTGCCGCAGAGATGTGGCGGACGGCGGTGACCCTGCGCCACTGGTCGGTCGGTTCGGACCTTCAGGCCTTCTACGACGATCCGGCCAAGCGGGCGCAGATGAAGCTCGAGGCGATCTGGGAGGTGGAAGGCGGCTTGAAGCTGACCGGTCCGCAGCTGGCGGCGGCCTCGGCCGGGCGCACGCGGATCTATCAGGCGTTCCGCGCCGCCTTCGAGCGCTTCGACTTCCTGGTGCTGCCGACGGCCCAGGTTTTCCCGTTCGAGAACGCCACGCGCTGGCCGAAGGCGATCGCCGGGGTGGCGATGGACAGCTACCATCGCTGGATGGAGGTGACCCTGCCGCCGACCATGGCTGGCCTGCCGACCCTGGCCGCCCCCGCGGGCTTCGGCGGTGCGCATGGCCTGCCGATCGGCCTGCAGATCATCGGGCCCAACCACGCCGATCTGGCCGTCCTCAAGCTGGGCCATGCCTACGAGAAGGCCTCGCCCTGGATCGCCGCGCATCGCCCGTCGGCGCTGGGGAAAGCCTAGGTGTCTTCGCCGTTCGAGACCTTCGGACCAGACGACGTGCGCGATCTGATCGCCGCCTTTCCGCTGGCCTGGGTCACCGTCGGCGGCGAGGGTGTCGATGAGCCGACTCTGCTGCCGATGATCGGGGAGTATGATGCTGCGGGGCGACTGACCTGGCTGGTCGGCCATCTGGGGCGGCGCAATCCGCTTTGTGCCGCCATGCGTCAGGCGGGGCGCGCGCGGTTCCTGTTCTGTGGACCCCAGGCCTATGTCTCGCCCAGCCATGCGGGGCGGCGTAACTGGGCCCCGACCTGGAACTTCGCCTCCCTGCGCATCGAGGCCGAGGTGGAATTGAACGAAGACCACACCAGACCCGCGATCGACGCCTTGACCCAAGTGGTCGAGAGGGGGCGAGCCGACCCCTGGTCTGCCGACGAGCTTGGCCCCCGCTATGACCAGCTGTCGGGAGCCATTATCGGCTTCCGCGCCCGCGTGCTGGCCCTGCGCGGCGTCTTCAAGCTGGGGCAGGACGAAAACGCCGAGACGTTCGCCTCGATCGTCGAAAGTCATCCCGATCCTGCGGTGGTCGACTGGATGCGCCGGTTCGACGGACGATCGTGACCGCGGCGCTATAAGAGCGCGCGGCCATCCTTGCGCTCGATGGCGATCACCGACGGGCGGGGCGGGCGGCCGGGGGTGAAGTCGGGCCAGCGCGTCGTGGCCTGGCTCAGCGAGGGCGAGCGCTCGGCGGGATGCTGCACCGACAGGAACATGGTCTTGCCGTCGCGCGTAAAGGCGGGGCTGCAGCACTCCGCGCCCGAGGGCGGCGAGTAGAACAGCCTGGGCCAGGCGCGCTGCGGTCCCGAGGTCGGCATCATCCAGAGGCCGTCATGCTGTCGGGCGCCGGGGCCGTCGGTGCAGATCCACATGCGGCCGGCGGCGTCGAAGCTCAGATTGTCGGGAGCCTCGAACCAGTCCTGTCGCCCGGCGTCGGGATGGAAGCGCGCGCCCGAGCCAGGGGCGACGGGATCGCCGCAGAGAGCGAAGACGCTCCAGCCGAACCGGTCGGCAGCGTGGTCAGGGCCTTGGCCGTTGTCGGGTGGAACGAGCTCCAGGATGTGACCGCCGGAATTGTTGCGGCGCGGATTGGCGGCGTTCGTGGCCTTGGCGCGCTCGTCGACACCAGTCAGCGCGATATAGACCCGACCGGTCTTGGGATCGGGTTCGTAGCCTTCGGGCGAGTCCATCGGCGTGGCCCCCAGCAGGTCGGCGGCGCGCCGGGTCTCCAGAAGCACGTCGCCCTGGCTGGTGAAGCCGTTGGCTGGCGTCAGCGGGCCGGTTCCGAACACCAGCGGCGTCCAGTCCAGTGTTCCGTCCTCGGCGAAACGAGCGACGCTCAGGACGCCGTGGTCCAGCAGGTCGCGATTGGCCGCCCGATCGTGGGGATCAAAGGCGTCGCGGCTGACGAAGCGGTAGCAGTACTCGTACTCCCAGTCGTCGCCGAGATAGACCACCACGCGGCCGTCAGGCGCGAGCGCGCAGTGGGCGCCTTCGTGGGCGAAGCGCCCCAAGGCCGTGCGCTTGACCGGCGGCGCGGAGGGATCCAGCGGATCGATCTCGACCACCCACTCGAAGCGGTTGGACTCGTGGGGCTCGTGGCCGACGTCGAAGCGCTTATCGACGCGGCTCCAGCCATAGCGGCCGTGAGGCTCCAGATTGGTGAAATAGCCGCGCTTCAGCCGTTCCAGGTCCGGGGGATCGCGCCAGTCGCCGCCGAAGAACTCGGCCGAACCTTCTTCGCCCGACAGCACCGTACCCCAGGGCGTGACGCCGCCGTTGCAGTTGTCGTGCGTCCCCAGCACCAGGCGGCCGGTTGGATCGGCGCGGGTGCGCAGCTTGGGATGGCCCGCGGCGGGGCCGGAGATCCGGATGGGCGTCGTAGCGGTGATGCGGCGATTGTAGGGGCTGTCGACGACGAGAGCCCAAGTCCCGTTCGTCCGCCGCACCTCGGCGACACTCATGCCGCAGGCGGCCATGCAGATCTTCAGCTGCTCATCGTCGAGCGTGCGGGCCTCGTCTTCCGGCGCGACGTTCGGGAACATCAGGAACGGCGTCGGGTACTCGTGATTGACCACCAGCAGCCCGCCGTCCGGGTCGCCGGAGGGCAGCGGCAGGACGGCGGTGAAGTCGTTGTTGTAGCCGAATTGCCGTTCCTGCGCCGCGACGGTCAGGACGGCGGGATCGAAGGCTGGGGCGTCCGACCACAGCGGGTCGCCCCAGCGGACCACGACGGTGCGCTTGAACCCTTCGGGCAAGGCCTCGACCGGTCCGATCGCGGGAGACAGCGGCTTGAAACCGATCGTCTCGGCCGCGCGAACGGCCGACGGCGCCAGGCTGGCGGGCGGGCCCGGCGCCAGCAGGCTGGGCCGGACGATCAGGGTCGAGATCGGCGCCGCACTCTGCGCCCGGGCCGGCGCCGCGCGCCCCTTGTCGTTATGGACGCGCGACGGCCAGGTCATCAGAAGCTCAGGTTGAGGCCAAAGGTCAGGGTGCGGCCGCTGAAGGTGGCGCCCTCGAGGTAGCGCGAACCTTCGCCATAGCGCTCGTCGACGATCGGCTTGTCGCCGTCGTTCAGCATGTCCACGGCGTTGAGGAAGATCTTGGCGCGCGGCGTGACGGCGTAGCGCAACTGGCCGTCCAGCGAGCCATAGGCTTCCTCGACGATGCGCGTGCCGTAGCTGGAGAACCGCACCGCCTGCCGGTCGCGCCAGCCATAGGCCAGCGTGCCTTCCAGGCCGTACTTCTGGTAGGTCGCCGCAACGGTGTAGATCGTCTGCGGCGCGTTGAAGAAGTCGCCCTTGGCGATGTCGTCGACGCCCGGATCGGCCTTGCTGCGCTGGAAGGTGGCGTTGGCGTAGACGCCCAAGCCGCCCCAGGGGCCCGGCAGGTTGCCGAACTGGCGCACCAGGTTCAGTTCCAGGCCATAGACCGTCGCGCGCTTGCCGTTGGCGTAGGTGGTGACGTCGTCGATGGTCTTGCCGACCAGACGCGGGTCGTTCTCGAACCGGGCGCGGTCGGCCTCGGTCTCGCCGGCGATCCCGCTGAAGATGAAGCGGTTGATGCGCTTGTAGTAGACGCCGGCCGAGATCATGCCGATCGAGCCGAAATAGCGTTCGACGCCCAGATCGAAATTGTAGGCGTAGGCGGGCTTGAGGCCAGGATTGCCGACGGTGACGTCGACCTCGCCGTCTTCTTCCTCGATGGTCGTCGCGCCCGAGATGAACAGCGGTTCGGGGCGGGCGATCGAGGTGAACATCGCGCCGCGCACCACCAGGTCGTCGCTGGCGCGGTAGTTGACCTGCAGGCGAGGCAGCCAGCTCGTATAGTTGGCCTTGCCAGTCACGGCGGTGAAGACCGGATCCTCGTCCTCCAGCGCCACGGCTTCCCAGTTGTCGGACGCGATGCGGGTATGATCGACGCGCACCCCGCCGATCGCTTCCCAGCGACCCCAGACGCCCTTGGCCATCAGGTAGCCGGCGAAGATGTCCTCGCGGCTCTCATAGCTGTCCTCGTCGCGCGGGATGCCGCCGTTCTCGACATAGGCGTTCTCGAAGGCGGGGTTGGTGTCGACCAGATGTTGTGAGTAGGTCCGCCAGGCCTTCACCTGGTTGATATCCAGCGACAGGAAGGCGGGGTAGGGCGCGCCCGTCTTGCCGACGCTGACCAAGGGGCCGACGCCGAACTGCTGCAGCGTCAGCGGGCCTTCCAGCTCCATGACGTTGCCCTCGACCAGCTTGCGCTCCGAACGCTCGGCCTTGGCCCCGAACTTCACCGACCGCAGCCAGCTGGAGGCGGGCTCGTAGCTGACGTCGAAGTGGGCCGCCGCGCGGGTGTTCTTCTGGTTGTCGATGTCGATGTCGTTGTAGCCCAGCTCGTATTGCGACGGGTCGGCGACGCGGGCGCGGTCGGCGGCCGTCAGGTTGGGTTGGGGGAACTTGCCGGTGAAGTCGTAGCCGAACAGGTTGCTGTCCAGATCGACCTTGAACGCGACCTCGTTGTCGAACGGCTCGTTGCGGACGCCGGCCGAATAACCCAGGCCGTAGTCGAAGGTGAAGGCGCCGGCGCGCGTCTTGCCGGCCAGGACGTAGGACTGCTGGGTCAGCTCGGTCTCTTCGTACTGGTCGAAGATCTGGGCGTTGCCGCGTTCCGTCAGGATCAGCTTGCCGTCTTCATAGTCCTCCGTGCCGCCCTCGAAATAGATCTCGCGGCTCAGTTCCTGGTCGTAGAGGCGGTTGTAGCTGCCCTTGAAGGTCAGTTCGGTGTTGTCCGTGACCGCCCAGTTCAGGGCGACATTGGCCGAGATGTTCTCGCGCTTGTCCTCATAATCGGCGATGTGGAACTGCAGCGGCGTGACGCCGGCGGACGGATCGTCTTCCACGAAGCTCAGATAATCCTCGTCCTGGTAGAAGACGTAGCCCTTGGTCTTGCGCTTGGAATAGCCGCCCGACACCAGGACGCCGAACTGGTCGCGGTCGCCGAACCGGCGGGCCATCGTCCCCTGGATCATCGGGCTGGTCTTGCCGGCCAGGTCGTGGTGGAAACCGCTGATCGTCAGGTCCAGCACCGGCTTGGCGAAATCGAAAGCGGTCGCCGTCTCCAGCACCACTGCGCCGCCGATGCCGTCCGCGTCCTGGTTGGGCAGCAGGGTCTTGTGCACCGTGATCGAGGACAGAGCGGCGGTCTGGATCATGTCCAGCGGCACCCGGCGGTTTTCCTTCTCCGGCTGGGCGGCGTTCATGCCGTTGATCTGGGTGTTGTTCAGGCCGCTGTCCAAGCCGCGGATCGAGACGTAGCGGCCTTCGCCGGCGACCACTTCGCGCTGCACCGAAACGCCCGGCATGCGGCGCAGGGCCTCGGCGGCGTTCAGGTCGGGAAAGCGGCCGGCCTGGTCGGAGGCCACGATATTGCTGAGATTGTCGGCGTTGCGCTGGCGGCTGAGCGCACGGGCCTGGGCGGCGCGCTGGCCGGTGACGATCACTTCGGACACCTGCGCCGTGCCCATGGCCGAGGCGCGGGGCGGATTTTCACCCGGCGCGATCTCGACGGTCTCGGTCAGGTTCGGCAGGCCCAGATACTGAAAGGTCAGGGTATGGGCCCCCGTCGGCAAGGCGCCGAAGCGGTAGCGGCCCTCGGAGTCGGTGACGGCCGTCTGCCCCGTCGTGTCGACGCGAACCAGCACGCCGGAGAGCGGGGCCTTGCCGTCGACCTGGCTTACCGAGCCCGAGATCTGGCCCACGCCCTGGCGCTTGCCCGCGACCAGGCCGATCGTGCGGCCGTTGTCGCTGTCGACGACCAGCGGCGAGCCGGCCAGCAACAGGTTCAGGGCGTTGCGCGTCGGGTAGCGGCCTTGCAACGGCTTGCTGGTCCGGCCCTCGATCGCGTCATAGGGAAACAGGATCTGCACGCCGGCCTGGCGTGAGAAGGCGTTCAGCGCCGACGCCAGGCTCTGGGCCGGAATGTCGAAGGTGATCTCGGCCGCCGCGGCCCTGCCGGCCTGGGCGGTCTGGGCCCAGGCGGCCGGCGCGGAAATGGCGCAGGTGGTCGCCAGCAGCGCCGCCACGAGGCGGGCGCGCGTAGAACGCTCGAAAGGCATTGGGTCGCTCCGGTCAGCCGCTCAACCCCCGAATGGGCAGGCTGCGCCATAGAGACGCTTGGGATTTCACTCGGCTCTATGGCGATCGCAAAAATTATTCGGCGCGGGTCAGGACGATGGTGTCTTGCCCCGCATCGACCACGCGGACGTTGAAGCTGGAACGCAGGGTTTCCAGGAAATCGGCGGGGTCGGAGCTGGTGAAGCGTCCGCCCAGGCGCAGCCGGCTCAGCGCGGGATCTGCAATGACCAGCTTGCGGGTCAGGTAGCGGTTATATTCCTCGACCACCGTACCCAGCGGGGCGCCCTGGAACACGATCTCTCCACGCCGCCAGGCCGAGACCTCGTCCTGCGACTCGATCGACGCCGTCTGCACCAGGGTGTCGGACGCCGTCGCGACCACGCTCTGGCCTTCCCCGAAGCGGATGGCGGGGGCGGGACCGGTCTTCGACCGATGCACGGCGCCGGCGCCTCGCAGCACCAGCAGGTCGAGCGAGCCGCCCCGCAGGCGTGCGTTGAACTCTCCGGTCGTCAGGTCGACCGTGACGTCGCCGGCCTTCAGCACGCAGGCGCTGCGGGCCGAAGGGCCGACCGTGACGGCGGCTTCCCCGCGATCCAGCCAGACATGGGGCGCGCCCTTTTCCAGCCGCCAGGAGACCTTGCTGTCGGTATTCAGGTCGACCATCACGCCCGGACCCACGGTCACGCGCATCTGCTCGCCGGGCCGCGTCGAGACGCTGGATCGGGCGAAGGTCTTGGTCGCGAAGGCGCCGGCGCCGACCACGCAGGCGCCGCCGATCACGCTGGCCGCGCGCAGCAGGCCGCGCCGCGAAGGGGCGGGCGAAGCGATGGGCTGGGGCGTCTCCAAGACCGCGCCCGTCTGACCCAGCCGCGACCACAGCCCGGTCATCTTGGCGTAGGCGGCGGCATGGGCCGGGTCGGCGTCGCGCCAGCGCTCGAAGGCCTCGACGTCAGCCGACCCCGAGTCGAGGCGCGCCACCCAGAGGCTGGCCTCGTCCCTTATCGCCTTGTGGTCGATCTGGCCTTGCGGCTCCATCCGGTCTCACGTTCCTGGGCGAGAGGCGCTTGCGCCACCTCCGCCGCATCCAGCATGTCGGCCAGCAGGCTCAGGCCCTTGGCGAGATGCTTCTCCATAGTAGAGACGCTTATGCCCAGCCGCGCCGCTACGTCCTTGGGCGACATCTCATCGAAACGTCGCATTATCACAACCCGGCGCGCTTGTGGCGGCAGCTTCTGGATCGCCGCGATCAGCCGGCGCAGTTCGTCGCGATCGGACAGCTGGCCGAAGGCGTCGATGGCCAGGTCGACATGCTGCAGGTCCTCGACCGCCGCGACCGTCTCGATCGAGACGATGCGCGCGCGGCGAATCTTCTGGATGCCCAGATTGCGGACGATCTGCAGGACATAGGCGCGGGGGTTGGCCACCTGCCGCGCGCCGTCGTGCGCGAAGACGCGGGCATAAGCGTCATGCACCAGGTCGGCGGCTTCATCGAAGTCGCCGGTCAGTCGTCGCGCCAACTTCATGTACTGCCGCTCGTACGGCAGGATGTGGTCGACGAACCAGTGATCGAAATCGCGGAGCCGCATCATCGAGATCTGAACTCGCCTGGCGGGGGTGAACCTTCTCTCCTTAAGAGGGGGGAAAGACATTTTCGCCTCATTGGTGTGCCCGCGGCTGCGGCTGGCGTCAAAGGCGCCCGGCCATTGCCGGGCGCCGTTCAGGCGGAGGCCGCCAGGCGTAGGGGCTCGCCGCCGACGGCCAGGCGCGCGCCCAGGATGCCGGCGTCCGCGCCCAGGGTCGCCTTGACCAGGATCGGCGTCGGCGGCGCCGCGAGCATGCCCTTGCGAACCCGCTCGTCCAGCAACGCCAGCAGGCCGGCGGCGTTGGCCAGCCCGCCGCCGACCGGGACGATCGTGGCGGGGAAGGTGTTGAGCAGCATCGCCAGGGGACCGGCCAGCAAGTCGCAATAGTAGTCGACCGTGGCGCGGGCGGCCGCGTCGCCCTCGTCGAACCCCGCGGTGATGCAGCGGCTGGTCGCCTCTGTCCCATGCAGGAAATGGTGCAGGCGCTCCAGGCCGCGGGCGCTGGCGACGGTGTCCAGGCAGCCGGTGCGGCCGCAGCCGCAAGCGAATACAGGATTGGCGCCCGGCGCGCGGGGCGAGGCGGTGATCAGCGGGCCATGACCCCATTCGCCGGCCACGCCTTGAGGTCCCACGACGATTCGGCCGTCCTCGACCAAAGCGCCGCCGACCCCGGTGCCCAGGATCAGGCTGAAGACCCGGCTGTGGCCGCGGGCCGCGCCCAGGACCGATTCGGCCAGCGCGAAGGCGTCGGCGTCATTGACCACGAAGACCGGACGGCTCAGGGCCTCGGACAGGTCTGCCGCCAGCACGCGCCCATTGGCGCAGGGGATGTTGGCGCTGGTCAGGACGCCGCGATCGGGGGCGACCAGACCCGCGGCCGAAACACAGACGGCGGTGTCGGCCGGCAGGCTCCGGGCTTCGGTGTCGATGAAGTCGGAGAACACCGCCACGAACGCCGACCAGTCATGGGTGGGGGTGGGGATGGCGGCGCGGCGGCGCGGCGCGAGGTCGTCCCCGACCAGAGCCAGGTTGATGAACGACCCACCAATATCGGCACAAATCTTCACTTAAAATTCCCGGCGTTCATAAGGATGGGCGTGGTCGGGGAGGGCGCTGGACGCGGCGCGGGCGTGAGGTCGCCATCCGGCATGCGAAGGCCGTCGCTCCAGACCCCGCGGGGCTGAAGCTGGGCGTCCAGCCAGACGAGGTCGGCGCGGGCGCCGGGCGTCAGGGTCCCGCGGTCGGTCAGGCCCAGGAAGGCCGCTGGCGCCGCCGCGGCCATGATCGCCGCCTGCGCGACGTCCAGCCCCAGCATCTCGACGGCGTTGCGCACGGCGGTGGCCATGTCGAGGTCGGAGCCCGACAGCACGCCGTCCTCGTCGACGCACACCCCGTTCTCGACCCGGATGGTCTTGCCGCCCAGGTCGAAGCACTTGGTCGCCGCGCCCACCGTCGGCATGGCGTCGGTGACCAGCATGAAGTGGTCCTTGGGACGCGCCGCCAGCGCGATGCGCAGGGCGGCGGGCGATACGTGCCGGCCGTCGACGATGATCCCGGCGAAGGCCGTCTGGTTCTCCAGGGCGGCGCCGACGACGCCGGGCTCGCGGTGATTGAACGGCGACATGGCGTTGAACAGGTGGGTCACGCCGGTGACGCCGGCGTCAAAGGCCTGGACCATCCTGTCGTACGAGGCGTCGGTATGGCCGGCCGAGACCACGACGCCGGCCTGGGTCAGGCGCTGGATATCCTCCAGGTCGCAGGTCTCGGGCGCCAGGGTCACCAGGGTCAGGCCGCCCTTCAGGCTGCTCAGCAGGTGCAGGGCCGCCTCGTCCAGGCGACGGAACCAGCGAGCGTCGTGCGTGCCCTTCTTGGCCGGGCTCAGGAACGGCCCTTCCAGGTGGATGCCAATCACGCCGGGCACGCCGCTGGCAATCGCCGACTCGACGGCCGCAATCGCTGCGGCGACCTTTTCCAGGTCGTCCGAGATCAGGGTCGGCAGGAAGCTGGTGACGCCGAAGGCGCGATGCGCCGCGCCGATGCGGGCGATGGTCTCGACGCTGGGATCGGCGTTGAACAGCGCGCCGCCGCCGCCATTGACCTGCACGTCGATGAAGCCGGGCAGCAGGTAGCCGCCCTCGAGGTCGATCACCGCCTCGCCGCTACGCGGGCCGTCGTCGGCGAGGATGACGCCGTCCTCGATCACGAGGTCGCCGGGCGCGCCGATCACTTGGCCGTTGGTGAACCGCGTCCGCATCACAGGGTCTCGGTCACTTTGCGCAGGAAGGGCGGATGATCCGGATCCAGGCCGCGTTCGCGGGCCAGGGTCTCGGCCAGGCGGTAGAAGCTCTGGATCATCAGGATGGGCTGCAGCACCGGGTTGGCCGGCAGCGATGGCAGGCCGATCAGGCCGAAGGCCTCGCCCGCCAGCAGGACTTGCGCGCCGCGCTCGCGGAACTCGCCGGCGGCCTGGCGTACGTCGTCGCCCGCGGCGTCGGCGGTGGCGAAGCCCAGGACCGGGAAGCCGTTCTTGACGATCGCCATCGGCCCGTGGCGGACCTCGGCCGAGGAGAAGGCCTCGGCGTGCAGGCCGCTGGTCTCCTTCAGCTTCAGGGCCGCTTCCTGGGCGACGCCGAAGCTGTAGCCGCGGCCCATGACGAACAGGTTCCGGGCGGGGATTAGCAGCGGCAGGGCGGGTGACCAGTCCAGGGCCAGGGCCTTGGCGAGGGCCGGTTCCAGGTCGTCCAGCTGCGCCTTGAGCGGCGCGGCGTCCGCGCAGGCCGCGACCAGCGCCGCCAGGCCCGTGAGCGAGGCGATGAAAGACTTGGTGGCGGCGACCGACCGCTCGGGGCCGGCGCTGAGCGCCAGAACCTCGTCGGCCAGTTCGGCCAGGGGCGAGGTCTCGTCATTGACCAGGGCGACCACGAAGGCGCCGGCCTCCTGATGGCCGCGCACGGCGCGCAGCAGGTCGGGGCTGCGGCCAGATTGGGAGATCGCCAGGCACAGGGCGTTGGAGCGCGCCAGCGGCGCCTCGAACACTGACGACACCGACAGGGCGGCCGAAACGGTCGGCAGGCCGAGCAGGATCTCGATCAGATACTTGCCGTAGGTGGCGGCGTGGTCGGACGAGCCGCGCGCGCAGGTGACGACGAAGGCGGGCGGGTTGGCGGCGAAGCGCTGGGCGATGCGGCGCAGCACGGACTCGTTGCGGGCCAGGACGCGGCCGGCGGCGGCGGGGCCTTCGGCCGTCTCGGACGCCATCAGCGTCGTGCGGGGAGGAGCGGCGGCGAGGCTCATGAAATGGGGTCCTTGTCGGTGGCGTCCACGCTCGCCCGCAGGGCGCGCACAAGGTCGCGATCGGTTTGGCGCGGTGCGCGGGCGGTGAAGCCGAAGGCCGCGGCGCGATCGTCGGTCGTCGGCGCCGGGCGGCTGCACGAGGCGTGGATGGCGCTCACCCCGCCCGCCAGCAGCGGGGCGACGTTGGCGGCGGTGACCCCGGCGCCGGCCATGATCTGGACGTGGCCGGCGGCGGCCTCGTGCATGGCCAGGATCGTGGTCAGGCCCAGCGGCGCGGACTGTGCGCCGCCCGAGGTGAGGATGGCGTCGATCCCGCGGTCCGCGGCGAAGTCCACCGCCATCAGCGGATCGTCCAGCAGGTCGACGACGCGGTGCAGGGTGACCTTCAGCCCGGCCGCGTGGGCCAGCAGGCGATCCAGCCGGTCGACATCCAGATGGCCGGCCGGCGTCAGGGCGCCGATCACGACGCCCTCCAGGCCGGCGCCGCGGGCCGCGTCGATGTCGGCCAGCATCAGGTCCAGGTCGTCGGCGTCATAGACGAAGCCGTCGGCGTGGGGACGGATCATGGCGCGGGTCGGCAGGCCGGTCCGGGCGGCGAAGCGCATCAGCCCGTACGACGGGGTCAGGCCGCCCAGCGCCAGGGCCGAGCACAGCTCGATGCGGTCGGCGCCGCCGTCGCGCGCGGCCATCAGGCCGGCGGACGTCTCGACACAGACTTCCAGCAGGCGGCTCACGCGCTGACCCGGTCGCTGACGCGGCTGCCCCACAGCGCGTAGTACAGAATGTAGGCGTAGGCCGGGGCCATGATCAGCAGGAACACCAGCTGGAAGGGCAGGTGGGTCTTCAGCACGGCGAAGGCCTGGGGCAGGATCGCGCCGCCGCACACGGCCATGATCAGCAACGCCGAGCCGACTTCGGTGTGGCGGCCCAGGTCGCGGATCGCCAGCGGGAAGATCGCCGGCCACATCATGGCGTTGGCGAAGCCCAGTGCGGCCACGAAGGCGACCGAGACATAGCCCTTGGTCAGATAGGCGCCGACCACGAGCACGACGCCCAGGGCCGCCGACAGGGCCAGGTAGCGATCCTGCGAGACGAAGCGCGGCACCACGGCCAGGCCGACCACGTAGCCGACCAGCATGCCGGCCAGGGTGAAGGCGGTGAAGAAGCCCGTCTGCTCGGTCGGCAGGCCGAAGCTCTGGCCATAGGCGCCGATCGCGTCGCCGGCCATCACCTCGACGCCGACATAGAGGAACAGGCACAGCACCCCCAGCCACAGGTGGGCGAAGGAGAACAGGCTGCGGCGCTCGCCGGCGGCGGCCTTGAGCGGCACGGACGGGGTGATGTCGGGGAGGGGCGAGCGTAGGACGAAGACGGCCAGCAGCGCCAGCAGGCCGGCCATCACCATATAGGGCGTCAGGATCCTGGCCGCGAAGCTGGACAGCAGCGCCTCGCGCGCCGCCGCATCGGGCGCGGCCAGCACCTGGGTCTCCAGCTCGCCCGCGCCGCGCAGCACCAGGGCGCCGATGACGATCGGCGCGAGGATGCCGGCGGCCTTGTTGCAGATGCCCATGAAGGCGATGCGCTGGGCGGCGCTCTCGATCGGGCCGACGATGGAGATGTAGGGGTTGGAGGCCGTCTGCAGCAGCGACAGGCCCGCGCCGATCACGAACAGGCCGCACAGCGCGCCGGGGAAGTTCAGGTGCGTGGCCATCTGGCCGAACACCACGGCGCCGAAGGCCATGATGAACAGGCCGATCGACATCCCTCGCTTCATGCCGCTGCGCTTGAGGATGAAGGCCGACGGCAGGGCCAGGAAGAAGTACGACATATAGAAAGCCATCGGCACCAGGAACGCCGAGACGTCGTCCAGGGTGAAGGCCAGCTTGACGAAGGTGATCAGCGGCCCGTTCAGCCAGGTCACGAAGCCGAAGATGAAGAACATCATCCCGATGATGGCCATGGTGGAGACCTGGCCGGACGGTTTGGCGGTCGACTCTAAGGACGTGATGGACATCGTGGCTTTCAGATCTCCCGAACCCTGCGCGCGGCCTTGTGGGGCCACGATCCGCGCGGCCCGTGAATGGGCTGTGCGAGGCATAACGCTATGTCAGCTGACCTGAAGAAGTCAAACTATGATGGCCAAATTAGATCAGATGTTGAACTAATTGGCGGTCGATGGTTTTTGTGTAAGCCTATCTTCGGGGGTGGCCTCCCGCGAAAGCGCGCCGCTCTACAAACACAACTTGGCGGGCGCGCTAGGCCGACCTTCGGCGCGCGAACCGGCGTGGCAAGGGAAGGTAAGAGGCGTTGAAACGTAGAGAGTTCCTGAAATCGGCTTCCGCGGCGGGTCTGCTGACGGCCGTGACGGCCACCAGCGCCGCCGCTCAGATCGTGCCGGCGTTCCGCCGCGCACCGCGTATCGCGTTTGGTGGCATTGCCTCGGAATGCAGCACCTACAGCAATATTCGCTCGCGCATGGAGGATATCCGTATCCTGCGCGGTGAGGAGGCCAGCGAGTCGGCGCAATTCACCTTCCTCAAGCGCTACGACGTCACCTTCATGCCGACCCTGGTGGCCAACGCCGGCTCCGGCGGCATGCTCGACCGCAAGGCCTATGACACGATCAAGGCCGAGTATGTGGAGCGCCTGAAGGCGCTGCTGCCGCTGGACGGCGTTTATCTGCCGATGCACGGCGCGCTCTATGTCGAGGGCATGGAGGACGCCGAGGGCGACTGGTACGAGACGACCCGCAAGGTCGTCGGTCCGGACTGCCTGCTGTCGGCCAGCTACGACCTGCACGGCAATGTCAGCCAGCGGATCGTCGACAATCTGGACTGCATCACCGCCTATCGCACCGCGCCGCACGTCGACCGCGTCGAGAACACGATGCGCGCCACCGACATGCTGACCCACTGCCTGCGCTACGGCCTGCGCCCCAGCATCGCCTGGGTCTCGATCCCGGTGTTGCTGGCGGGCGAGGAGACCAGCACCGAGTGGGATCCGGGCCGCCGCCTGTGGTCGGACCTCAGCGAGTACAACCGCCAGCCGGGCATCCTGGATGTCTCGCAGCTGGTCGGCTACGTCTGGGCCGATGAGCCGCGGTCGGCCGCCTCGGTGGTGGTCACCGGCATCAATCCGGACATGCAGAAGAAGATCACCGCCGAGCTGGGCGCGCGCTACTTCGCCGCTCGCCGCGAGTTCGGCTTCGGCAGCCCGACCGGCACGATCGAGGAAACCATCCAGCAGGCGATGGCGTCCAAGACCCATCCGGTGATCATCTCCGACGCCGGCGACAATCCGGGCGGCGGCGGCAACGCCGACCAGTCGATCTTCCTGCAGGCTCTGCTTAAGGCCAAGACCCAGGGCGTGTTGCTGGGCGGCATGACCGACCGGCCGGCGACCGAGGCCTGCTACAAGGCCGGTGTCGGCGCCACGCTGTCGCTGAACATCGGCGGCTCGCTGGATCCGCTGACCAGCAAGCCGGTCAAGGTCACCGCCAAGGTCAAGTACATCAAGCCGGACCTGGCGCCGTCCGACGGCGAAGCGGTTGTCGAGTTCGACGGCATCACCGCGACCCTGTCGGGCCGCCGCCGCAACTACCACGCCCGCGAGGCCTTCCAGGTGCTGGGCCTGGAGCCCGCGGACTTCAAGATCGTCGTGCTCAAGTGCGGCTATCTGAACCCGACCATGAAGCCCCTGGCCAATCCGCACCTCCTGGCGCTGTCGCCCGGCGCCATCGACCCCAACATCCGCGGCATCGCCAACAAGCGTCGTGGCGCCCGCTACCCCTGGAATGACGGCATCACGTTCACGCCGCAGCCCTACCTGTCGCAACGGACACGGCCACAGCCGGCCTGACGCGTAGGCCGCGCCTGCGTCCCCCGCGACGCGCGGCCCCGCGTTCACCGTAAGCGACAGGATCCGCCCGCCGCCATCTCCTCCCCGGCGGCGGGCGGAGCTCCTTTGCAAGTTTAAAGAGGAGGCCCTGCCTCATGCCCCAGACCCATGTCCTGACCCTCGACCTGAAGGACGATGCGCATCTGATCGCCCAGTACGAGGCCTTCCACGCCCCGGGCGCGGTCTGGCCCGAGATCGAGGCGTCCATCCGCGCGGCGGGGGTGCTGTCCATGCGCATCTTCCGCGACGGGACGCGCCTGGCGATGGTGATGGAGGTCGACGACGCCTTCAGCTTCGCGCGCAAGGCCGAACTGGATGCGGCCAATCCCAAGGTCCAGGCCTGGGAGCGGCTGATGGAGCAGTTCCAGGCCGTGGCGCCGGGACAGGAAGACGGCAAGTGGCGGCCGATGCGCCAGATCTTCGCGCTCTCTGAAGCCTGATTAGCCCCAGCCCTTGAGGAGGCCGCCGCACCTGCACGGCGGCCTCCTTCTTTTTGCTTAGTTCGGGCTTTTTGCTTAGTTCATGTCCAGCGTGATGACGTGGTCGATCACGCCGGCCGGCCTGGCCGCGCCGGTCAGATAGATCCCGCCCTCGGTGCGCTCAACGCGGACCGGCTTGCCGCCGATCAGGGTGCGGGCGCTCTTGACCGAGGCCGTCAGCGGCACGAACAGGCGCTGGTCGGGGTTGTCCAGGATGTGGACATAGACCGTCTTGCCCTTCTGGGTGGTCACGCCCCAGGGGCGCGGCGCGACCGGGCCGCCGCGGGTGCCGTAGATGCTGACGCCGTAGTCCTTCAACCAGGCGCCGATCTTCTTGTAGGTCTCCAGGTTCTCCGGCTGGATCTCGCCGTTGGGCATCGGCCCGGTGTTGAGCAGCAGGTTGGCGTTGCGGCCCGCCGCGCCGACCAGGGTCTTCACCAGGGTGTCGACGCTCTTGTAGCGGTTGTCGAGCAGGCTGTAGCCCCAGCTGCCGTTCATGGTCTCGGCCATTTCCAGCGGCAGGTCGCTGGGCTTGACGTTGGGCGAGTAGCCCATGGTGTTCTGGCCGGGCAGGTCGCGCTCGAAGGTCTGGTAGTCCTCGCCGTCGAACGGGGTCTGGTGGTGGTTGTTGACGATCAGCGCCTGGGGCTGCAGGTCGTGGATCATCTTGTAGGTGCGTTCCAGCCGCCAGCGATTGCGCAGCGGGGTGTCTTCCTGGTCCCACCAGCCGTCGAACCAGACGCCGCCGATCTCGCCATAGTTGGTCATCAGCTCGCGGATCTGGGCGTCCTGGTAGTCCAGATAGCGATCCCAGTCGCCGCCGGCGGGACGGCCGGCGAACTGGCCGGTGCGGCCGGTCGGGTAGTAGTCGGGGTGACGCCAGTCCAGCTGCGAGAAATAGAAGAACAGCTTGATGTCGTTACGGCGTGCGGCCTCGGCGATCTCCTTGATCACGTCGCGGCCGAACGGCGTGGCGTCCACCACGTTGAACGGGGAGGCCGCGCTCTTCCACATGGCGAAGCCGTCGTGGTGCTTGGTGGTGATGACCAGATAGTGGGCGCCCGAGGACTTGAAGGCCTTCATCCAGGCGTCGGCGTCGAAGTCCGCCGGATTGAAGAAGCCGGCCAGCCGCTCGTAGTTCTTCACCGGGATGCGCGAGTTCTGCATGATCCATTCGGCGCCGGTGGGCGTGCCCACGCCGCCCAACTGGCTGTAGAGACCCCAGTGGACGAAGGCGCCGAACTTGGCGTCCTGGAACCACTGACGCGCCTCCAGGTTCGAGGCGGCGGGAACATAGGATCCCGTAGCGGCGGCGGCGGTCGTCGTCTGGGCCATCACAGGCGCGGCCAAGCACAGGCCGCAGGCTCCAACCAGAAGCGCCAGGCGCGCCAGGCGTCCCGCGACGCCAGCAGTGTTCTTCATCGAATTCATCGTCTCCCGTCTCTCCCTCGAAGGTCTGCCAGGTAGGCCCAGGCTGAGCGCCTTCGTCAAAGCGCGCGTTGGGTTGCGTTACCAGTCGCGGCCCAGCGGCGTGTTGTCGTTAGGTCAAGGTTGCCTCCTTTTGAGCAATCAGTGAACCCGTTCTGGTGGCTTTGGACGAAAATCTTACAAAGGTGCGCATTTTAGTTTGACGATGGGTGTTATCTAAGCGTTACATTTGCCTGCGTCGAACGCACGACGACGCTCCAGCCGCTTGTCGGCGGGGGGAGTGCAAAGAGGGGTTTGCGGACAATTCGGGCGGGCCAGAGGTCCGGTCGCTTGGGAAGCGGTCCCGATAACATCGGCATCAATAGCGGTCACAAAGACCGGGTCCGGGCCAAACAAAGACTCGGGAGAGGGAGTAAAAAATGCGCAAGACGTTATTGCTTAAAGTGTCCACAGCCATGGCCGTCGTCCTGTCGGCGACTGGCGCTTTCGCCCAAACGACCGCTCCCGTCGACGACTCGACGGTCGAGGAAATCATCGTCTCCGGCATCTCCCGAAGCCTCGCCAGCTCGGCCGCGGTGAAGCGGCAGAGCGACGTGATCGTCGACGCCGTCTCGGCCGAGGACATCGGCCGTTTCCCGGACCAGAACGTCGCTGACTCGCTGCAGCGCATCACCGGCATCCAGATCAACCGCTCGCGTGGTCAAGGCACGACGGTCAGCGCCCGCGGCCTGGCCCCTGACCTGACCCGCACCGAGTACAACGGCTACGTCCTGGCGACGCCGACCGGCGCGCGGGCCTTCCCGTTCACCTCGCTGACCTCGGACTTCATCAGCACGCTGGAAGTCTACAAGAGCCCGACCGCCGACATGGTCGATGGCGGCCTGTCGGCTACCATCAACGCGCGCACCCTGCGCCCGCTCGACATCAAGAAGCCGCACCTGAACCTGATCGCCGAGGGCGTCTACGAGCCCAACAGCGGCGACGTGCAGCCTCACCTGGCGGTCACCGGCGCGACCAAGTTCCTGGACGGCCGCGTGGGCGTCAACGCTGGCGTCAGCTACGAAGGCCGCAAGTGGTTCAACGGCGTCTACAGCGCCTACGGCCTGGAAACCGTGGTCGGAAGCCGCCGCAACCCGCGTCTCGACTACAACCGCGGCGGCGACTTCAACGACACCCTCCGCCC
>CAZRPD010000042.1:0-31586 GCA_964601775.1 uncultured Caulobacter sp. | reverse complement strand
CTGGCGCCGCGGTCGATCGCTTGGCGAATGCCGACCTTCAGCCGCTCGCGGCGGGCCTGGTCGGTGGTGCGTTCCAGGAGATCCAGGCCGCTGGAGGCGACCATCAGCAGGTTGTTGAAATCGTGGGCCACGCCGCCGGTCAGCTGGCCCATGGCCTCCATCTTCTGCGACTGGCGAAGGGCCTCTTCGGCCTTTTCGCGCTCGCGGATCTCGGCCTTCAGCTTGCGATAGGCCTCGGCCTCGCGGGCGCTGGCCACGCCCAGCACGCCAACCAGCATCGCGGCCATGACGATCAGCAGGGCGAAACCGCCATAGCGCATGGCCCGGCGGGTCGGCGATTCCAGGACCGTGCGCAGATAGACCGAGCCCAGCACCGTGTCGCCCTCAGTGACCGGCGCCGTCAGCACCAGCCGCGCGCCGTCCCGTCGCGGCGGTCCCAGGGCGTTGCGCGACGGCGGCTGCGCACCCTCGCGGACATATTCCGCGGCCAATCCGCCTTGCATGTCATAGGCCGCCACGGCCTCGACGTCGGGATTGGAGGCCTGGGCGTTGACGTACTCGCGGGCCGCCGAGCGGTCGTCGAACGCCAGCGGCGCGGCCATGCTGCCGGCCAGGATGCGCAGTTGCACCTCCGCCTGACGGAAGCGCTCCTGCTGGCCCAGGCGCTCGTTGTAGGCGGCCAGGGCGAAGGCGGCCACGACGATGGCGATCGCCAGACCCACGGCCATGGAAACGGTCAAGGCCGGACGCCAGCCCAGCCGCTGCTTGGCGACCTTGGCCATCATCGGCGCTCGCCCGCCTTGGGGGCCGAAAGGGCCTGCAGTTTCGAACTCAGTCCCAGCCCCTGGGCCTGCGCCGCCTCGGGCCGGATCTCAAAGCGCAGGCGGTCTCCGACGGTGACGAACTGGATCACCGAACCCGGCGCGTCCAGCCCCTCGTCGGCGACGGTCAGGACGGGCTTGCCGGCGACCAGGGCCAGCATCTCCTGCGTGGTCTGGGTGCGCGAGACGCCCAGGAACAGCACATGGCAGTCGGGATCCCTGGTCACCGTCGCCAGGCGGACGACGACCATCGGCCGATCGCCGACCCGCTTGCCGTGGGCCAGGCGATCGATCACCTCGCCCATCGGATCGTGACCGCCAATGCACAGGCGGAACGGCGCGCCGGGACGCGCGAAGGCCGAGGCGGGCCACTGGGTGAACGGCGTGAACTTGTGCAGATAGTTGGCCTTGAGGACGTAGGCCGGAATGCGCACCGGAACCTGAGAGGCCTGTGCGGGGCCCTGCCCGTCCCGGGCTCCGGCCACGGCGACCGGCGCGCCGACCAGGACGCACAGCGCCAGGCCCGCCGCCAGAACGCGGGGCGGGCGGAGACGCCATCCGGACCTCAATCGCGGGGCGTGGGGCGGGACGCCCAGAACCATACGCCAGTCCCCCTCACAGCGTTCGAAACGCGAAGCACGGCCGTTCCATCCTATCCCCATGACAATTTGGAGGCGAACAAGAACGGCGCCGTTGGGGAATATCGTCGCGAATTGTCATGGCCGGCCAAGGTCGCCGCCTAGCCCCATGTGCATCCAAGGACCAGAAAAGCAAAAAGCCCGGGACGAAACCCGGGCTTTTCAAGCGCTTGCGATGGTACCGCCTCTCAGGCTTGAACTGAGGACCTCCGGTTCCACAAACCGGCGCTCTAACCAACTGAGCTAAGGCGGCTCATCGCGAGGCGTTGTCTTTAGTGAAATCGCCTTTCGGGATCAAGCGCCGATCCGCGCGATTTCAAAGGAAAACGCTGCCGGAAAAAAGAAAAACGCCCCGGAGCCGAAACTCCGGGGCGCTTCTTAGCTTTCGCCTGGATCCAAGCCCTATTGCGGGACCTGGAACACCAGCGGGACGGTCACCTCACCACCGTCGACGGGCGCGCCGTCGAGGGTCTTCGGCTTCATCCGGAACAGGCGCGACAGACGCAGAGCCGCGTCGCCGAAGCCCATGTCCGCCGGCGATTCGGACACCACCGAGCAGCCTTCCAGCGTGCCCTTGGCGGTGACCGTGCACCGGATCGTCGCACGACCGCTGACTTCCATCCGCTGAGCGCGGTCGGGGAAGTAGCGAGCCATGTCGTCCGCGCTGGGCTTGCGAGCCCAGTCAGGACGCGTGACCACCGAAGCGCGGGCCGGCGGGTTCGTCGGCACCGGCGGCGCCTGCGAAATCACCGGAGGAGCCGTCGTCTCGACCCGCTTTTCAACGGGCGGGATCGGCAGCGGCGGCGGCGGCGTCACGTCCGGCGGCGGAGCCACCGGGGGACGCGGCTGCACCACAGCCGGAGGCGGCGGCGGCTCATTGGTCGGCGGCGGCGGCGGCGGAGGCGGCGGAGGCGGCGGCGGAGGCGGAGGCAGCTCCACGTCCACAGCTTCGTCCGAGTACTCCTGGAACACCGCTTCGAACTTCTGCTTCGCCAGGTAGGCGAAGAGGAGCGCGTGCAGACCAACCACGACCGTCAGGGCGATACCGAAAGGACCGAGGCCCTTCTTGCGGCGCGGACCTTCCGAGGTGAGCGGATCGTAGTGGCGATGCTCGGGCGTATTTTGTTCAGCCATGCAGCACCCCTACTTAGCTATCATCCCGGCCAACGAGAGCAACGCTGTAGAAGCCGTTATCCTGGAGGGTGTTCATAACCTCCATGAAAGCCCCGTAGCGAACCTTTTCGTCGGCCCGGATGAAGATGCGCTCCTTGGTCGGGTCACGCCGGCCAATCGACTTGGCGATGTCCTGGCCCATTTCGTCGATCGTGGTCGGGAAGTCGCCAATGAAGACTTGGCCCGACTGTTTGATCGAGATGTAGACCGGTTTCGGCGGGTTAGGAGATGCTTTCGCCACCGCCGGCGGTAGGTTCACTTCGACCGACACGGAGGCCAGCGGAGCGGCCACCATGAAGATGATCAGGAGAACCAGCATGACGTCCACGAAGGGCGTGACGTTGATCTCGCTGTTCTGTTCGACGCTGAACCTATCGCCCCCACCGCCTGAAAGTTTGGCGGCCATGGGTGTTACGCCCCCTTGTCGAGCTGACGCGAGATGGCGTTCATCAGTTCAGCAACGAAGCCTTCCGAGCGGGTGCCGTAACCCGAGATGCGGGTCTGGAAGTAGTTGTAGAAGATAACGGCCGGGATAGCGGCGAACAGACCGATACCAGTGGCGAGCAGGGCTTCAGCGATACCCGGCGCGACGACGGCGAGGTTGGTCGTGTTGGTGTTCGCGATGCCGATGAACGACGTCATGATGCCGTAAACCGTACCGAACAGACCGATGAACGGACCGGCCGAACCGACCGAGGCCAGGAACACCATGCCGCCCGACAGACGCTTAACCAGCGAGGCTTGCACCGCGTTGATGGCGTAGGTGGCGCGACCCAGCGTCGAGTCACGGTGCTCGCCGGCGACGGCCAGACCCGCTTGACGCGACAGTTCGACTTCCTGCGAGGCGGCGGCGGCCATGTCGGCCATCGGGTTGCCTTCGAATTCTTCCGACGAGCTGATGCGCGCGATGTCGGCGATCGAGCGAGCGCCGCGGAAGGCTTCCAGGAACTTGTCCGACTGCTTGTTCAGGGCGGCGAACTCGAAAATCTTGGTGAGCAGCAGCACCCACGAGAAGACCGAGGCCAGGATCAGGCCGATCATGACGACCTTAACGACGGCGCCGGCGGCCATGAACATGCCGACCGGGGTCAGCGAGTGACCACCACCAGCAGGGGCAGCGCCTTCTTCGGCCGGAGCCGCTTCCGGAGCCGGGGTCGCAGCGGCGTCAGCGGCCGGAGCGGGGGCGGCGGCTTCCGAAGTCGCGGGGGCCGGAGCCGCGGCGTCTTGGGCGAAAGCCGGGGCGCTCGCCATCAGCGCAACGGCGCCGACGAGAGCGATGAGGGGGGTCTTCCGTTTAATGTCGAGCATCTTTCGCCAGTTCCTGATTGGTCTAGCACGTTTGGACCGAGGGTCGTCGCGCGAGAGCGTCTCCACCCTAACTCTGAATAGTCCGTACCGGGGCTTGATTGCTCTCCCCCCAGACGGACCCGCTTCGCTGCGCTCGACCCGTTACGCCCCTCACGAGAGACCAAGGTCCCCAAGAAGGATCGTTTCGAAGCGCGGGCAACCGACGCCCTCTCGGGCTCCGGTCTTACCGCAATGTTAGAATTGCGGCTGTGGTCCTTTGGCAACCCCTTTTCGCACCGTCAAGGGGATCGTGTGGGCACAAATTCATCGTTGAGCCCCCTCCCCTCTGCTGTTTGCCGCAGCGCACAAAAGGGTTTTCGGGAAATAGGGGCGGTTTTTCCCCATCAACGAGAAAATCGATGCTGCATCGCAGCATGACAACAAAACGATGGTCGATGAAGAAAGGCGCCTGCCGGCTTGGCAGATGGGCTTCGGCGCCGAGCGAAGCAAGCCGTCGCGACGACGGAAAATAGCGAGACGGCCGACCTGCTTCCCAGACCGACCCTCATCGGGCGCATAGGCTTCCAGAAGGAAGGAAAAGTGGTGCCTGAGACCGGATTCGAACCAGTGACACGCGGATTTTCAATCCGCTGCTCTACCAACTGAGCTACTCAGGCACCTTGGCCTCAAGCGGTAAAAACCGCCTCGGCGAACTCGCCGTTCAGCGAGGAGGGGGTCTATAAGGGAGGCCGAACGCGAAGTCCAGCGCCCTTTTGTCATTCCCTGTTGATGCTTTCAGACGCGGGATTTTCCTCGTCGTCATCGCCTCCGGGGACGACGTATCGGTCGCTCAACCAGCGCTGCAGGTCGACGTCGGCGCAGCGTTTCGAACAGAACGGCCGAAAGCTCTTTTCGACCGGCTTGCCGCAGATGGGGCATCCCGTGCTCATCCTGCGAACACCTCCAGGCGATCGGCCGGCCAGTCGGCCTGGCCCTCCACGGCGAATCTGCGACCCAGGCGTTCAGCGACGCCCGAATCCAACTCGGCAGCGAACGCCTCGGCTACGGCGGCCGCACAACGGGCCGTCAGGCGCGCGCCAGGATCGGCCCGCCCCTCGCGTTCCAGCGCCCGCGCCAGCAGACGCGCGACGTGACGGGGATTCGGCGCGCCGCTTTCCGTCAGCAGCCGGTCGAGAATCGGCGGCGCTCGGCGCGGCACGATCATCTCGAGCGTGCCGAACTTGCTGATGCCTCCGACGCCGACGCCCGGATTGTCCGGCGAGAACATGTTGCGGGCCGCCGTGGTCAGGGCCGGGGCGTCATGGCCGCGCCCGACGAGGTCGAAGACGATGATGCCGCCCAGCCCCTTCAGCCGCAGCACGCGCGATGCGACGCTCAGGGCGGCCATGTTGGCCTGGCGGGCGGCGCGCTTCGAATCGGCGCCCTCGCGCGCGCCCAGATCGACGTCGATGGCCGTCAGGGCCCGGGTCGGCTCCACCGCGATGTCGCCGCCGCCCGGCAAGGCGAAGAGCGTGGCCAGCACGTCGGCCTCGGCTTCCTCGACCGCCAGCAGGGCCTTGTCGCCCGTAGATGGCGAACCGGCCTTCACGAGATGGCGCAGGCGCTCCTCGATGGTCGGCGCGGCTTCCAGCACCCGCGGCTCACCCTGTCCTTCGGCGACGAAGCGGGCGACGGCGGACTTGTCCCGGCGCGAAGCGGTCTTGATCTCGATCTCGACGAGGCCGCCCTCGACCAGGGCCGGCATGTCGGGCCGCAGCGGCAGGATGACGTCCTGGCCGCCCGGCAGGGCCACAAAGGCCGAGGCGAAGGCCTTCTCGATCTTCTTGACCCGCGCCACGCCCCGTACGCCCTCGGCGTCCAGCGCGTCGTCGGAAGGCCAGGAGACGAACAGGCGCTCTGGACGGCCATCCAGGGTCACGACCCCGACGGTCTCGCCGACGCCCTTATAGAGGTAAGCTCTGCGCTCGCTCATGCTTCGTGACTCTTGGCGCTGTATCCGAACCCGGAAAGCAGGTTCAGCGTCTCGTACAGCGGCAACCCGACCACGCTGGGATACGACCCCTGCAGTTCGGTGATGAAGCCGCCGGCCAGGCCCTGGACGCCATAACCGCCCGCCTTGCCCCGCCACTGCCCGCTGGCGACATAGCCATCGCGCTCGGCGTCCGACAGGCGCTTGAAGCCGACCTTGGTCTCGACCAGGCGCGAGCCTTCACGACCATCGGGGCCAATCAGCGCCACGCCGGTCAGGACCTTGTGGTTCCGGCCTGACAGCAGCTTGAGGCAGTAGAGGACGTCCGCCTCGGTCTCGGCCTTGGGCAAGATTCGACGACCGACCGCGACCACCGTATCGGCGGCCAGGACGAAGTCGCCCGGCGCGCGGGCCGCGACCACGCGCGCCTTCTCCTGCGCCAGGCGCAGGGCGTGGCGGCGCGGGGTCTCGTCGCGCAACGGGGATTCGTCGATGTCGGCGGGATCGACCCGGTCGGGCGTGACGCCGACCTGGGCCAAGAGGTCGAGGCGGCGCGGGCTCGCGCTGGCCAACACCAGCGCCGGCTGAGCGGCCGTAATGCCGGCCATCTTGGCCGGCCATTCAGGAGCCACGGGCCGTCCTACTTGAAGCGGTAGGTGATACGGCCCTTGGTCAGGTCGTAGGGGGTCATCTCGACCAGGACCTTGTCGCCAGCCAGCACGCGGATGCGGTTCTTGCGCATCTTGCCGGCGGTGTGGGCGATGATCTCGTGTGCGTTCTCGAGGGTCACCCGGAAGGTGGCGTTCGGCAGCAGTTCGCTGACCGTACCGGGAAACTCGAGCAGTTCTTCCTTAGCCATCAGGCCTCTCAATGGAACGAATCGGATAGCCGCGAGGCCACGTTCGACGGGAGTCGGAACGCGGGCCGGCGCGGCGAGGCGCCTCTATAACGCATTCACCCCCCAAACGTCGATGGCGCCCCGAAACGTTGCTTGATCGCCTCGGCCAAGGTGTCGCGAACCTCGCGATACGCCTCCAGCCGCGCTTCACGAGAACCGTCCGTGAGCGTCGGATCGTGGGTGGGCCAGTATTCGATATCGACGGCCCGGTCGCGCGATAGCTCCACCGCCCGGTGCTGAGCCTCGGGGGTCAGGGAAACGACGATGTCGAAGCTGTCGTCCTGCAACTCGGCAAAGGTCTTGGGCTGGTGGTCGGAGACGTCCAGGCCCAGCTCGTCCATGACCACGACGACAAAGGGATCCACCCCCTCCCCCGTGGGATCGGGCTTCAGGCCACAGGAATCGACGAACGCCCGCGTGCCGTAGAACCGCTTGAACAGCCCCTCTGCCATCGGCGAGCGCACGCGATTGTAATTGCAGGTGAACAGCACCGCGCCGGGAAGGTCCGTCACGGGTCCTACCCCCGCCAGTGCAGCGCGCAGATCAGGGTGAACAGACGCCGGGCCGTGTCGAGGTCGGTCTTGACCTTGCCGTCCAGCCGCTCGCGCAGGAGGTTGGAGCCCTCGTTGTGAAGGCCGCGCCGGCCCATGTCCAAGGCCTCGATCTGCTGCGGCGTCGAATTGCGGATCGCCGAATAGTAGCTGTCGCAGATCATGAAGTAGTCCTTGATCACCCCGCGGAAGGGCGACAGGGACAGCAGGTGCCGGCGCTCCCATTTTTCAGGTTGGGCGTCGGGACCCTTGATGTCGAAGGCCAGCCGGTTCTCGATCAGCGACAGGCGCAGGTCGTAGGGTCCGCCGGAGGATTCGACCGGCTCGAAATAGTTGGCCTCCAGGAGGTCGAAGATCGCGACCTGGCGCTCCTGCTCCTGGTCGCGCGAGGCGGCCGCGAGGCTGTCGTCGTCGATCTCGATCGACTTGATGTGGTGGCTGGCGTCGTTGCTCATCTGCCCGGACGTTCGCAAGTCAATCGCCGGAAGGCAACCGGATCTCGGCGGACAGGGCGTGGGCCGGCAGACCCTCGGCCTTGGCCAACGCGACCGTGTGCGGCCCCAGGATGCCGAACGACGCCGCATCGCACTTCACGATCGAGGTGCGCTTGAGGAAGTCGTACAGCGACAGGCCCGACTGGAAGCGCGCGGCGCGGCTGGTCGGCAGCACGTGGTTGGAGCCGGCCACATAGTCGCCGATCGCCTCGGGTGTCAGGCGGCCCAGGAAGATCGCGCCGGCGTGGCGCACCCGGTCGGACAGCCGCTCGGGTTCATCGAGCGCGAACTCGACGTGCTCGGGCGCGATGGCGTCGACCAGGGCCGGACTTTCGTCCAGCGGCGCGATGATCACCGCGCCGTGGTCGCGCCACGAAGCGGCGGCGTCCTCGCCGGTGGCCAGGGTCTTGAGGCGCGCGATCACGGCAGCCTCGACGGCCGCTGCGAAGGCTTCGTCGTCAGTGATCAGGATCGACTGGGCGGCCGGGTCGTGCTCGGCCTGGCTCAGCAGGTCGGCGGCGATCCAGTCGGGATTGTTCTTGTTGTCGGCGACCACGACGATCTCGGACGGGCCGGCCAGGGCGTCGATGCCGACCACGCCATAGAGGCGGCGCTTGGCGGCGGTGACATAGGCGTTGCCGGGGCCGACGATCTTGTCGACCGGCTGGATGGGTCCTGCTCCGTAGGCCAGGGCGGCGACGGCCTGGGCACCGCCCACGCGCCAGATCTCGGTGACGCCAGCCTCCTTGGCCGCGGCCAGCACGGCGGGCTGCAGCTTGCCAGGCGGGGTGACCATGGCGATGCGATCGACGCCGGCCACCTGGGCGGGCACGGCGTTCATCAGCACGGTCGAGGGATAGGCCGCGCGGCCGCCGGGGACATAGACGCCAACGGCCTCCAGCGGCGTCCAGCGCCAGCCCAGCTCCACCCCGGCCTCATCGGTCCAGGCCTGGTCGGCGGGGCGCTGGCGGCTGTGATAGGCGCGGATGCGGGCGGCGGCGAAGGCAATGGCCTCGCGCACGTCGGCCGGCGTGTCGGCCCAGCCCTGCTCGATCTCTTCGGCGGTGACGCGAATGGTCTCGGCGGTCAGTTCGACCTTGTCGAACTTGCGGCTGAAGTCGAGCAGCGCCTCAAGCCCATGGGTCCGCACCGCTTCGAGCACGTCGGCCGCGGCGGCGTCGACATCGGCCGGCGAGCCGCGACGCTCGTCGAGGAAGGCCTTGAAGGCGGCCTGGAAATCGGGGTCGGAAAACGAGAAGCGGCGCATGCCTGCTAGATGCGGGTTTTTGCGCCTGACACAAGTCAGAAAGCCTACGCACGTCCCCGCATCATCACCCCATACACCGCCGCCGCGATCGCCAGCCCCACGAACCAGGCGTAGGTGTAGAGCCCCGTCCAGAACGTCCCCACCCCAGCGAACAGGTGCGGCGCGGCGGCCGCGAGGAAACCGGGCAGGTTCGGCAGCACGCCCAGGACCAGGGCGACGATCGCCGCCGGGTTCCAACCGCTTCGGTAGGCATAGGCGCCCTCGCGCACATAGAGGTCCTCCACCACGAGCTGCACCTTCCGCACCAGCCAGTAGTCGACGATCAGGATCCCCGCGATCGGCCCCAGCAGGGCGCTGTAGCCGACCAGCCAGGTGAAGATGTAGCCCTGAGTGGTCTCCAGCAGCTTCCAGGGCATGATCACCACGCCGATGCCGGCCGTGATCCAGCCGCCGATGCGGTAGCTGACCTTGCTGGGCCACAGGGCCGAGAAGTCGTAGGCCGGCCCGACCAGGTTGGCGGCGATGTTGCAGCAGACGGTGTCCAGGCTGATGATCAGCAGGCCCACGACCACGGCGATCCCGCCGATGTCGCCGGCCAGCTGCACCGGGTCCCAGACGGCCTTGCCGAACACCAGCACCGTGGCCGAGGTCGTCACCACACTGACAAGGGCCAACAGGCCCATCGGAAGCGGCAGGCCGATCGCCTGGCCCAGGACCTGGTCCGACTGCGCCTTGGCGAACCGGGTGAAGTCGGGAATGTTCAGGGCCAGGGTCGCCCAGAAACCGACCATCGCCGTCAGGGCGGGCGCGAACACACTCCAGAACTGACCGGCCTTGGCCCCACCGTCGACGAAGGCCGAGGGTTGGTGGAAGATGGGACCCAGACCGCCGGCCTTGGACACCGCCCACCAGACCATCAGGCCGCAGATCAGGATCTTGATCGGCGCGGTCCAGGTCTCCAGCTTGCGCACAGCGTTCAAGCCCTTGGTGACGAACAGCAGCTGGATGGCCCAGAACGCCAGGAAGGCCAGCAGCTGGCCGACGCCGATGCCCAGCAGCGGCAGGGGCGCGCCCTCCAGCTTGCGCCCGACGATCACGCCCAGCAGGGTCAGCAGCGCGCCGCCGCCGATCCAGGTCTGGATGCCGTACCAGCCGCAGGCGACAATCGCCCGCGCCACGGCCGGGACCCGAGCCCCCTTCCAGCCGAACGACGCCCGCGCCAGCACCGCATAGGGCACGCCCCAGCGCGCGCCGGCGTGGCCGATCAGCAGCATGGGAACCAAGACGATGACATTGCCCAGCAGCACCGTCACGACCGCCTGCCCCGCCGACATCCCCTGCTCGATCAGGCCCGCCGCCAGCATGTAGGCCGGCACGCACATCACCATGCCCAGCCACAGCGTCGCGAAATGCCACCAGCGCCAGGTGCGCTGCGCCGCGCCGGTCGGCGCCAGGTCTTCATTCCACAGGTCGCTGTCGGGCGTGCTCATGCGGCGAAGCTTAGGAGCGGTCGGGGACCTCCGGCAAGCTCGCGGAACGATGTTCGCCCTGCTCGGCGCTCGCGACCCGCTCGAGATTGTCGATCAGGCGGGTCAGCAGCTGGATCAGCGTGGCAGCCTCAGCCTCCGAAAAGCCGCTCAGCACCTCGGCATTGCCCTGTAGCAGGACGGCGATCGCGTCGGGCAGGCGCGCCTGCGCGGCCTCGGTCAGAGTGATGCGGCTGCTGCGGCCGTCAGCAGGATCGGGCGTGCGCTGGATCAGACCGTCGCGCTCCATCCTCGCCAGCATCTGCGCCATGGGCGGCTGCTCGATCCGGGCGAAACGCGCCAGATCACGCTGGGTGCTGGCCCGGCCGTCGCGCAGGGCGACCAGCACCGGCAGGTGCCCAACGCCGAAACCCAGCGGCTTCAGCCGCGCCTCGCTCAGCCGCGTGAGGCCCCTGGACGCCAGACTGATCAGGTGCCCCGGCGTCGAAAGCACATCCATCGCCCTCACCCCTTGTGCTTGCTCCACGTAACTACATATGCACGTATGCAATTTGATGCAATGGACGGAGACGACGTCATGGACCCCGATATCGAGACCCTGAAACGCCTCTACGAACGCTTCAACGCGCGCGACATCGACGGAGTTATGGTTGCCCTGACCGACGACGTCGCCTGGGCCAATGCGATGGAGGGCGGTCACGAGCACGGCCACGCCGCGGTTCGCGCCTACTGGACTCGCCAGTGGGCGATCGTCAGCCCGCATGTCGAACCGGTGAGCTTTCAGCGCGGCGCCGACGGCGCGGTCGTGGCGCGGGTCATCCAGACCATCCGCGACCTAGATGGCCGTCCGCTGGACGGCCAGACGCACGGGCTGAAGGACAAGACCGTCGGCCACGTCTTTCATCTACGCGACGGCAAGGTCACGCGCTTCGATGTGCAGGAAGACGCCTAGGCCAGCGCCGCGTAGGCCAGGGTCGCCAGACCGGCGAAGAACACCACGCTCAGCGCCACCAGGGTCGCTCGGCCCCAGTCGAAGCAAGGACCGCCGTGGCGCAGCACCGGCGGTTCGGGCTTGGTGATGTCGCACGCGCGGAAGAAAACCGACTGGGTTTCCCCAGTCGCATAGGATGTCCTTCTGGCCATGACGGCCTCCCTGACGAAAGCGCCTCTGACGGGCGCGTACAGGAAGGTTAACACCGCTCGCCTGACAGGCGAACGGCCCGGCCGATCACTAGCGCGTGGGACGAATTCTCAGCGCCAGACCTGCCCGCCAAAGGATCAGAAAAAAGGCGCCGCTCATGGTTTGAGCAGGCGCCTAATTCTCAGTCCGCGTGGCCCGGCGTCCGGGGCGTCGCCCAAGCCTCGGAGACGTCGGCCAGGGCCACATCCAGGCAGGCGACCGACACCCGCATGTCGCCGCCGCCTGCGAAGGTCAGGACGACAACGCCCGCGGGCGCTTCGTCGGCCGGCTCGAAGGCGATCGACATCAGCGACACCACCGCGCCCTTGGCGTCACGGCGCAGGTTGCGGGCCTGCACGCCGGCGACGTCGCCGAACTGCAGGGCCGAACGCACGCGCTCGCCGCGCTTGCCCTTGGCCGCTTCCCAGCGGAAGCGATTGCAGGCCAAGGTCAGGGTGCGCGCCTGGGCGTCCCAGCGAATGTCGCCGATCTTGGCGACGGCGTCCTGCAAGGCGGCCGACAGCACGCCGAGGTCATCGGCGTCCTGGGCCAGCAGGCGCAAGGGCTTGCCGTTCTCGGCCATGGCTAGAGCTCCGGCTCGCCGTCGCCCGCGATGCGGCGGACCTGGGCCCCGCAGGCCCCCAGCTTCTCTTCAAGACGCTCGAAGCCGCGATCCAGGTGATAGATGCGGCTGACCGTGGTCTCGCCGCGGGCGACCAGACCGGCGATCACCAGGCTGACCGAAGCGCGCAGGTCGGTGGCCATCACTTCGGCGCCTTCCAGCTGCTCGACGCCGCGTACGCGGGCCTCGCCGCCCGACACCGAGATGTCGGCGCCCAGGCGCATCAGCTCGGGGGCGTGCATGAAGCGGTTCTCGAAGATGGTCTCGCGGATCCGGCTCTCGCCCTTGGCCGTGGTCATCAGAGCCATGAACTGGGCTTGCAGGTCGGTGGCGAAGCCCGGGAACGGCGCGGTCTCGATGTCGACGGCCTCCAGGCGGTGGCCGTTTCGGCGGATGATGCAGCCGTCAGCGGTCTGCTCGACGCCGGCTCCGCCTTCTCGCGGCTTGCCCACCCGGGCGCCCACCAGGCCCGGGCGTGCTTTGGCCAGCCGACCCCCCCCCCCGGCCGTGCCCCCGCCGACGGCATAGGTGCCCATCTCGATCCGGTCGGGGATCACCGCGTGGGTCGCGCCGTGCAGGCGAGCGACGCCCGTGATCGTCACGGTCGGGGTGCCGGCGCCTTCGACCTTGGCGCCCATGGCGTTCAGGCATTCCTGCAGGTCGACCAGCTCGGGCTCGCAGGCGGCGTTGTGGATCACGCTGACGCCGTCAGCCAGCACGGCGGCCAGCATGGCGTGCTCGGTGGCGCCGACCGACACGAACGGGAAGGTGATCTCCGCGCCCTTCAGGCCGCGCGGGGCCTGGGCGTAGACATAGCCCTCGTGCAGATCGATCTTGGCGCCCAGGGCCTCGATGGCCTGCAGGTGCAGGTCGACAGGACGCGCGCCGATGGTGCAGCCGCCGGGCAAGCTGACCTTGGCCTGGCCCGAGCGGGCGACCAGCGGACCCAGCACGTTGAACGAGGCGCGCATCTGGCGAACCAGGTCATAGGGCGCGAAACCGCTGGTGATCTCGGCGGCGTGCAGCAGCGTCTGCTGACCGTCGGGACCGTCGCTTTCGGTGACCGCGACGCCCAAGCGCTTGAGCAGCTTGCCCAGGAAGCGCGTGTCTGCCAGGCGCGGCATATTGGTCAGGCGCAGCGGCTCGTCGGTGAGCAGGCTGGCGGCCATCAGCTTGATGGCCGAGTTCTTGGCGCCGCTGACCGGGATCGACCCGTTCAACTGCGCGCCGCCGATGATGGCGATGCGATCCATTCACGTCCCTCGAACGCGCAGGCGGTGGGGGCTGCCCGCGCGGCTCACATGTGAGGGGCGGGTTCTATCCGTTGCAAGAGGGGTTGCAAGAGCTTCCCCATCTTAAGTTGGTCCACCCCTAGACCGGAGCCGACAGATCATAGGGCCGCTCGCCGTCCGGCCAGCGCAGGTCGTGGGTCGTGCTGGCCAGGTCCAAAGCCAGTTGGACCAGCTCGATCGCCTTGCGGGTCGCCTCCAGCCCGTCGCGACCGAAGGCGGCCTTGCCGCTCTCGGTGTCGAACGCCCCGCCGTCGCCCGTCAGACGCACCGCGACAGCCCAGCCCGGCCCGTCCGGATTCGCAAACGGCGCGGACATCTCGATCGTCAGTTCGACCCGTTCGCCGTCGCGATGACTTATCCCCAGGAGCTTGCGAACAGCGATATATGGCTGTGGCGCGGCTTCGGCGGCGGCGATCGCCGGGTCGACATCCCCGCGCAAAGCCCCGCGGGCCGCGGCTTTCCGCTTGCGCAGGTTCGTCCGCAGGGCTTCGGCCAGCTTGGCCTCGCGGGTGGATTTGTCGTCGCTGATCGCCATGCGCCGGGGGTGAGGCGACAAAGATCGTCGGTCAAGACGATTTTGCGCTTTGCATCTGCGATTCTCCTCGCTATACGCCCCTCCTCTTCGCCGCGGTAGCTCAGTGGTAGAGCGCATCCTTGGTAAGGCTGAGGTCCTGGGTTCGAGTCCCAGTCGTGGCACCATCGGGGCTCCTTATTCCGCAAGGGATTTGGAGCCCCGTCCAACCGAAGAGCCCAATCTCCGAATTGTCATTCTTTCGCGTTTCGTTCACGCTCGAACGCGTTCGTTCTGGGAGATTTTGGGGATGGCCTACGCGAAGCGGACGCCCGAAACACTGGCGCGCCAGGCCCGGTTTCGATCGCTGATCACACCTCGAGTCTACTTCATCCAAGCCGCAACGCTGGGCCTGATCAAGATCGGGTTTGCAACGGATGTGCGCGGACGGCTGTCGACGCTCCAAACATCAAGCCCCGACCGCCTGACCCTCATCGGCGCCATCTACGACAAGGACGCGTTGGCGATCGAGGCGGAGCTTCATTCGCGGTTCAGAGGGGACAGGGCGCACGGTGAATGGTTCCGGCCGTCCGACGCCCTCGTGGCCTTCATCGCCGAGTGGACGGTCGAGCGCGCCGACGCGCTGGAACAAGCCGACGGCAAAGCGCAGGCGGATGCCTTCCACGCTAGCCAGCAAGCGCCCGACGCCGAAGACCTTGCCGCGTATGCTAGGCTGAAGGCGCGGGGACGGTAGACCTCACCGCTTGACTCCCCGCCCCTCCGCCCCGAGAACGCCGCGAGAACATCGGAGCGCTTCATGTGGCCGGTCAACCCGAGCCTGATTACGTTGAGGGTGTGCGCTGACCTGGGGTGGCAGGTGACGGTGAGGTGCCCGCGTTGCCGGGTCGGAACCACGCTGATCGGTCCCAATCTCTCCGTGGGGAAGCTGTCCGCGACGCCACTTCACGAGCTTCTCGCCAGCGGGGCGTTTAAGTGCCGCAAGACGGGCCGGGGCTGCGACGGCGTTCCCGCCTCCTCGATCGACGTCTCCGCCATGGACGTGGGGATGCTGAAGAGCGTGGCGAAGTGGGAGAAGCGTTGAGGGGCGGTAATGCTGAGGGTGGCGACGCCTAGCCGCTATGCATACCGATCAGGCTTGATCGGCCACCCTCGCAGTACGCTACAACGTCCGGTGATCAACCCGGCCGGCCTCCGCAGAGGACTTCCGCTTGCCGACGGCGACACCCCCTTCTACCACAAAAGCAGAGTCGGGGAATCCCCCCAGGCTACCGGCGACTGATCTTCGTCATCTTGTCGCAGTGCTGGCATTTGGTGCGTGATCGCTCGTCGAGGCGCTTCATCACATCCGCCGCACGGCGACGGTTTTCCTCGTACTGGCTTTCGCGGCCCGCGAGCGTGCGAAGGACGAACATCGGATCGAGCCTAACGCCGCAGCAGCCGCACTCGACCTCAGTTTCACCTTCGCGGATATTGTAGGACACCGGCCGCATGGTGCCGGGCCAGTGGCGGTGCTGGCAGGTTCCCCAATCGTTCACGATCTTGAGGATGGGCGCGTCCTCGGCCGGCGGCGACTTGAAGCGCACGCCGAGCTTGACGACCTTCTCGTCTGTCTCCTCGCTCATTGATCTCCCCCTCTAGGGCTTGTCGCTCACGGATTTATCACAAGGCGGGTTGTGTAACGTGAAGCGGGGTTTCGTGATCCACAACCGTCTCAGGGCTTGGGGCGGGAGCGCTCGCGGCGCTTGAGTTCGCGATCCAGGGCTTCCCGCAATAGGTCGGCCTGGGCGCCCTTCCCCGCTCTCTCGCCGAGCACGCGCTTGATCCGGTCGCCGGTCCCCTTCGGGTAGCGGCCAAGGATTGTCTCAAGGTCTTGCGGCTTCGGTCCCGGCATGGGCGGGGTTTTGGCCGATATCGCGGTTGGCGTCAAAGACTGGGTCAATTTCACTTATCTCCGATATCGTGGTTGACCCTAGCGCAGATCGGCGTATGTTTCAACTTCGATATCGCGGTTGAGCGATTGGAGAGCGAAATGACCCGGCCCATCTGCCATTGCGAGAAGTGCGGCGCGTCCAGCGCTGACGTGCTGGTCGACCTGTATGGCGAGAACGACGACGGCACCGGCGGCGCGCTGGTCTGCGATCCGTGCATCGAGCGGGAGGCCAGAGCCGATGACCGCCGCTTCGGCCGCCAGTGCGTCGTCATGCCTGCGCGGCCCGAGGGCTACTACCACTCGCCGATCGGGGCCTTCGACTGATGGCCAATCCGTCGCGCCCACTCTGCCGTTGCTGCGCGAAGCCGATCAAGAAGCGGACGCGGCTGCACACCTTCGGTCACGCGAATCCGCAGCGCCATAGCTGGTGCACCGAGCACACCGAGAAGCCGACGACGCGGCAAGAAGTCCAGCGCCTCACGAACCAGCAGGTTGTCAGCATCCGGCGACACAATGGCTTCGTCTATTCGGCCTCGACCTGGGACGGCGAGACCTACATGGACCCGTTCTTCTGCACCGATAGCTGTGGCCGCGCCTTCGGCCGCATGGCCGCCGAGCATTTCCCCGACCTTCAAACCCAGGCCTACGCGGACGCCACGGCCTAACACCAACCCCAACGAGGCTTAGGCCGTAGACGGAGAGACAACGATGGCCCTGATCGGCTGGTACTACCTTCATGAGAACGGCGCGCTGATCTACAAGCCGAGCGCCGACGCCTGCGCGGACATCCGTGACAGCGACTTCGCGCGCGGCCTATGGCCTATGGACCCCACGGATAGGGCTGGGGCGTGGCGCATCCTCGTTGAGGCCGGGGCATCCGGGGCTAGTCCAACTCGCCTCGCCGATCTCGCGGACCAGTGGCAATGCGACGAAAATGACGCCGCTCACTACGCCGAGCATGTCGGCGCTAGGCTGTACATGGATGGCTCCGACTGGTGCGCGACCAGGGCCGATTTCCAGAACATTCAGGAAAGCCCGTGCGGCTTCGGCAAGACGGCTCGCGAGGCTTTGACCGAGCTGGCCAAGGCGCTCGGTTATCGCCCGTCCAAGATGTGGGGCGCGACCTTCGAAAACCTGCTGGCGCCCAAGGCCGCCTAGCCCCCTTCCCTACCCAAAAGACAGCAGGAGAGCGAGATGGATCAGTTGCGAAAGGCCGAGGTGGGACGCGCGCCATGGTTCGCGTGGCGGCCGGTCAAGATGGCCTCAGGGCGCTGGGCGTGGCTCAAGACCGTCGAGCGCACTGAGTTCAGTTGCCGCGCTGGCGATAGCTATTTCTGGATGGAGTATGCCTATGCGCTACTACCTTGATTGCGAGTTCGACGGCCACAACGGGCCGCTTCTGAGCATCGCTCTAGTCTCCGAGTTGGACTGGAGCATTCACATTCGCACAACCGCACGCGCTGACGATCCGTGGGTGATGGCTAATGTTGAGCCGTTCATGGACAGACACCGCGCAGCTCTTGATGTCTCTAACGTGCGCATCAACGCCGTTGGCTCTGAACTTCGCCAGTTCCTCCGGAATGACCAACAGCCGGTCATCGTGGCTGACAGCGTCGTGGACATCGCGCGCTTCTGTCGAGCGATATCGACGGACGATGAAGGCGGCTGGGCCTCGGTCGACGGAAACCTCACATTCGAGGTTCACGACGTGCAGCCCTATCCGACCACGCTCCCCGGCGCCGTTCAGCACAATGCTTGGTGGGATGCCATGGCGCTCCGGCACAAGCTGACAGACTAGCCCCCTCTCTAAGGGGGACGAGATCGCAGGAGATTGAGATGACCGAACTGACCGTAGATCAGATCGACGAAGCGATTACCGCGCTGATCGTCAGCGGCCCAGGGGGCTCGGCGGCGGGCGTCAACCTCGCTCGCATCGCAGGGCGGGCGCTGAAGATGCTTCACACCGTGGTCGGCCCGAAAGCAGCGCTGATCGCCGCCGAAAGCATGGTCGCGAACATCAAGGCGGGGAAAATTCAATGACGCCGATGAGCGATAGCGCGGAAGAACTGTTCGGCGAGCCGATGGGCGAAACCCCATTCCTGTTCGTGTCGCCCTTCCCTGACACCGAAGAAGGCCGCGCGCGGGCGAAGTACGCCGCCCGGGTCGCTGAACTTCAGGACGCCCTGGCGCTGATCCTGCCGCTCGCAAAGGGCTATGCGGCTGCGCACCGGGTCGGCAACAATGCCGCTCACGTCGCCCATGCTGAGGCGCTGATCGCCTGCCATACCTGCGAAGGCCCGGTCTCGACGGGGCCTTGGGGCGCTACCGACTGCATCGCCTGCAACCCGCCGCTCGGGATGATCTGATGGCCAGGAACGGTTTTCAGCGGGTCAACCTCCGAGGCGTGCCGAAGGTGCTGGCCGGCGTTCCGGTCGATCGCCAGACGCTGGAGCGCATCAAGCTTCGCGTCGCTGGCGTCCTTCCGCCCCGCCCGCTTGAGCGCCCGCTGAGCGACCTCCTGGCCGCCGCCTACATGGCCGGAATTGTCGATGCGGCTCGCCAGACTGGCGCGCTGGATGAAGACCCCGCCTAGCCCCCTTCCCTACCCAAAAGACAGCAGGAGAGCGAGACCGTGAGTGAGACTGAAGACCGGATCATTGCGCTTCTGGACCGCTGGCAGGCGCGCGAGCTCGCGAGAGACACCGGCCACGGCTCCAGCACCGCTCGTGATATCGCCCAGGCAGTCGGGATTCCGAAGCGCGACTGCAGGCCGATTCTCGAAGTGATGGCGGAGGAGGGCCGCATCAAGAAAGAGGTCGTGTCAAATGGCCACTTCTGGCGCTCGATCAAGCCGCTCCCGTGGGAGCCGGGAGGTTCATGGCCGAAGGATTCGCCGCGCGGTCCCCGGCCGCCGAAGCCGCCTGAGCGCGGGCAGCACGAGCGTCAGGTTAGGGTCGACCCTGACCGCCTGTACGGCCCGCTTGACGGCGCCATCGACTATCTTCGCGAGATACAGGCGAAGCACCCGATTGCGACCCTGGCCGAACACTGGACCGGCTACGAGGATATGAGACTTGTGTTCTCGTGGTTCGAGCCCGAAACGGACGAAGAATTTGAAGCGCGCGTCGCGGCCGAGGAATCTCGCAGCCAAGCTGCCGAGGCCTCTAGGACGAAGGAGGCCGGACGGGACGCGGCACGTAAGCAGATCGCCGACCTGAAGGCAAAGCACGGCCTGTAGCCCTCCCCCTGCAATAGATGAAGGAGAAGAGACGTGAGCGAAGAGATTGACGGACTCCCGGAGTTGCCCAGCGGCTCGCGGGATGGGCTAGCCGCCCCTGCGACGGCTGCGCTCGCCCTCGACCTGCAAACCCTCGCCGAAGACATCCTTGATCTCGTCGAGGGTCTCGATGGCTACGGCGTCCAGGCCAGCGCAATGAGCGGCGTACGGCTGAAGGATCAACCCGCCTGGGTAGCCTTCTACCTCGCCGTCCGCGTGGGTTCACGGGGCGTCGCATGAACGGTGGCATCCCCAAGGCGTGTTCGCATGGCGTGGCCCTGATCGCCTCGGCCTACTGTCCCGCCTGCGAAATCGTCTGGCACGAAGAGGGTCTCCGCGACGCCTTGAAGGCCGTCGATCGCCACACCCGTAAGCTGGAAATCGCCCGAGCCGCCATTTCCGCTCCCCTTCCCGCCCCTCCAGCCGCATAGAACGAAGAAAGGCCCGCCGCCTCAGAGAGACGACGGGCCTCGTTGTGTGCTCAAGCCCGAAGGCGAGCGGTCAGGCGTGGATCGGCCCCGAGGGGCTAGGGTACTCGACACCGTTTCAAGATGGGTTCGGTCTCGGCAGAGCGCTGCTTGCGCTGGATTCGGCCGGCGGCCAAAAGCTGGTAGCGGTCTTCCGGTCCCGCGGCCGACTTCAGCGCCGCGTCGGTGTCGACATAGGCGGGCTCGTCACGCAGCGTCTTCGGCACGCAGCTGACCGGGATCGGCGCGTGGACCTCGACCGTGCGGACCACGGGCTCAGGCGGCGCGGTCGTGGCGCAGCCGGCCAGGACGGCGGCGGCCAGGGCGATGATGACGAAGCGCTTCATTTCAGGGTCTCCATCAGACGGGCGTCGGCTTCCTGAACCCTCAGGCATAAGTCAGAGCCGACCAGGGGTTTCATGAGACGCGCGACATGCGCCTCGGCCTTGGTCTGACCGCGGCGGGCTTCGACTAGGTCCTTATCGGCCGCCGCGATCCGCCCTGCGCCGTCGGCGGAGATCGCGGCGAGGCGGGCGTTCTGGTCGTTCACGGCGGCCTGCAGGCGGGCTTGGTTTGCCTGCACCGTCGTCAGGCGGGCCGCCCAGCCGGTGACGGGCGCGGTGATCGAGTCGCGGACGTCGTCGCGCTCCTTCTCGACGCGATGCAGGTTGGCGGAGGTGACGGCCAGAGCCAGCGCCAGGCCGAGGGCGGTCACACCCGCGCCGATCGCGCCGGCTTGCCAGAGGCGGCCGGTCAGGAAGCCGATCATCGCTTCGACCCCTTGTGCTTGAACCACGCGAAGATCAATGCCGCCACGGCCAGCACCGCCCCCAGCATTGCCAGCGTTGAGACCAGACGGCCGACGAACTCGCTCTGCGCGGCGTAAGGGGCCACGGACTTGCTGACCTCCGCCACGCCCGTTGCGGCTGCGGCCACGGCGGTAGCGCCAGCCGTCATGAAGGTCTTGCTCTCGACCAGCGGCTTGACCGGCTCGGGTGTCGGCGGGGTCGGGGTTGAGCGCGTGACCGAGGACGGGATCACCTCATCGGCGGCGTGCAGATCCGCGGCGAACAGTGCGGCTTCCGCCTCGCGACGGTTCACCAGGCCCTGAACCCGCTTGCCGCCCGCGTTGACGAACCGGCGCATCTGGGCGGGGACGGCTTCCAGCTGGCCGGCGTTGAGCACCTTCCAGATGGTCCAGGACTTGTTGGCGCCGACGTTAAAAATCATGGACAGGAGCGCTGAGTATTGCCCGTCACTAAGCGTGTCTAAAACGGCCAATTTCACGCGGGTATGGAGGCGCTGCGCCGCTGTGAGGAGGTCTTTTTTAAGATAATCTCTCGCAGCGTCTTTTGTGATGCGCAGGCCTGGCACGACTTCCGGGCCAGTGTGGCCGTATCCGATGGTCCAATACCCAGCTGAGTCTTGGTAGGCGCTAAGGCGCAGGCCTTCGAACCGGGCGGTCAGGTCGACCGCCTCGTTGGGGATGGGCCGCATGGGCACCTCCTAGCTGTGGTTGGTGTTCGTCCGCCGGCGGCGCGGCTTCTTGGCCGTGCTCGGCGGGTCCAGGGTGATGACCGTTGCCTTGCCGTCCTCCAGGACCGTGAAGCCTCGTGGGCGCGGCCCCTTGGGAATGTCGATCCCGCGCTTTCGCAGATGCTCTTGAAGGCTCTCGACGTGCTGGCGCATCTGGGCCGTCTCGCCCCGGCATTGGAGGTTCTCGTTCTCCAGCTCGGCCACGCGGCTGCGGAGGTCGTTCACCTCTTTGACCAAGCCCTCGCGGTCGGCCTGGAGCGCGGCAATGAAACCCTCGGCCTGCTGGCTAAGCGCGGTCTGAAACGCGGCCTGGGCCGTGGTCAGGTCGGCCGGCGCCTTGCTCCGCGCCGAGAGCCATTGGAACAGGGCGGCGACGCCCCCGCCGCCGATCGCACCCGCGATCCCGACGCCCGCCGTTGCAAGGTCCATTTAGGCGCGACGCATCGTGTCGGCCGCCCTATGGCGCCCGGCGTGGTTGTCCATAGGACGGTCTCCGATGTCAGGAAGGGCGGGGTGCTAGGCGCGCGTTGGTCGCCAAGGCGGCCCCACCTAAGGAGTAAGTGGGGCCGTTTAGATTTAGGGGTGTGGGGGCCTAGGAGATGCGGGCGAGGACTTCGGTGATCAGCCAGGCGTGATCGTTGTTCCCGGCCTTGGTGAAGTGGACATCATCATCCAGCCACCAGGGCTGGCCCGTGATCGCCGGATGCCGGACGTAGAGGTCGATCAGCGGGACATCGCGGGTCGCCGCCAGGGCCAGGAGCGCCGTGCGCAGGTCTGTTTCTGTGACGAAGTTGGGAGTGTTGCCGGTGGCGTACCCCAACTTAGCCCGAGGCTGGATAATCAGGCACACATCGCCGCCTCCAGCCTTCGCGGCCGTGATGAGACCGTCCAAGTTGCTGATGATGGTGGCGAGCGACGCCGTCCCGAGGTTCTTGTCGTTCGCGCCCAGCATGATGAAGGTCAGGTCGAACGCCAGCTTTTGCAGCGCAGGCTTCGGGGAATACAGCGAGGTCGCTTCCGCCCAGAACGAGCTGGTCCAGCCGGAAGCGCCAAGGTTGATGAAGCTCAGGCTCGGCGTGCCGCTAGCCCAAGCCTCAATGCCCGACAGATAGATCGTCCCGGCCGAACGTTCGAGGTTGATCGTGTTGGTGCCCAGCGTGCAGTTGACCGTCGCGCTGTCGAAGCCGGTGAACCCCACACCATCCGTGTCGACGGTCGCCAAGGTCGCGCCGCCGTTGATGTTCACCGTGAAATCGCCGGTTCCCGAAAAGTCGCCATACCATGGACGGATGCGATCGAACGCGGTCTCGGGAGCGAAGGTCAAAACCCCCGCCGCCGACGACTGCATCAACGACCCCGCCACGGTTTTCGACGACTTCACGAAAGCCGCCGGAATAACCAGGCGGCTGTCATAGGTCATGATCTCAGCGTAGCTGTGATTGTGATCGCTGAAGAAAGCGTTGTCGATCGTCACCACGCCCATGCGGCTAGCGACCAGTTCCTTCATGCGGGTCGGGATGCACTGCGCCCGCCAGTTCGCGGGGCCGCCCGACGACATGTAGCCGTGAAACGTGCTGTCGCCGACGAAGCCGATACGACCTCGCGCGCCCGACACGCCAGAGCGGACCTTGTTCAATACCTCCAGCCACTTCGGGAAGTGCGCCGCGTCGATGCGATAACAGCCGGGGATGCTGTTAGGGCCGGACCCAAGCGCGGCCTGAATGGTCGCGAGATTGGCCGGAACGTCGGTGAACAGGTCGGACATCATCAGGCTCCGGTCGGAATTTGGATGCGTGGCGCAGAGCTGTCGCTGCCGACGCGGACGAGTTGCGAGGAGCCCGGCGAGCCGATGCGCAGGAAGCCGAAGCCGGGGAGCGCACCCCCACCACCCTTGTTGGGGGTGAGCAGGACGCGACGGGTGGCGTAGGTGAGGCTCATGGCTGAGAGCTCTCCAGAGCGATGAGGGTGAACTTGGCGCCGGCGGCAGGCTCGTAGGGCAGGAAACCGGCCAGGGCCGTGATCAGCGGGCCGACCAGAAGGATGCCGCTCAGCGCGGGCAGGGCGCGGGCCCGGTCGCCGTAGAGGTAGACACCCGCGATGGCCTGGCCCTGGCCGTCGACCCAGGTCGTTCCATCGGACCTAAGCCAGCGGCGGACCTTCAGGCGCGGGACGGGGTTGGCATTGTCCTCGATCGCCAGGCCGGTCATTCCCGGCTCCTTGGTGAAGGTCCGGGAGAACATGGTCGTCTGCTGGCCATTGGCGTCGAGCGTGACGATGGCGGTTGAGGTCAGCCGCTTGTGGGCGTGGTCCCCGCGAGAGGCCTTGCCCTGCGCTCCAGCCGCGCCAGAGGCGGCCTCCTCCATCGGCAAGGCGTCCGAGAGCATAGCCGCGGCCAGCTGTGTGGCCGTGGGACCTGGGTTGCGGAAGCTCGTGACCATCGGGTCAACCCGCGAGGATGACGGTGATGTCCCGGCGGGCAGTCTGGGTAACGGGCGCGGCCGAAGTACCAGACCGGATGCGGAGGAAGTTGGCGCAAAGCCAGTCGTTCAGATCCAACGAGATCATCCGCCCCGCGACGGCTTGGGCAGACGGAATCGCGCGCTCCACGCCATCATCGTAGACGTCGCCTACGGTCGTCGAGGTCGGACCAGCCTGAAAACTCAGCCCCGCCGTGTCCCACCCAGTGGGCAGGATGAAGCCCACAACCTTGCCCGAGACCTTGTGGGCCTCGGAGATGTTCTGACCGGCGATAATCGTAATCGTCATCTGCGTCGGCGCACCGGCCATCACTTCAGCGGGCATGGGCGTGTTCCTTTAGGCATGAGGGCATGGAGTGGTTGTGCGAACGCCAAGCGCCCGCGCGAAGGCGGGTGAAGGGTTCAGCGATTTCGGGATTGGCGCGGCGGCGCCGTCTTCATGATGAAGATGTCCAGGGTATTCGCATCATACGAATACCCTGGCGGTTCTTAGTCTTGGATTGGCAGGGCCACCTTCGGCCCGTCGTAAAGCAGCTCTTCCAGCTTCATGACCATCAGCGACAGGGCCGCCTCCGAAACGGTGACGGTACCGTCGCTGCTGCCGCAATCCATGACGACTTTGGCGTGATCGATCGCCGATCCCAGCCATTCGTCAGGCGTGCCCAATTCAGACGTAAAGGCGTCGAGGCTCAGATGGCGAAGGTGAATAGCCCCGATGCGGTCGCTCGCCCGCTGCTCGTGATCGGGGAAGTTGATGACCTCGCTCATCGGGTAGCCGCCTTGCCGCCTTCGACCACGCGGAAAAGCTCTCCGTCGCCTGCCAATTTCGCCTTGTGGCGGCGGAAGATGTCGATGCCCTGGTCCTGCACCCAGGCCTTGATGGCTTCGACGTGGTAGAGCCACCGGCCAGTCTCGCCGCTTTCCCGCATGGGGAACTTGTGCAGCAGCGAGTAGCGACGCAGCAGGGCCGAACAGCGCTGCGATAGGCCGCGCCGCCCCTTCGCCGGGATATCGTGCTCCTTCAGCACATCGAGAACCGGGACATATTCCAGGGAGCCGATCCGCCGGTTCGCCCGGTCCATCATGTCCTGCAGCTCGGACTTGAAGGCCTCGACGGTCTCAGTCAGTTCCTTGTGGATCACACCCTTGACGATGCCGCCGATCACTTTTCGGTCGGGCTGCTCCAGCAACACTGGAGCCTGACCGCGCCGCAGGGCGACAAAGGTCGTGATTAGCGCTCGACGCACCCGCGGGGCGGCTGGCGCGTTCGAAACGGTGGCGATCAGCAGCGCTTGCTCTTCGTTGAGGTAGTGCTCGCTCACAGCATTGCCGCGCGCGACGCGCCCCAACGTGGGGCACGTGCCGAAGGTTTCGATCTCATCCTTGTAGCGCGTAACCAGCTCTCTGATTTTGCGCGGACGGTCGAAGCCGAGCCGCTCAGCAAGATCAAGGTCTCGGATGCGAGGCTCGTCGTCGAGGACGGTGACAGCGAACGGTAGATTGTTGACTTCGTCTTCAGTGGCCTTCATGGCCTACTCCGGTCTGCCCGGCGGTCCTAATCGCCGGATCGGATGGAACCCCGGCGCCGCTGCATCTTCCTACGGACCGCGACGTCGGGGTTGACCCATTGGCGTTAGGACTGCGCCAGGGGTCATTCCCTTTCGGGAATTTCGTGTGGCGAGCCAGAATCCACTGACCAGGGCCGTTGATTCGAAGTAACCAAAGCCGCGCGGCAATGGAAGTTTTGTTCCGGCAACGTTCTCGTGGACGAGTCCATTTTCTCGTTCACAGGTCCGTTAGATTGCCCTCGCGACCGTTATGCCGGTCGGCTCGTGGTGAAAGTCGATTGGGGTGACGAAGACGTGCCGATGGGCATCGCCCTTGTTGAAGCGCAGCTGGGGTCGCTCACTCGAAACACCGTTGAGCAGGTCAACCTGGTAGAGTTCGCTCGGGCGCAGGCCCAGCTGGATGGCGTGGATTGCAGCGGCCCTGCCGTTGGGGTGAATGAAGGCGATGGCTTCAATGAAGCTACGCTCTTCCGAGGTGAAGTCCGGGCCGGTGAAGGCTAGGGCCGACGTGGTCGCGACTGCAGTTGCAGTGCCAACCAGGGCGCCAAGAGCGGCGCGGCGGGAGACGGTCATCAGATCACCGGCCCATGTTCATAAGCGCCGAAGGCGCTGACGACGATCTCGACCGGCCGATCGCCGGGCTTCTTGAAGTAGAGGATCGGCAGGCGACCGTTGTCGTCGCGGAGCCACGTCACCATGCCGGTGCAGTCGTCAGGCTCGACCATGTCCAACGACATAGCCTTGGTGGCGACCATCCGGCCGTTAGGATGAACGGCGGCGATTTCCTCGATGAAGGCCCGGCGCCGCTCTTGGCGGAGCTGCCACGCGGTCTTCGTTTGCTCCTGGGCCTGGACGATCGGCGCGGCCAGCAGTGCTAGGCCGGTGCCGATCATGGCGCGTCGGTTCACCGCCATCAGACCGCATCCGTCGTGAGCTGTTCAGCCTGAAGCACGATCGTGCGGGCGATCTTGGCAGCGTCGCGCCGGACAGCGGACCGATCGTCGGCGCCAGTGCCCTGCATGACGCCCAAGAGGTGCTTGGACATGCGCAGACGAGTGCGAAGCGGAAGCGACAGCATCGCGGCTGCCGCAAGCTCGAACAGAGCGTCAGCCTTGGTGGCGCGCGGCTCTTCAACTTGGGCAGCGGCGGCATCGTTCGCCGGACGGCGGAACGGAACGACGTTGTCAGTGCCGAAGGTCGAGACCTTCACGCCGTGCAGAAATTGGCCCTTGGAGTTCCGCCCCTGGACCGTCTTGCCAGCGCGAGCGCGGGCTTCGAGATCAGCGCGGGCGGCTTGGTATTGCTCGCGGGTCACCGGCGCTAGGCCGGCGTCCTTCGGAGCGTGGGAGGCGGTGGCCGAAGCCATCGCGGCTTCCAGCGGGTTGCTGGTGATTTGAACGGGGCGCGCGGTGGCGCTATAGGCTTCGACAGCCTGCATCTCGATCTCCTGAGGATCGCGGTTCCGGTTAGGCCCGGTTGGAAGTTGGCGCTTCCTTCCGGGCTGACTTTTTGTTAAACGGTATCTATGCCGTCGTCAACAGAAAACGTTAAACGGAAACTCGGCCGACCGGCAACGGGAACCGACCCCATAGTGGGCGTCCGCCTCCCCCCAGACCTTGTTTCTAAGATCGACGCGTGGATGGCGCGGCATGGGGTGAAGACCCGGTCTCAGGCCATCCGAGCTATGATCGAGGCCGCCGTCGCCTCTGGCGGCCTGGACGACTAGGCCGCATCTTTAAGCTGTGGCATAGTCTCCAGCTATGCCGAACATCACGACGACGGTCCGCGCCCCTCACCTTGGCTCCGCCACCAGGAAGCTTATCCTCCGCGCCCTGTGCTTTCCGCTTTTCGGCGGCGCTGGCCTCGGCGTCGTCTACGTTCTCGGACAATTCTTTCCACACGTTCACCTCATGTGGGGAGCGGTCCTGATTATCGGCCTCCCGGTCCTTGGCATCAGCTGGTTCGGCCTGGCGATCCTCGATTTCCAGGACACCCTGCGCGCCCGCGACGACTATCACGAGGAGCATGGCGAGCGGGTCAGCTGGTGGCGGCGCCAGGAATACAAGCGCGAAGAAGAGCGCCTGTCTCGCCGGCCGCTTCAGGATGGCGCCGAACTGATCGCCGCCGCCGTCCTTGTGCCGATCATCATCCTTATTGCTGCCGATCGCGAAGGTCACATCCGCACTGGACTTACGGTGATGGCGGCAACGATTTGCGGCCGCGCGATCTGGGCCGGCTATCGGCTAACGCTTTTGCTTCGCGGACACCGCGCCCGCGCCTACCCCGGCACCTTGCCGGCGGCCGAGCTGTCGCAGGCCGTTGGCGACGACATTAGCGCCGGGCGGACGCGGCGCTAGCTGCAGCTGCGTCAGGAAGTTGTCGACGTTGTAGCCGAGGCTGTCGACTGCACCCAAGACGTTCGCGACGATGTTCGTCGATCGCTCGGCGGTCCCGCTGTTGGGCGTCTTGCCGCCAAGCACCGCCTCGCCGGCCTTCGCATAGTCCTGCATGAAGGCGTTGCCGCGCGCGGTGGCGTTCTTGCGGGCAGAGGAGTCTGCCCGGCGCGCTGCCGTGCGAAGGCCAGCACCCGTAAAGTTTCCGCCCGGCGTCCGACCTGCGGCATCTTCGACGACCGCCAGGCCTCGGAACGCCTTGTTGGCCGCGCGAAGCTGCTGGCCAACGGCCGGGTTCTGTCGCTCCAGAGCGTTCGCGAATTCGTCTGCGTAGTCGCGTAGAAGGCCTCCCAACTCCTTCTGATAGGTGTCCGTCGAAGAGCTGAAGCTCTTGGCCTTATTGCTGAGATCGGACTGCGCGAGCTTAACGGCCCTGCCCGAGATGGAGCCGTTCTTGCCAAAGGTTCGCTTGATCGCGCCCGTGAAGGCCCTTTGCTCGGCGTCGGGGAGATCTTGAGCCTTGCGCGCGAGGATGCGGATCGTGGCGCCCAGGCGGTTGTCAGGCGCGAACGTCAGCTTCGGAGCGATGCTCTCGTATGCATCACTCACCGCCCGGTGCGCCCAATCGACGGCGTCGTGGCCGCTCCGGACGCCGTCAGGAACCTTGATCCCAAAGCCCTCTAGCGACTTGTTCAGGGCGCCGACGTTGAACGCCTCAGCGGCGGCCTCGCGCGCCTCGGAGATTTTGTCGCCGACGAAGGGGCGCGACATGAGCCGGTCTTCGCGCTTAAGCGCCTTGCCGCCCTTGACCTGGCCCGGCGTGAGCTTGACGCCGGCCTTGTTTAGCATCTCAACGCCGTCGCGGAGTACCGGCTTGACCACGTCAGCAGCCTTCCCCAGCACGACGTCGCCCACCTTGCCGAGGACAGCCCCAAGCGCGGCGTCGCCGGCGATACCACCCAGGTCCTCGGCGTCGGAGGTCAGAGCCCCCCCCAGCGCGCCAGCGGCGATAGGGTTGCTGACGACCGTCGCGACCGGGATGCTCGCTGCCGCACCCCCAACGGCCCGCCCCACTTCGCCCGGAGCTTTCTCCTGACCATCGATCCAGGCCTGAAAGCTCTTCTCGGCCTCGGCGCCGTTCTGGCCGCCGATCGTCAGACGCCGATCAAGGTTGCTGGGGCGAAGGAAGTCGCGAGCCGCACCTTCAGGGATCGGTAAGGCGTCATAAGCCTTATCCAGCCCCTTTTGAACCCGCCGCTCAAGTCGAGCATATGGCGTCAGAAGGCCGTCAACGAAGCCAAGCGCCTGACTTTTCGCCTTCGGCCCACTCTTGGCCGGCTTGAATTCGGACCACTCGTCCTTTCCGCCGCTGGCCGGCTTGAACTCGCTCCAAGGATCGGCCATCAGCGGATGAACTCCCGACCTTGAGGGTTAATGAAGCGCGTTCCGGGCGGGAGTTTCTTCGCTTCCTCGACCGAAGAAACCTTTACCGGCGCAGTGCTGCGCTTCACTTGGCCGCCGGTCTTCTTGGCTGGGTTGGGGTATTCCTTCGGCAGCGCCTCGCCGGCTGGGCCAGCGCGTCGGCGCGTCGACTCGTAGGCCGCCGATCGGATGCGGTATTTAGGATCCAGAACGCCGACATCCTCGCCAAATTGCGGGAAGTAGGCCTTCGGGTTCTCGACGGCCTCTTGTTCGTTTTGTCCCGCGCCAGTCTTGGCCTTCAGGCGAGCGTCGAGCCAAGCCTTTTGCGCGGCAACGCCTCGGTCGGACGCATCATCGCGGATGAGCGGCGCCAGACCACCAAACGGCTTGCCGAAGCCCGGAAGCTTGAAGTCCTCAACGGCGCTGGCGAGCGCATTTTTCACTGACCTAGGCTCGTACCCGTCGCGGCGCGCATCCAGGTAGTTGCGCTCGGCCTCGACCATTTCGCGGGCGAAGTCTTGCGACTTCCCCTGGTCCTCGGTGAGTTTCGGCGGACCGCCCGGCATGCCGCTCGCGTCCAACGGGGTGATCTTCTTTCCGTCCCACCAGCCTCGCTCGCCATTCGGGCCGCGGACTTCGTAGCCTTGCTGAGCCATGATCAGCCTCCAGCCTTCGACCAGCCTTGCGGCGGCGCAGGGATCGATGTGCCGCCCGATTTCGCGCGCCCACCGGTCGGCTTCTTGGCTCGGATCGTGTTCGCCGCAGCATTGGTGGCGCCGGTGGCCTCGACGGCCTGGTTGTGCCGCTGGTCTTCGGTCAGCTTGTCGCGCGCCAGGAGGGCGTCACGGTCCTTGTTCGCCTGCTCGACCGAGGCCTTCCAGCCCATCGCCGTCTGGATTGTGCCGTTCAGCGCCTCGTCGGTGTAGTTGTCGTCGGGGATGGCGGCGATATCCTCGGCGGTGATCCCGTACTTGGCGAACGACGGCGCGTTTTGCAGCGCCGCCGCCTTCCGCTGTTGGGGCGTTGCGCCCTTGAAATCCTTCAGCAGCCATTGCGCGGCGCTGGCCGTTCCATCGACCTTGAGGCCGGCGGCCTCGAGGTTGTGCTTCTCCTCGTCGGTCCAGGCCTTGAGTTGATCGTTCAGCCCCTCGCCGGCCGCCTCGGCGCGAGCGGCGTTGGGGTCGGTCGCATACTTGCCGACGATGGCCTTGCGACGCTTTTCCTTCTCGAGGCCCGCCTGATACTGCGCCTCTTCGCGATCCTCCGACCGCTTGAGCAGCGCGGCCTTGTCGCGGGCGGCAGCGGCCTGCCGACCGGCCTGGTAGCCATCCACGGCGTAGGCCAGTGGGTTCGGCACGGTGAGCAGGTTCCAGTTGATCTCAGCCATGATCAAGTCGCCTTTCGGTTACCGAAATAGTAGCTCAGAGCGTTCAGGCCCGATCCGACAAGGTTGCTGGTCGCAGCCGCCGAGCCGAGCGCGGCGTTGCCCTGGTTGGCGGCGTTCGAGAACAGCGCGTTCGTGGTGGTGTTCAGGCCGTTCTGGACGCTGCTGTTGGTCTGCGCTGCTGCGCCCTGGCCGATGTTAGCCACGTTAAAAAGGTTGTTCGTCAAGTTATCGAAACGGGAAGTCTGGTAGCCGCGCTCGCCAAGCGCCAGGTCGGTCCCGTAGGCGCGATCGGTGTTGAACACGTTGTCGGCGCGGTTCTGGCCGTACTGGTAGCCCTGCTGGCCAAGCTGGCTGTAGGCCAGGGCGTTGCTACTCGTCAGGCCGGTATCAAAGTCGTAATTTTGATCGGCGCGGCTGCGGTCGGTGTTGTACTGGTTCGTGGTCCGCCCGGCGAACTGGTTGTAGTAGTTGAGCCTGTTGTCTTGAGCGCGGTCGGCCAGAGCCTTCATCGCCGCGCCCGATTGCAGCCCGCCCGTCGCCGCGAAAGCCGCGTTCGAGCCGTTGGCGATCTGTTTGAACGCGTTGTCGGCAACTAGGGCCTCGGGGCTAGCGTCGAACGCCCCCAGCGACACGTCAAGCTTCGGCGCGTATTCTGGACGATTGAAGGTCGGCGCGACGTAGGTCGGGGCCGGCTGGTCAGCCGGACGAGTGTAGGTCTGGACCTGCGCGGCCGGCGTCAGCTGCACATCAGTCTGCGGCGCTGCGGCGGCGGCCTGCTCGGCGGTATAGGTCGGGGCCGTGTAGCCCGACGCTTGGCCATAGCGGTTGTACCAGTCCGCGGCCCGCTCCTGATGCTGTGGACGGCTCTCCACCCCACCGGCAGCATAGGCTTCCGGT
>CAZRPD010000041.1:9567-32153 GCA_964601775.1 uncultured Caulobacter sp. | reverse complement strand
CGGGCATGGTCGAGAACGCCATGGCGGTGCTGGGCATCGAGCTGCTGGCGGCGGCGCAGGGCTGCGACTTCCACGCCCCGCTGACGTCGAGCGACACCCTGGAAGCCGTCCGCGCCCTGACCCGCGCCCAGGTCCCGCACCTGGACGACGACCGCCACTTCCACCCGGACATGGAGGCGGCGAACGCGCTGGTCCGTTCGGGCGCGGTGATCGCGGTGGCGGGCGTTTTGCCGGGAGTATGTCGGTGAGAGAGGGATTCGAATCCTCGATAGAGATTACCCGCGGCAACGCGCCGCTGATCATCAGCCTGCCCCACACCGGAACTCATATCCCGCTTGAGATCGAGGCCTGCCTGATCTCCCCCTGGCTAGGCCTTAAGGACGCCGACTGGTGGATCGACCGGCTCTACGCCTTCGCCGAGGGGATGGGCGCGACGATCGTGCGGACGGCGATCTCGCGGACGGTCATCGACGTCAATCGCGACCCGTCGGGCGCCTCGCTCTATCCGGGCCAGGCGACGACGGAGCTTTGCCCCACCACGACTTTCGACGGCGAGCCGCTCTATCGCGACGGCGGACCGGACGCGACCGAGATCGACCGGCGGCGGGCGGCCTATTTCGAGCCTTACCACGCCACCCTGCGCGCCGAGATCGACCGCTTGCGCGCCATCCATCCGAAGGTGGTGCTGTACGAGGCTCACTCCATCCGCTCGCGCGTGCCGCGCCTGTTCGACGGCGAACTGCCGCAGTTCAATCTCGGGACCAACGGCGGCGCGTCCTGCGATGACGCCCTGACCGCCGCCGTCGAGGCCGCCTGCGACGCTTCGGGCCGTTCGCGCGCCACCAACGGCCGCTTCAAGGGCGGCTGGACCACACGCCACTACGGGCAGCCCGCGACGGGCGTCCACGCTCTCCAGATGGAGCTGGCCTGCCGGGGCTACATGGACGACCCGGCCGCGCCGCCCACCGAAGATGCGTGGCCCACGCCCTTCCACGCCGACCGCGCCGAGCCGCTACGCCGGGTGCTGGAAGACGTCCTCAACGCCTGCCTTACCTTTGCCCGGAGCAAAGCATGACCCGCCGCGACAACACCCGCGTCATCCGCCCCGCCACCGGGACGGAGCTTTCCGCCAAGTCTTGGCTGACCGAAGCCCCGCTGCGGATGCTGATGAACAACCTGCACCCCGACGTCGCCGAGCGGCCAGAAGAGCTGGTCGTCTATGGCGGCATCGGCCGCGCCGCCCGCGACTGGGAAAGCTACGACAAGATCGTCGAGACCCTGCGTCGTCTCGAAGACGACGAAACCCTGCTGGTGCAGTCGGGCAAGCCGGTCGGCGTCTTCCGCACCCACGCGGATGCCCCCCGGGTGCTGATCGCCAACTCCAACCTGGTCCCCCGCTGGGCCAATTGGGAGCACTTCAACGAACTCGATAAGAAGGGCCTGGCTATGTACGGCCAGATGACCGCCGGCTCGTGGATCTATATCGGCACCCAGGGCATCGTGCAGGGCACCTACGAGACCTTCGTCGAGATGGGCCGGCAGCACTATGCCGGCGACCTGTCGGGCAAGTGGCTGCTGACGGCCGGCCTGGGCGGCATGGGCGGCGCCCAGCCGCTGGCGGCGGTAATGGCCGGGGCGTCGTGCCTGGCCATCGAATGCCAGCCGTCGCGGATCGAGATGCGTCTGCGCACCGGCTATCTGGACCGGTCCACCGACAGCGTCGACGCGGCCCTGGCCTGGATCGAAGAGGCCTGCGCCGCCAAGACCCCGATCTCGGTCGGCCTGCTGGGCAACGCCGCGCAGCTGCTGCCGGAGCTCTTCAAGCGCGGGGTGCGTCCCGACCTGCTGACCGACCAGACCAGCGCCCACGATCCGATCAACGGCTACCTGCCGGCGGGGTGGACGCTGGACCAATGGGCCGATGCTCGCGAGCGTGACCCCGCCTCGGTCGACAAGGCCGCCCGCGCGTCGATGGCGGTCCACGTGCAGGCGATGCTGGACTTCCAGGCCGCCGGAGTCCCGACCGTCGACTACGGCAACAACATCCGCCAGATGGCGCTGGAGGAAGGCGTCACGAACGCCTTCGACTTCCCGGGCTTCGTGCCGGCCTATATCCGCCCGCTGTTCTGCCGGGGCATCGGTCCGTTCCGCTGGGCGGCGCTGTCGGGCGATCCAGAAGACATCGCCAGGACCGACGCCAAGGTGAAGGAGCTGATCCCGGACAATCCGCACCTGCACAACTGGCTCGACATGGCCGGCCAGAAGATCAAGTTCCAGGGCCTGCCGGCGCGCATCTGCTGGGTCGGCCTGGGCGACCGTCACCGCCTGGGCTTGGCCTTCAACGAAATGGTCGCCAGCGGCGAGCTGAAGGCCCCAATCGTCATTGGTCGCGACCACCTCGACTCAGGCTCGGTCGCCTCGCCCAATCGCGAGACCGAGGCGATGCAGGACGGCTCGGACGCGGTGTCGGACTGGCCGCTGCTGAACGCCCTGCTCAACACCGCCTCGGGCGCGACCTGGGTGTCGCTGCACCACGGCGGCGGGGTCGGCATGGGCTTCTCGCAGCACTCAGGCATGGTCATCGTCTGCGACGGGACGGAGGCCGCGACGCGGCGGATCGAGCGCGTGCTGTGGAACGACCCGGCGACGGGGGTCATGCGACACGCTGATGCGGGGTATGAAATTGCTGTCGATTGCGCACGAGAGAAGGGCCTGGACCTGCCGGGGATCCTCTAGCGCTGCCTTGACGGAAGCGCGACGCCTCTGCACATCACGGCCATGGAAATCTATTCGCGCATCGGCATTGATGACCCCGGTCAGAACCGGTGGGAAAGGGCGTTGACCTTCTTCGGTCACCTCGACACGAGGGTCTATTTGGCGCGTGACGCCTATATCGATCTCGGCGCCGGATCGCTGCAGAATGCTCGCCGCATTGAGGTGGTCCTGCCCGAACATAAGGGGAGCATCGGGACGATTGGGCGGCACTGCGAGTTTGCCCACTGCACGGTCATGTCGGCAGGCGAGCACGCCAACGATGTGCCGGTGAACATCGGTTTTGGCGGCGTCGGGGTCATCCGAGGCCTAGCCACCACGCAAAGCGGCTTGAAGCCGGCGCAGATGATCGACATCGGCGACGGCGTCGTCGTTTCGCGCGGCGCCAAGATCATGTCGGGCGTTCGTATCGGCGATGGCGCCGTCATCGGCGCAAGCGCCGTGCTGACCAAGCCCGCCGACGCCTTCGGCATCTATGTCGGCGTCCCCGCTCGAAAGCTTCGCGAACGAATGGATCCAGCGACCATCAAGGTCGTGAAACGTGTCGCCTGGTGGAATTTCACCCCCGGCTATATCGCTGCGAATATCGACGGAATCCAGGCGCTGGCCGTAACCGAGCGTGAGCACGTTTACCTTCGTCCCGACGCGCCGCGCCTGGTACTGACGATAGCCGATGGCTTGGCCAACATCCGCGTTCTGGGCGTCCAGTACGCCGACGGCGGCCGGCTGATCGATCGCTGCGCATCGTCGCTACAGGCCTATGTGGAACACGCCTTCGGATCGGGTCCCTACGATTGGATCGCAGACCCTCTGGCGGCAGATTAAGGCTGGGTCTTCAGAAGCCCCGCCGCCTCAGCCGGGCTCTTCTTGCCCGTATCGCGGTCCACCGCATAGTTGGCGGCCTGCATGGCCTGGACGTCGATGCTGCTCCCGAGCGGCCGCAAAGCGTCCAGCAGCCGCCGATCCCCGGCCCGCGTCGGCGAGACCAGGATCACCGCGTCGTACGGCGGCAGCGCGCCCTTGGGATCGGCCAGCAGCACCAGGTCATCGGCGGCGATCCGGCCGTCGGACGAGAAGGCCGAGATCACGTCGGCTTCGCCGCCCGCCAGCGCGCGGTACATGAAGGTCGGTTGGAACTGGCGCTTGGATTTGAAGCGCAGGCCATAGGTCTTCTCCACCGACACCCATTCCGGTCGCGAGAAGAACTCCAGGTCGCCGCCCATGGTCAGCTGCGGGGCCTTGGCGGCAAGGTCGGCGAGGGTCTTGACGCCTAAGGCCTCGGCGCGGTCGCGGCGCATGGCCAGGGCGTAGGCGTTCTCGAAACCCAGTGGGGCCAGCAACACCACGCCGTCGCGGGCCTTCAGCTCGGTGCGCAGGCCTTCCAGCACCGCCGCACGGCCGGGGTTGTCCTGGCGCTGCAGGATGTTGGCCCACAGGGTGCCGGAATAGTCGACATAGGCGTCGATCTCGCCGCTGGCCAAGGCGCGATAGGCGATGACCGAGCCCAGGTTTACACGCCGCTGGACGCTCGCGCCCTCGGCTTCCAGCCGACCGGCCATCAGTTCGGCCAGGATGTACTGCTCGGAGAAGTTCTTGGCCCCGATCACATAGGCCGGCTTGCCGTGTGACAGCGCCGCGCCCGCCAGGGGCGCCAGCGCCGCCAGCAGGCCGATCGCCAGACCCGCGCCGCCGATTCCGAGACGCTTGCCGTCGCCCCGCGCGACGCCGCCTTCGATCAGCGCCAGCAGGCCGTCGACGATCAACGCCAGGCCCGCCGAGGCTGCGCAGCCGACCAGCACCGCCACCCAGTCCTCGGTCTGCAGGCCGGAGAAGATGTAGTCGCCCAGCGAGGTCTGGCCGACGGGGGTCGAGAGCGTCGCCGCGCCGATCGTCCAGACCGCGGCGGTGCGCACCCCGGCCATGATCACCGGCGCGGCCAGGGGCAGCTCGACGCGCCACAGCCGCTGGCGGTCGGTCATGCCCACGCCCCGCGCGGCCTCGACCACGGCCGGGTCGATACCGGAGACCCCCGCCGCCGCGTTCCGCAGGATCGGCAGCATCGAATAGAGGGTCAGGGCCAGCAGCGACGGCAGGAAACCCAGCGCCGGGAAGCCGTGCCCCAGCACCTTCACGGCGAGCCCCGAGAGCAGCAACAGCACCGGATAGAACAGCGCCAGCAAAGCCAGGCTCGGAATGGTCTGCACCAGTCCCGCCGCGCCCAGCGCGATCCACTTCAGGCGCGGGTTGCGGGCAGCGGCGACGCCCAGCGGCAGGGCGATGGCCAAGCCCAAAGCGAGCGCGGAAGCCGACAGGGTCACGTGCCAACCCAGGCGCTCGGGCAGGACGGCGAGAGCGGCGCTCAGACGATCAGCCACGGGCCAGCTCCGCGAGACGTTCGGCCTGCTTCTTCGGCGCGGCGATCAGGTCGGCGACGACGGGATCCGGATGCCCCGCCAGCAGTTCGCGCGGCGACGCATGGGCCAGCGCCCAACCGTCCGCCATCACCACGACCTCGTCGGCCAGCAGCAGGGCCTCGCCGACGTCGTGGGTGACCATCACCGTCGTCAGTCCCAGCTGTTCGTGCAGCGCCCGGACGTCGTCGGCCAGGGCGACGCGGGTCACCGGGTCGAGCGCCCCGAACGGTTCGTCCATCAGCAGGATCGACGGTCGCGCCGCCAGGGCCCGGGCCACGCCGACCCGCTGGCGCTGACCGCCCGACAGCTGCGACGGCGCCCGCCCGGCCACGTCGCGCGGCAAGGCCACCAGATCGAGCAGCTCATCGACCCGTGCGGCGATCTCCGCCGCCGACCAGCCCAGCAGGTCCGGCGTCACCCCGATGTTCTGGGCGACGGTCATGTGCGGGAAGAGCCCGATCTCCTGGAAGACGTAGCCGATCCCGCGCCGCAGCTCCGGTCCCGGCCGGCCGGCGATGTCCGCGCCCTCGACCAGCACCTTGCCGGTGGTCGGCGTCGACAGCCCGTTGATCAACTTCAGCAGCGTCGTCTTGCCCGCGCCCGAGCCGCCGACCAGGGCAGCGAACCGGCCCTTGGCGATCTCGAGCGTGGTCGGGGCCAGCACTACCCGGTCGCCGTAGGACTTGCTGACCTGATCGAGAACGATGGCGTTCATCGGGGCTCCGGCGAAACGAGGGAATCAACCATCGCCTCCCCAAGGCGTTCCCTCAACGTCCAAGGTGCGACAAGGCGGCGCGCGACAGGTCGTCAGGTTCGCAAAGGCCGAGTCAATCTCGACCATGAAGGCAGGTTCAAGGAGCGCCTCATGTCCGTCCTCACGCAAGCCCGTCCGTTCGATCCCCGCCCTGCCCGCCGTCCGGTGCGTCAGTGGCCGTTGGGTTTCGCGGTGCTGGTGGCCGCCGTGCTGAACGCGATCGTGTGGGGCGGCCTGTTCACGGTCGCCAAGACGTTCCTCAGTTTCTGAACCACCCCTTTTTGTAAGCGTAGCGTTTCTATCCTCCCCTGAAGCAACTTGGGCCGCGGCCTCCCCGGACGCGGCCCATTTTCTTTGGTCGCTACAAGAAAAGCCGAACCGCCGTCAGATCGGCATCCGCATGATTTCCTGATAAGCCGAGATCACCTGGTCGCGGACGGCCATCACGGTTTCCAGGCTGGCCTCGGCCGAGCTGATGGCGGTGACGACGTCGACCAGTTCAGCCTTGCCGGCGACCTGGGCGGCGATCTTGTTCTCGGCGACCTTCGACGACTTGGCCGCGCCTTCCATGGCCGACTTCAGCATGTCGCCGAAATCGACGCCCTTCTTGTCGGACCCGCCGATCGAACCGACCGAGCCGATCCCCATGGCGCCTTGCGAGGCATAGGCCTTGGCGGCCGCGAGCGCGGTGATCATCGCCTAGTCCCCTACTTCTTGATGATGTCGAGGGTGCGCGCTTCCATCGACCGCGCGGTCTCGATCACGTTGAGGTTGGCCTCGTAGGCGCGCTGGGCGTCCTTCATGTCCAGCGCCTCGACCAGGGTGCTGACGTTGGGCAGCTTGACGTAGCCCTTGGCGTCGGCGGCCGGATTGCCCGGATCGTATTCGGTCTTGAAGTCGGCGCGGTCCGGATCGACGCGCAGCATCTGCACGCCCTCGGCGCCCTGCACCCGGGTCGGCTTGAACACCGGGACCTGCCGGCGATAGGGGTCGCCGCCGGCGGTGCGCGCCGTCGAATTGGCGTTGGCGATGTTTTCCGCGATGACCCGCATGCGGCCCTGCTGGGCGCGCAGGGCCGAAGAGGCCACGGCCATGGTCGCGAGCGCGTTGGACTTGATCTCGGGCATCGCCTAGCTCCTTAGCCGCCGGCCTTGCGCGCGGCGGTGCGCAGCATGTTCATCGATTTCTGGTAGAAGCTGATCGCCGCGTCGTAGTTCATCCGCGCGTCGGTCATCTTCATCATCTGGTCTTCGAGCGACACCGCATTGCCGTCGAGGGTGACCTCGGAGTCCACGCCCGCCGCCGAGCGCCAGGCGCTGGGAGCCTTGGACGGGGCCATGTGCGAGGAAGAGGTCTCCATCATCCGCACGGCGCCGGTCGGCGCGGCGACGCCGCCGCGATAGGGCGCGCCAGAAGACTGGTTCATCAGCGAGGCCTGGAAGCTGTAGGCCTTGAGATCGTTGGGGCGGTAGCCGGGGGTGTCGGCGTTGGCGACGTTCTGGGCGACAAGCTTCTGGCGCTCGGTCAGATAACCGAGGCGGCTCTTGAGCATGCCGAAAAGGGGAAGATCGTCGGGACCCATGGCGATCATGGTGAAGAAACAGGGTTAATCCCGCATTAAGAAGCGTCAGGCACACCAGGGCATGCGGGGGCGTTTGCCTGCGCCATCTCGTCTCACCCACCCTCGCTTCTCGGGCCTCCATGGACCCTCTCGAATTCATCCGCGCCCTGGCGGCGCTGGCGGTCACCCTGGGCCTGATCGGCCTTGCCGCCTGGGCCTTGCGCAAGTTCGGCCCCGACGCCGTGGGCCGGATGATCGCCGCGCGCCAGGACCGCCGCATGCGGGTGGTCGAGAGCTTGGTGCTGGACCCGACCCGCCGCCTGCTCATCGTCAGCCTGGACGGCGAAGAACGCCTGGTGATGCTGGGCGATGGCAAGCTGCTGGACTGGGTCCCGCCGGCCCGGCCTGCCACACCGACTGAAACCGTTTCCGATCCGGAGCCCGTGGCCTGATGCGCGACCTCCTGAAAGCGGTGACCGGCGCCAACGCCGAAGACCTGCGCCGCGCGGCGATCATCTCGGTGCTCGCCGCCTTCGCTTGCGCGCTCATGCCAGCCGCAGCCCTGGCCCAGGCGGGGCAGTCGGCGATCAACGTCAATCTGGGCACCGGCGCGGGCCTGACCGAGCGGGTCGTCCAGCTGGTCGGCCTGATGACGGTGCTGTCGCTGGCCCCGTCGATCGTGATCATGACCACCTCGTTCGTGCGGATCGTGGTGGTCCTCAGCCTGCTGCGCACCGCCATCGGCGTGCAGCAGAGCCCGCCCAACCCGGTGATCATCAGCCTGGCTTTGTTCCTGACCGCCATCGTCATGGGGCCGACCTTCGAGCGGTCCTACGACGCGGGCATCAAGCCGCTGCTGGACAACCAGATGGAGATGCCGGCCGCGATCGACGCCGCCGGCGGGCCAGTCAAGCAGTTCATGCTGACTCAGGTCGATCGCGAGGACCTGGCGCTGTTCGTGCGCCTGTCCAAGACGCCCCAGACCCAGAACGCCCAGGACCTGCCGCTGCAGGTGATCACCCCGGCCTTCATGATCTCGGAACTGAAGCGCGCCTTCGAGATCGGCTTTCTGCTGTTCATCCCGTTCCTGGTTATCGACCTGGTCGTGGCCAGCGTGCTGATGAGCATGGGCATGATGATGCTGCCGCCCGCCACCATCAGCTTGCCGTTCAAGCTGATCTTCTTCGTGCTAGTGGACGGTTGGCGACTCGTCGCCGGCAGCCTTGTCGAAAGCTTCCAGCGCGGAGGCGGCGGCGGTTAGCCGTTCCAGGACCCTAAAAGACCAAACGCATGACTGTTTTCGTTCTCGGTTCGATCAATCTGGACGCCGTGGCGCGGGTCGATGACCTGCCGCGCCCCGGCGAGACGGTGGCCGGCCTCTCCCTCGAACTGTTCCTGGGCGGCAAGGGCGCCAACCAGGCGGTCGCCGCGGCGCGAATGGGCGCCCCCACCCGCCTGATGGGCGCGGTCGGCGGCGATGACTCGGGCAAGAGCCTGAAGGCCAAGCTGGCCGGCTACGGCGTGCAGGTGGCCGACGTCATGGAGCTGGAAGGCGTGCCGACCGGCCAGGCCCACGTCTGGGTCGCCAACAGCGCCGAGAACATGATCGTGGTCACCGCCGGCGCCAACGCCACGGTCACGCCGCAGCAGGTCATGGCCACGCCGCTGGAGGGCCAGCGCGTGCTGCTGTGCCAGCTGGAGACCCCGGCCAACGCCATCGAGGCCCTGTTCCGCACCGGCGCCGCCAAGGGCGCCCTGCGCATCCTCAACACCGCTCCAGCCCTGCCGCAGGGCGCGGCGCTGTTTCCGCTGACCGACATCCTGATCCTGAACCAGACCGAGCTGGCGACCTATGCCAAGCTGGATCATGAGCCCGTGCGCCTGGAACAGGTCTCGGTCGCGGCCCGCAAGCTGATGAGCCGCCCGGACCAGACGATCATCGTCACCCTGGGCGCGGCCGGCGTCGCCGCCGTGCGCCGCGACGAGGCCTTCCTGGTCGAGGGCAAGCCGGTGAAGGCGATCGACACCGTCGGGGCTGGCGACTGCTTCTGCGGCGCCCTGGCCGCGGCCCTGGCCGCCAACATGGACCTGCGCGAAGCCGTCGAAATGGCCAACGCCGCCGCTGCGCTCTCTGTGCAAAAAGCCGGCGCGGCGCCCTCGATGCCGAGCCGCCGCGAGGTGGACGCGTTCCTGGAGGGGTGATCGCTCTCCCGATCTTCCCGGCGAAGGCCGGGATCCAGATCGAACCCGCGAGCGCCTGACAAGTTGGGAGGGGTGCTTCCCGGATCATCCCCAGCCACTCAGGCTGGATCTGGGCCCCGGCCTTCGCCGGGGAAACGGATTAGTCTTAAGCCGCGCGGATGCCCGAGACGCCTTCGGACTGCGAGCCGACCACGGCGTCGTAGCCCAGGATCATGTCGACGTCCTTGCCGTTGCTGGCCAGCGGCAGGCGCAGCCACAGGATCGACATGTGCGGCGTGCCGCGCCAGGCCAGGCTGTGGACGCCGACGCCGGGGCGACGCTCGTCGACCACCTTGTCCAGCTCCTTGCGCCAGTAGTCGAAGGCGGCGGTGTTGTAGACGTCGCCGATCATGCGGCCGGTGATCTCACGGCCATAGACGCCGTAGAGGCCGGTGCCCGCCAGGCGCAGGCGATAGTCGCGCGGCTGGTTGACGACGTCGATCAGGCTGACCGTCGGCAACAGCCGCTTCATGCTCGAAGGCTGCAGGTCGAGGCGCGCCGGGAGGCTCGCCCCCCGGCGGAGGGACGCCCAATAGGCGAACATCTCCTGGTGAGCGCGCGCAGCAGTCGCAGATGCGCTCAGTTGCGCGGACATCTTCAGAGTCCTTAACAAGCCTTTGGAATCACTTCGATTCACTATCGCTTAAGGAACGAATCGGCGTCCAGCAAAAAACACCCCGCGCAGGGAGATTCTAGGGGAGAGTCAACCTGGAACGGAAACGCCCGCCGTCCGGGATCGGACGACGGGCGCTTTCAGTTTGGGCCGCACGATACGGCCAAGCTGTTGTTCAGACTCGGCTATTTGCCCTTGCGCGCCGGCTTGCGACCGCCTTGCCCCAGGCCCATCTGCTTGGCCAGGTTCGAACGGGCCTCGGCGTAGTTCGGGGCGACCATCGGGTAATCTTTCGGCAGACCCCACTTGGCGCGGTAGTCTTCCGGGGTCATGTCGTACTTGGTGCGCAGGTGGCGCTTCAGCGACTTGAACTTCCTGCCGTCCTCCAGACAGATCAGATAGTCCGGCGTGATCGACTTCTTCAGCGGAACCGCGGGCTCCTTCGGCGCCGGGGCGGGCTCGGCAGCCGGCGAGCCGACGGCGGCCAGGGCGCTGTGGACTTGCTTGATCAGGGCCGGCAGATCGGCGGTCGTGACCGTGTTGTTGCCGACATAGGCGGAGACGATGCCCGCCGTCATCTCGATGAGATCCGATTGATCTTCCATAAGGCCTCGCCAGTCGCCAAATCTTGCGCGTATCACGGCTGATTCCGAAATCAGTCGAGGCGTGCATACAAAGATTGTCCGCGCCGAGCAACACGAACCCATCAAGAGATCATTTGTAATAGCGCAGTGTTCACGGCGAACGCTCAACCCATCAGATGATGAGTAAGGGAGGTTGAGTTCCTGAACCTAAAAAGCCAGGCAACTCAAAGATCGGCGATATCCCTGTTTATCGCCCGAAGTCGCGGGCAAGCGCCAGCATAGCTGCACGCTGGGGCGTCGAGTACTCGTCGATCGCCGCCTCGTCGCCCTCGCGAATGGCCTTGATCAGCGCCGGGGTCAGGGCCGAGGTCAGCGACCAGTTCCAGTAACGCAGCACGGTCTGGGCGCGATCGACGGCGATGGTGTCGTAGACGGTCAGCACCCGCTCCAACGCGTGGTCGGTGACGCCGCTGCGGTCGACCTCCTGCCGGCGCAGGCCGCGCCACAGCTGGCGCACGCAAGCCCGCGGCAGGCCGGTGGCCTTGCACAGGATCGCCAGCGGCTCGCCGCCCGGATCGGTGAAGATCTTGGCGCCGGTCATCGGCTTGAGACCCGAGAGGTAGGAGATCTCCTCGGCGATCTCGCGGGTGACCCCGCTCTCGGCGGCGGTCACGGCCTCGTCCAGGCTCTCGAACGGGCTCTTGGCGATGGCGGCGCGGTTGCGCTGGCGGCGCTCGATGAACTGCAACGCCTTGCGCGACAGCGGGTCCTGCCAGCCCTCGGCCGAGGCCAGGGCGAAGACGTCGGCGACGGCGTCCTGCAGAATCTCGCGCGACACGGCGAAGCGCTGGAGGATGGTCTTGCGCGCCTCGGCGTCGGCCCACCAGAACATGACATAGGCGTGGCTGGGCCGCAGCTCGGCGCGGCGCAGCAGCAGCGGGATCAGGTGCTGGGCGTCGCGGGTGGCGGCGACAATGTTCTCGACGCCCTGGTGGCTGATCTTGACCAGCTCGTTGCGCAGCAAGGTCTCGATGACCGGCGCTTCGGCCATGTCGATCAAGGCGTCGGCGACGACCTCGCTGACGCCGCGCCGCTGGGCGATCAGCCGGCGATGCTCCATCGAGGCGTGATACAGGCAGCTGATCAGGTCGGCGTCCGACAATTTCTCGGCGTCGACCAGCAGGGCTCGCGCCACCGGCAGTTCGTCGCGCAGCAGCAGGCGCACCAGCACGCCAGGCATCTCGACCAGCATGGCCAGACGGCGGGCGACCTTCTCGCGCTCCGTGACATTGGCGTCGCGCAGCATCTCGACCAGCAGGTCGGCAGTCATCGACCGCTCGAAGGCGTTGATGCGGCTGGTCGGCAGACAGACCACGTCGGCCAGGCGCTTGAGCAGGGTCGTGCGCGAGCGCGGCGCCGGCTTGGCGGCCTCGGCCTCTTCGAACGACGATGTCAGGCCAGGCTCGCTCATCGCAGCGACAAGAGCAGAACGTGATTAACGGGCGGTGAGCGGACGTGCGTCAAAGCGCGCCCGCCCCGCCGCAGCCCTTACCGGAACTCCGGCTCTTTCCACTCCGGCCAGATGTCCGGCAGGTCGGCCGAGACCGTGTTGGGATAGACCGGCGTGCGCTTCTCCAGGAACGAGGTCACGCCCTCCTTGGCGTCGCCGGACGCGCCGCGCGACTGGATGGCCCGACTGTCGGCCATGTGGGCGTCCATCGGATGGGCCGCGCCAGCCATGCGCCACAGCAACTGGCGGGTGATGGCCACCGAGACCGGGGCGGTGTTGTCGGCGATCTCGCGGGCCAGCGCGCGAGCGGCGGGCAGCAGGTCTTCCGGCGCATGCAGCGAGCGGACGAGCCCGCGATCCAAGGCCTCCTGGGCGTCGAACACCCGGCCGGTGTAGCACCACTCCAGCGCCGTCTGCAGGCCGACCAGGCGCGGCAGGAACCAGCTGGACGCGGCTTCCGGATTGATGCCCCGGCGCGCGAAGACGAAGCCGAACTTGGCGGCCGTCGAGGCCATGCGGATGTCCATCGGCAGTTGCATGGTCACGCCCACGCCGACGGCAGCGCCGTTGATCGCGCCGATGATGGGCTTCAGGCTGTCGTACATGCGCAGGGTCACGCGACCGCCGCCGTCACGATAGACGTCGCCGACCTTGCCCTCCTCGCGCTCGACCGCCTGGGGCGAGGAGCGGTCGAAGGTGCCGCCGCCGCCGCCCAGGTCGGCCCCGGCGCAGAAGGCGCGCCCCGCGCCGGTGACGATCACCGCCTTCACCGCATCGTCGGCGTCGGTGATGTCGAACACCTCGAGCAGATCCTTCATCATCCGGGCGGTGAAGGCGTTCATCCGGTCCGGGCGATTGAGGGTGATCGTCGCGATCCCGTCCTCGACATCGTACAGCAGGGTCTCGAAGGTCGGTTGCGACATGGGACGTTTCCTCTTCAACTTTAACGCCAATCAAACATGCGTATGAACAGGGAGCAACCCGCTCCCAATTCCCGTTTCCCCGGCGAAAGCCGGGGCCCAGATCCATCCTGAGCGACTTGGGATGATGCGCCTGCGCGCCTCGCTACTGATCGACTTCGGCGGGTTCGATCTGGGCCCCGGCTTTCGCCGGGGAGATCGGAATAAGAGTTACCCCCGCCGCACCCCCAGCTTGCTGATCGCGTGGACGAAGTTGTTGGGAGCGATCTCGATCTCGCCGGTCCAAGCCAGATCGGGGAAGCGGGCCAGGATCTGGCGATAGGCTTCCTCCAGCTGGATCTGGGCCACGCGCTTGCCGATGCAGGTGTGAGGACCGTAACCGAAGGCGATGTGCTTGCCGGCGTTGGCGCGGGTGACGTCCAGTTGGTCGGGGTTTTCGAACATGGCCGGATCGCGATTGGCCGCGCCATAGTACATCACCGCCTTCTCGCCCTCGCGGATCAGCTGGCCGTTGACCTCGACGTCACGCGTCGCCGTGCGACGCATGTACATCACCGGGCTGACCATGCGGATGAACTCGTCGACGGCTCCGCCCAGCAGCGACGGATCGGCGATCAGCCGCTGCTTCTGCTCCGGAAACTCGGTCAGCAGCTTCATCGCGCCCGACAGGGTGTTGCGGGTGGTGTCGTTGCCGGCGAACACGATCAGCAGCCACGAGCCGTCCAGATATTCGTCGGCCAGCAGCGAGCCGTCGACCTGAGCCCGCGCGATGGCGGTCATCAAATCCTCCTTCGGATCCTCGCGGCGCTTCTTCAGCATCGTGCGGCCGTAGTCGAACATCTCCTCGACGCCGTTGTTGAAGTCCTGGACGAACTGCATGAGCTCGAGCGTGGGGACCACTGGCGCGGCGGCGTTCTGCACGGCCAGGTCCTGGGCGCGCTCCAGATAGTGCATCCATTTCAGGAAGCGCGGGCGGTCCTCGGGCGGCACGCCCAGGATCTCGCACAGGGTGAACAGCGGCAGGATCGAGCTGAAGTTTTCGACCATGTCGATCGCCGCGCCGCCGGCCAGCTGCGGCTCCATGCCGTCCAGCAGCCGCGTGACCTCGCCCTTCACCCGGTCGGTCAGACCGCGCAGATAGCCGGGCGTGAAATAGGGCATGTGCTCGCGACGCAGCTGCAGGTGATGCGGCGCGTCGAGATTGATCATGGTGTCCATCGACGCCCGGAACAGCAGGGCGTGGCGTTTGTCCGGTGGTCCCATCGACATCAGGATGCCGCCGCGCTGGGACGAGAAGGTCTCCGGATCGCCATTGACCCGCTGGACGTCCTCGTAGCGGGTCAACGCCCAGAAGCCCGGCCCGCCGAACGGCTCGGGATGCCACATCACCGGCGCGGCCTCGCGCATCCGGGCGAAGTCGGTCCAGGGCTGGCCCTTCGTGAAGCGGAAGATGTCGGCGAGATCGACGCCCTCCAGCGTCGGATAGGTCGGCGGCGCGCCCGGGCCGGCTATGCCGTCCACCACCGTCTGGCTGATCAGGTCCATCGCGCTTCTCCCATTGGCACGAACGTCGTTCGTTGACGCGACGATAGACAAGACCCTCGCCCCGCCAACGGCGCCGCGACGGCAACTTGCGCGATCGCGGAAGCTGGGCGCATGCTCTCAACTGAACACCGATCACTGCGGAGACACGCGGGCGGTGAAGGGAGAGAAGCGATGACCGGGATCATCGAGGCCGACTACGTGATCGTGGGCGCAGGCTCGGCCGGCTGCGTGCTGGCCGCGCGCCTGTCCGAGGGCGGACGATTCAAGGTGGTGCTGCTGGAGGCCGGCGGCGACGACCGGCCGACCAAGAACCTTGGCCAGTTCGCCTCGAACATGATGATCCACATCCCCGTCGGCTATTCGTCGACGCTGAAGGATCCCAAGGTCAACTGGCTGTACCAGACCGAGCCCGACCCCGGCACAGGCGGCCGCACCCACGTCTGGCCGCGCGGCAAGGTGCTGGGCGGCTCGTCCTCGATCAACGGCCTGCTCTACATCCGCGGCCAGCATGCCGACTATGACGGCTGGCGGCAGCTGGGCTGTGAGGGTTGGGCCTGGGACGACGTGGCCCCCTACTTCCGCCGGGCCGAGCACCAGGAGCGCGGCGGCTGCGAGTGGCACGCCACCGGCGGTCCGCTGAACGTCTCTGACGTCACCGAGAAGAACCCGATCTCCGACGCCGTGGTCGAGGCCTGCGCCCAGGCCGGCATTCCACGCAACGACGACGTCAACGGCTCGGCCCAGGAGGGCGCGACCTACTACCAACTGACCGTCAAGAACGGCCAGCGCTGCTCGGCCGCCGTGGCCTATCTGCACCCGGCCATGACCCGCCCGAACCTGCGGGTCGAGACCAACGCCCTGGCCGGCAAGGTCCTGTTCGAAGGCAAGCGCGCCGTCGGCGTCGAATTTACCCAGAACGGCGTCAAGCGGGTGGCCAAGGCCCGCGCGGAAGTGATCCTGGCCGGCGGGGCGATCAACTCGCCCCAGCTGTTGCAGCTGTCGGGCGTTGGCCCGGCCGAGCTCCTGGCGCGTCACGGGATCGCCGTCGTCGCCGACCTGCCCGGCGTCGGCGAGAACCTGCAGGACCATTACGTGATGAGCGTGCGCTATCGGCTCAAGCCCGGCGTCGTCTCGGTCAACGAGCTGTCCAAGGGCGGGCGCCTGGCCGGCGAGGCGCTACGCTACCTCTTCCAGCGCAAGGGCCTGCTGACCCTGTCGGCCGCCCACATCGCCGCCTTCTGCAAGTCTCGTCCGGATCTGGTGGGACCCGATATCCAGTTCCACATCCTGCCCGCGACCATGGACCTGGAGAAGCTGGTCAACGAGCAAAAGATGGAGCTGGAGGGCGCGCCCGGCCTGACCATCGCGCCGTGCCAACTACGTCCCGAGAGCCGCGGCTACGTGCGCATCAAGTCGGCCGATCCCTCGACCTATCCGGCCATCTTCGCCAACTACCTGGCCGATCCGTTGGACCAGGAGGTCGCGGTGGCCGGCCTCAAATGGGGTCGCAAGATCGGCGAGGCACCGGCGCTCGCCCCCTATATCGACAGCGAGATGAACCCGGGCGGCGAGGTCCGCACCGATGAGCAGCTACTGGACTTCGCCCGCCTCAGCGGCTCGACCATCTACCATCCGGTCGGCACCTGCCAGATGGGCCAGGGACCGATGGCCGTGGTCGACGCCCAACTGCGCGTGCGGGGCCTCGAAGGCCTGCGTGTCGTCGACGCCTCGGTCATGCCGCGCCTGGTCTCCGGCAACACCAACGCCCCCACGATCATGATCGCCGAGAAGGCCAGCGACATGATCCGCGAAGCGGCGCGTGCGCCGGTCGCGGCCTAAGCACAGAGATTCCGGACATGCACCCCTACCTCCACGCCCAGAGCCAGGGCGACAAGCCGGCCTACATCATGGCCGGCTCCGGCGAGGTCGTGACCTACGCCCAGTTGGACCAGCGCTCGAACCAGGGCGCGCACCTTTTCCGCTCGTTGGGCCTGGTGACCGGCGACGTGATCGCCATCCTGATGGAGAACAACGCCCGCTTCTTCGAGGTCGCCTGGGCGGCGCAGCGCGCGGGGCTCTATTTCGTCTGCGTCTCGACCAAGCTGACGGCCGGCGAGACCGAGTACATCCTGCAGGACTGCGGGGCCAAGGTGTTCATCACCTCCACGGCCATGGGCCCACTGATCGACGAGATCGCCGCCTTGGTTCCGGAGCTGCGGCTGTTTGCGGTGGGCGGCCCGCACGGCGCCTATGCCGGCTTCGAGGAGGCCCGCGCCGGCTGCCCGACCACGCCGGTCGCCGACGAGACCGCCGGCTCGGACATGCTCTATTCGTCGGGCACCACCGGCCGGCCCAAGGGCGTCAAGCCGGCCCTGAGCGGCGGGCCGATCGACGCCCCGCACGCCCTGCAGATGATGGCCCAGGGCCTGTTCGGCTTTTCGGGCGACAGCGTCTATCTCTCGCCGGCTCCGCTCTATCACGCCGCCCCGCTCCGCTGGTGCATGACCGTGCACAAGCTGGGCGGCACGGTAATCGTGATGGAGAGGTTCGATCCGGAAGCCGCCCTGGCCCTGATCGAAAAATACAAGATCGACCGCGGCCAGTTCGTCCCGACCCACTTCGTGCGGATGCTGAAACTGCCGGAAGAGGTTCGGGCGAAATACGATGTCTCGTCGATGAAGTCGGCGGTCCACGCCGCCGCCCCCTGCCCCGTGCCGGTCAAGGAGCAGATGATCGCCTGGTGGGGTCCGGTGATCTACGAGTACTACGCCGGCACCGAGGGCAACGGCTTCTGCTGGATCAATTCCGAGAACTGGCTGGCCCACAAGGGCAGCGTCGGCCAGGCGGTGCTGGGCGAACTGCGCATCTGCGACGAGGATGGCAACGCCCTGCCCCCGCGCACCGAAGGCGCGGTCTACTTCGCCAACGGCCCGGCGGTGAACTATCACAATGCGCCGGACAAGACCGCCGAGAGCTACAACCAGCATGGCTGGACGACGCTGGGCGACGTGGGCTGGGTCGACGAGGAGGGCTACCTCTACCTCACCGACCGCAAGAGCTTCATGATCATCTCCGGCGGGGTGAACATCTATCCGCAGGAGATCGAGAACCTGTTGATCACCCACCCGAAGGTCGCCGACGCCGCCGTGGTCGGCGCCCCGCACGAGGAGATGGGCGAGCAGGTCGTGGCGGTGATCCAGCCCCTGGCCTGGACCGGCGACCACGACGCCCTGGCCGAAGAACTGATGGCCTTCGCCCGCGCCAACCTCAGCCACGTCAAGTCGCCGAGGCGGATCGACTTCATGGCCGAACTGCCCCGGCATCCGACCGGCAAGCTCTATAAGCGGCTGATCCGGGATGCCTACTGGGGCAAAGGCGAGAGCGGGATCGTTTGATCGACGTTCAGCGTTGATTTTCAAGCTAGTTGCCACCACATTGTAAGATGTGGTGGCAACGGTGATCCTATGAGCCTGACGCGCCTTCCTCTGGCGATCCATACCAACGTCGCCGAGTTGCTGGACCAGCTTCGCGCCGCCCAGATCGCCGAGTTTGGCGAGGGCGTCAGCTTCCTGCGCCGTGAGCGGAAGGGTCGCTTCTATTGGTATGTCCGCGCGCGCCAGGCGCAAGGCGAACGGCCTGAGCGCTATCTGGGCCCCGAGACACCCGAACTGCTGGAGACCATCGAGCGCGCCAAGTCCGTGAAGAACGCCGCCGAGGGTCGCCGCCTGTTGGTCCGCTCCTTACGCGCGGCCGGGCTGCATGCGCCGGACGACCGGACCGGCCGCGTGCTCACCGCCCTCGCCCAGGCCGGCGTCTTCCGGCTGCGCGCCGCTGTGGTCGGCACTGTGGCCTTCCAGACCTACGGCTCGGCGCTGGGCTTCGTTATGCCCTCGCAAGCTGTGCGGACTGGCGATCTCGACATCGCCCAGGACTACGGGATCTCGATGGCGATCGACGACGGCCTGGATCGCTCCTTCCTCGACGTGCTGCGCGCGGCCGATCCCGCCTTTACGCCTGTGCCCAAGCTGGATCCGAAACGAAGCGCCGCCTATCGCACGCCCGACGGTTATGCGGTCGATGTCCTGACAACCAGCCGCCACGCCGGTGACGAGGAGACCTCGCGCCTGGGCGCCCTCAACACCGACGCCACGCCGCTGCGGTTCCTGGACTTCCTGCTGCGCGACACGGTGGAAGCGGCGGTGCTGCACGGCGAAGGCGTCCTGATCCGCGTGCCCGCCCCCGCCCGCTATGCGGTCCACAAGCTGATCATCTCGCGCAAACGCAGCCAGGCCAATCCGAAGCGCCGCAAGGACCTGGAACAGGCCGCCGCCCTGATCCAGGCGCTGGCCCAGGACGACCCCTTCGCCCTGCGCGAGGCCTATGCCGAGGCCCGCGATCGCGGCGAGGCCTGGCGCGAGGCGTTGGACCAGGCCGTCAGCCTGCTGCCGGCCGAGGCCCGGACGGCTCTGGACGGTTGACCTTCCTCGCCCGGACTGGTCTCTATCCAAACAAATGTTTGGGAGAGAAAAGCCATGAAAGAAGTCGCCTATGCCGACGTCGCGACGCTGGTCGGACAGGAGATCGGCGTGTCCGACTGGGTCGAGGTCAGCCAGGAGCGCGTGAACCAGTTCGCCGAGGCCACCGGCGACCACCAGTGGATCCATGTCGACGTCGAGCGCGCCACCAAGGAGATCGGCGGCCCGATCGCCCACGGCTATCTGACCCTGTCGCTGATCCCGATGCTGGGCGCCGACATCCTGCGCGTCACCGGCGTCACGCGCGGCATCAACTATGGCTGCGACAAGGTCCGCTTCACCGGCATGGTCCGGGTCGGCAAGCGCGTGCGCATGCGCCAGAAGCTGGTCAGCGTCGAGCCCAAGTCGGGCGGCCTGCAGATGAAGAACGAATGCACGATCGAGATCGAGGGCGAGGAGCGTCCGGCCTGCGTGGCAGAGACCATCTCGGTGATCTACGGGGCCTGATCCCGCTCGGCTGAAATCGAGGGATTGCTGTCATTTCCCCTGGCGGCCGTTCGCGCTAGCGAGCGGACCTACCGCCAGGGGTTTTGCATGCTCGAACTGCGTCCCAACTGCGAACTGTGCGACCGCGACCTGCCGCCGGAGGCGACCGACGCGCGCATCTGCAGCTACGAATGCACCTATTGCGTCGCGTGCGCCGAGACGGTGCTGGAGAATGTCTGCCCGACCTGCGGCGGCGGCTTTGCCCCTCGCCCGATCCGCCCGCGCGAGGCCCATCGCCATCCGGACATTTCACTGGGTCTCCTCTTCCATCCGGCCGGCGCGACGCGCAAACACAGCCGCTGGAGCCGGGACGAGATCGCCGCCATGACCGCGCGGCTGAAAGGCGTCCCACCGGAGGCGCGTTAAACCCATGGCCAAGCAGCACGACTACACCAGCCTGGTCGAATGGACCGGCGATCGCGGCGACGGCACGCGCAGCTATCGCGGTTACGACCGCACCTGGACCATCGCCACGCCGGGCAAGCCGCCCGTTCCCTGCTCCAATGATCCGCTGCTGGGCGGCGACCCGACCCTGCACAATCCCGAAGACCTGCTGATCTCGTCGCTGAGCGCCTGCCACATGCTGTGGTACCTGCACCTGGCCTCAGCCGCAGGCATCGTGGTGCGCGGCTATCGCGACCAGCCGGTCGGGGTTGGCGAAAGCACGCCCGATGGGGCCGGGCGTTTCGTCCGCGCGACGCTGAAGCCGCACATCGTCGTCGAACGCGGCGCAGACCTCGCCAAGGCCGACGCCATCCACCACGAGATCCACAAGGTCTGCTTCATCGCCCGGTCGGTGAACTTCCCGGTCGATTACGCGGCGACCTACGAGGAAGCGTAGCGGACGGCTTGCCGCCCGCCCCGAAAGCTGGAAGGGGAACGTCACCACAACCCGGGGCCGGCCATGTTGTCTCTCATCGCCGCCATCGCGGTCGCCGCCGCGCCACAACTGGACGCCACGCCGCAGACCCGGCTGGACGCGGCCTTGCGATGCCGGCTTGGGGCCTACGCCCTGCCCGACGGGAAGTTCGTCAGCATCAACGGTCATGGCGGGCATCCGCGTAACCTGCAGTACACGCTGTCGAGCGGCGAATTCGGCCGCCTGCGAGAAAACCCGGATGGATCCTACGCCGCCGGCAAGCTGACGATCACCTTCGAGCCCTGCGCTGTTGGACGCCTGACGCTGAAGCGCGGCGGAACCCTCGAGCAAGGCCAGCGCGTACCGCTCACGGAAACGGAAACCACCTTCGCCAACAGCGGCGTCAAGCTGTACGGCAAGCTGGTCATGCCGCGCGGCGCCAAGGCCCTGGCCGTCTGGATCGACGGCTCGAACAACGATCCCTCGACCGACGACGCCGTCTGGCAGTACGAACTGGCCCGGCGCGGCGTGGCGGTTTTCGTCTACGACAAGCGCGGGACAGGTTCGTCCACCGGCGCGCTGTCGGCCGACTTCCAGGTGCGAGCGCAGGACACCGCCGCAGCCGTCAAGGAGGCGCGTCGTTTGGCGCCGGGCGTTCCAAAGATCGGCGTGATCGGCGGCAGTCAGAGCGGCTGGGTCGCGCCGCTGACCGCGACCCTGACATCGCTGGACTTCGTCATCCCCGCCTTCGCCATGGCCGAGGGCCCGATCGCCCAGGACCGCCAGGTGGTCGAAGACCAACTGCGCCAGGCCGGCTTCCAGGCCGAGGATCTCGCGAAAGCCGCCCAGCTGACCGCCCTGACCGAAAAGGTCGTCCGCGCCAACTTCAAGGACGGCCACACGGAGCTGGACGCCTTCCGCGAAAAGCACGCCGGCGAGCCCTGGCTGAAGGCGATCCAGCCCCGCTCGTACACGGGCATCCTGCTGACGATGTCCAGCGCCGATGCGAAGGCTGGTGGCCCTGCCGCCTCCCAGGGCCTGAGCTTCGCCTACGAGCCGCGCCCAGTGATCGAAGCCATCAAGCCGCGGCAGCTGTGGCTGCTGGGCGGCCAGGACCATCAGGCGCCGAGCGCAGGCTCCCAGACCGTTCTTCGGCAGGTCCAGGCCAAGCGATCCGACCTGGCCGTCGTGGTCTTTCCCAAGGCCGACCACGGGCTGATCGAGCGTGCAAAGACGGCGGACGGGACGACCAGCGCCTACTCTGCGCGCCTGTTTGATATTGCCGCCGATTGGATCAAGGACACGCGGCTGCCCGCGCCCGGCAGGTTCGTGGTCATGCCGGCGAACTGATCCTGGGCTGGCCTGAGCCGTTCCGGCGCGTTAACACGCCAACATGGCAAGCTCCAAACTAACCCCCGAATTCGAGATCGAGGTCGATGGCGACCTTTTCGTCTGGCATCTGCATCGCCAACCCCAGTGGTCGCACGACCCGTCGGAGCGGCACGGCAAGGCGATCAGCGTGCACCACAAGGAAGGCCAGCGCGAAGTCGTGATCGAGTTCCCGCCCGGTCCGCGGCCGAAGTTCAACGCGCCGCAGCTGAAGCCCACGCAGATTCCGCAGCGCCTGATCGCCACGGCGATCGCCTCCGCCATCCAGGCAGGATGGGAGCCGCTGTCGCGCGGCAAGACGGTCTTCATCTTCGTCAATGAAACGGGCGAATAAAGAGACCGGAGAGTAAAAACGCAAAACGGCCCGCGGCGGGGCGCGGGGGGCCCGTCCCTGTGTGGGCTC
>CAZRPD010000041.1:0-9557 GCA_964601775.1 uncultured Caulobacter sp. | reverse complement strand
GGGAAAAAAAGAGGAAGGGGAGAAAAAAACCACACCCCCCCCCCCGGCCCCCCGCGCCCCCCGCTTCGTTTAGTCGTAACCCAATCAATCGTAACTGGGCGTTCAGTGCTTGATCGCGTCGCCGATCTTGTCCTGGGCCTTGCCGACCTTGTTCTGCACGTCGCCCTTAGCCTTCTGGACAGCGCCCTCGGCTTCGAGACGTTCGTTGCCGGTGGCCTTGCCCGCGGCTTCCTTCACGGCGCCGACGCCCTTGTCGATAGCGCCTTCCACACGATTGGTGCTCATGGCTCGCTCCTGTTTGCTGCGCGATGTTGCGTTGCAGAAAGAACGGGCTTGGCCGGAAACTTGTTCCTCCAGTGAAGCTTAGTGCGAGGCGCCCATCGCCATGGCCGAGACCGCCGCTGCCGGCGTCGCGCCCGGCATGACAGGCTCGGGCTTGGCGGTCCGCGCCTGGGTCACCGTCGCGCCGGGGACCTTGTCCAGAATGGCCAGGGTCTCGCGGATGAACTTGGCGTGGGTGACGATGCCGATCTCCAGGCGCTCACCCGACAGCTCGACCTGCTGGGTGAGCAGGCCGGCCACGAACTGGACCTCCTGGCTCTCGCTGCCGCCCGGCCGGCGGCGCGCGCCCTGGGCCATGAACACCGGCCCGCCCGAATTGCCGGGAAACACCGCGAAGTCCATCAGGAAGGTCGGGAAGCTGGTCGCCGGGGCCAGCGGGTATGAGGCCACCCGGCCTGAACGCAGGATCGGGAAACCGGCTGGATTGGCGGCCAGGCCGCGCGGGAAGCCCAGGGCCATCATCTCGTCGCCGGGGCCGAGGTTGAACTGGTTGAAGGTGTCGTCCTGGGCCAGGTACTTGATCGGGATCGCCGCCTTGACGAATTCCGGCGGAGCCTCGACCACCATGGCCGCGACGTCGCGGGTGGGGTGCTTGACCCACAGCGGGTGATCGCCGTCGCGGATCTTCAGGGTCTCGGGATCATAGCGCCAAACGCCTTCGCCGCCCTGGATGCGATAGCCGATCTTGGCCGACATCGACGGCATCTTCTCGAAGACGTGGGCGGCGGTGATCAGAATGGTGCGCGGCTTGCCGTCCGGGGTCGGATCGGAAATCAGGAAACCCGTGCCGACGGTGCGCGACCCGTCGCCCAAAGGCTGCTCGAGTTGAACCGTCGCCTTGATCAGGTCGACGGAGAGATCCCAAACCATGTCGCCCCCTTGTTACGCTTACTAAGATTACTGGCCCGACGTTGGAGCGAATTTGACCACAGGATTCTCTCGCCGCAAGCTGTCGTTCTGACGCAGTCATGCGTTTAGGCCGATCGGGGGAATTTTGCGCATGAACCGCCGCCAAATGATGACGAGCGCCGCCGCGACGCTTACCTCTGCCTCCACAGTCCTTTCTGGAACAGCTTTCGGATCTCCCATGTCCTCAGACGCCGCACGCCTTCAGCCGCCGGTCGCCAAGAAAGTCCCCAAGACCATCGAGCAGTTGGGCCGCACGCGCGTCGATGACTATGCCTGGATGAAGGACGACAACTGGCAGAAGGTCCTGCGCGATCCCAGCCTGATCAAGGCCGACGTCAAGGCGCACCTGACCGAGGAGAACGCCTACACCAAGGCGATGCTGGCCTCGACCGAGGACCTGCAGGCCAAAATGTTTGCAGAGATGAAGGGGCGCATCAAAGAGGACGACGCCAGCGTTCCCGCCCCCGATGGCGCGTTCGAATACTACACCCGCTACGACAAGGGCGCGCAGCACCCGATTCATGCCCGCAAATCGCGCGGCGGTAGCGGCGCTGAGACGGTGCTGCTGGACGAAGAGAAAGAGTCGAAGGGCAAGGCCTTCTACCAGGTCGGCGCGGCCGGCCATTCGCCCGACCACAAGCTCTATGCCTATGCCGTCGACGAGCAAGGCTCGGAAGTCTACCGCGTCCACGTCAAGGACCTGGCGACCGGCGCGGTGCTGGACAGCCCGGTGGAAAGCTCGACCGGCGATTTCTGCTTCTCGCCCGACAGCCAGTGGCTGTTCTGGACCTTCCGCGACGACAACGGCCGCCCGGCCAAGATCTATCGCCGTCCGGCCAAGGGGACGGCCAAGGACGACGTGCTGATCTATGACGAGCCGGACGAGGGCTTCTTCATCGGCGTCGGCCTGACGGCGTCGGACAAGTTCATCGTCATCTCGTGCGGCAACCAGGAGACCAGCGAGGCGCTGATCATCCCGGCCGCCAATCCGACGGCGACGCCGGTGGTGTTCAATCCCCGCGAAGTCGGCGTGCGCTACGAGGTCGAGCACTGGAACGATCACTTCGTGATCCGCACCAACGCCGACGGCGCGGTCGACTGGAAGCTGGTCACCTGCCCGGAAAACGCCACGGCCAAGGCCAACTGGAAGGATTGGATCGCCCACAAGCCGGGCCGCCTGATCTCCGGGACCACGGCCTTCAAGACCTGGTTCGTGCGGCTGGAGAAGGTCGACGCGCTGAACCGCGTCACCGTCACGGCGCTGGACGGAACCGAGCACGCCATCGCCTTCGACGAGGCCGCCTACGCCCTCTCCCTGGAAGGCGGCTACGAGTACGACACCGACACCCTGCGCTTCGTCTACAACTCGATGACCACGCCCAGGCAGTGGTTCGACTACGACATGGCCAAGCGCACTCGCACCCTGCGCAAGACGCAGGAGATCCCCTCGGGCCATGATCCGGCGAAGTACGAGACCCGCCGCCTGAACGCCAAGGCCAGCGACGGGACCGAGGTGCCGGTCTTCATCCTGATGAAGAAGGGAACCCCGCTGGACGGCACGGCCCCGCTGCTGCTGTACGGCTATGGCAGCTACGGCATCGCCATGGAGCCCAGCTTCTCGATCCGGAACCTGTCCCTGGTGGATCGCGGCTGGATCTGGGCCACGGCCTGCCCCCGCGGCGGCTCGGAAAAGGGCTGGGGCTGGTTCCTGGACGGCAAGAAGTTCAAGAAGAAGAACACCTTCACCGACTTCATCGCCTGCGCAGAGCACCTGCATGGCGCCGGCTACGGCAAGCCCGCCAACACAGTGGCCTATGGCGGCTCGGCCGGCGGCCTTCTGATGGGTGCGATCACCAACATGCGGCCGGACCTGTTCGCGGGGATCATCGCCGCGGTGCCGTTCGTCGACGTGGTCAACACCATGAGCGACACCACCCTGCCCCTGACCCCGCCGGAATGGCCCGAATGGGGTAATCCGCTGGAGGACAAGGAAGCCTACGACTACATCGCCAGCTACTCGCCGTACGACAACGTGACGGCCAAGCCCTATCCGGCCGTGCTGGCCACCGGCGGCCTGTCGGATCCGCGCGTCACATACTGGGAGCCCGAGAAGTGGGTCGCCAAGCTGCGTCCGGCCACGACGAGCGGCAATCCCGTGCTCCTGAAGATCAATATGGACGCCGGCCATGGCGGCGCGTCGGGACGCTTCGACTTCCTGAAGGAGATCGCCCTGGACTACGCCTTCGCCGTCTGGGCGGTCGAGAAGGGTTGGACGAAAGCGTGAGCTTAGTAATCAGGGCGTCCACCGACGCCGACCTGCCGGCGATCACCGGCGTCTATGCCTGGAATGTCCTGAACGGCCTGGGCACCTTCGAAGAGATCCCGCCGGACGAGGCCGAGATGGCCCGCCGGCGGCAGGCTTTCCTGGACCGAGGCCTGCCCTATCTGGTCGCCGAACTGGACGGCGAGGTGGTCGGCTATTGCTATGCCGGCCCCTTCCGGCTGCGCGCGGCCTATCGCTACACGGTCGAGGACAGCGTCTATGTCTCGCCGAAAGCGGTGGGCAAGGGCGTCGGCAAGGCCCTGCTCGAGGCGCTGATCGCGTCTTGTGAAGCTTTGGGCCTGCGACAAATGTGCGCGGTGATCGGCGACAGCGAAAACACCGCGTCGATCGGCCTGCACGCCGCCATGGGCTTTGAAAAGAAAGGCGTTTTCCCCGCCATGGGCCATAAGTTCGGCCGCTGGGTGGATCTCGTCTGGATGCAGCGCTCCCTGAATGGCGGCGGCGAAACCCCGCCCGACGCCCCCGGAATGGCGCTGAGCGGCGTTTGAAAGAACGCCGTCCAAGCAAAGTTTAACCTGTCGGGACTAGACCTCGCGCTCGGGGACTAGTCGGGGATCAGGTTTGGCGACTTCACGGACAGAAGAAACGCGGCCGGCGCAGGTTGCGCTGATGCGCGCTTATGTGCCGATCGCGCGCGGCTACCTGATGGCGGCCGCGATCTACTATGCCCTGATCAGCCTGTCGCATCCCTACTACGAGACCGGCCCGGCCTTCGCCGTGCTGGAAGGCCTGTCGGCGCTCTCGGCGCTCTACGCCTTCGTCGGCTGGGTGCTGCTGGGTCGCGGCAAGCTGCTCGGCCCGGGCCTGGAACTGGTGGTGCTAGGCATGAACGCCCTGTTCCTGGGCAACACCATCGCCTACCAGCTGTTGCATTTCGAGCCGGCCAAGCTGGTCTATTTCGTACTGATGGCCCTGGTCTTCGCCACCTCGGCCCCGACGCGTCGGGTCGCCATGGTCAGCGTCGCCGCCGCGACCGCCGCTCTGGTCTGGATGTGCCGCCACGCGCCGGGCGACACCGTGGGCCAGTACATGTTCATCGGCCTGGCCGGGGCCTTTGCGGCCGTGGGCATGTCCAGCCTGATGCGCGGCGTCGTCGGTCGCGAGGTTCGCGCGCGCCTGGCCAGCGAGGCCCTGACCGAGGACCTGCAGCGCGAGCTGACCAACAACCGCCGCCTGCAGGCCGAGACCGAGGAGCTGGCCCTGGCCGCCGAGACCGCCAACCGCGCCAAGACCGAATTCCTGGCCACCATGAGCCACGAGATCCGCACGCCGCTGAACGGGGTGCTTGGCATGGCGCAGATCATGGCGACTGGCGACCTGGCGTCCGATCAGCGTCTGCGTCTGGACACCATCACTGCCTCGGGCAAGGCGCTGCTGGGCGTCATCAACGCCATTCTCGACATCTCCAAGATCGAAGCCGGCAAGGTCGAGATCGTGGCCCAGCCATTCGACCTGGACGCCCAGTTGGACGCCCTGCGCCAGCTCTATGACGGCCTGGCGCGCGACAAGGATCTGACCTTCAGCCTCGAGATCGCCCCTGAGGCGGCCGGTTGGCGGCTGGGCGACGCCGAGCGGCTGCGTCAGGTGCTGTCCAACCTGATCTCCAACGCCGTGAAGTTCACTGATTTCGGCGGCGTCCGGGTCAGCGTCGAGGGCGACGAGGCCGGTCTGACCGCGCATGTCACCGACACCGGCGCAGGCATCCCCGAGGACCGCCGCGATCGCCTGTTCACCAAGTTCGCCCAACTGGACAGCTCCAGCACCCGTCAGGCCGGCGGCTCGGGCCTGGGCCTGGCGATATGCAAGACCCTGACCGAACTGATGGGCGGATCGATCGCCTTCTCCGCGCCCAAGGAAGGCGGCGCGTGCTTCAGCGTCACCTTGCCCCTGCCGCGGGTTCAGTCGGCCAACGACGCCCTGCCCGAGATCGCCGGACCGGACCTGGGCGAGGGCAATGCGCCCCAAATCCTGGTCGTGGACGACAACCAGACCAACCGCGCCGTCTTGCTGACCCTGCTGGGCCATCTGGGCGTGGTGGGGCAGTTCGCGGTCGATGGCCGCGACGCCGTGGCGATGTGGGAGCGCCGCCATTGGGACGCCATCCTGATGGACATCCACATGCCGGTCATGGACGGCGTCCAGGCCAGCCGCATCATCCGCGAGCGCGAGCGTCTGACCGGCCGCCTCCGCACCCCGATCATCGCCGTCACCGCCAGCGTGCTTACCCATGAGCGCACGCTCTACAGCGACGCGGGCATGGACGCCCTGGTCGCCAAGCCCGTCGAGGTGCCGCGTCTGGTCGAGACCCTGGCGCGGGTCCTGTCGGTCGAGGCCGACACCGCCGAGGCCCAGGCCCAGATCCAGGCCGGCGCGGCCTAACAAAAAAGGGACGCCCCCTAGAGCGTCCCCTTCTCGCGTTTTCGAGAGGCCTTGGAGCCGATCAGCCCTTGCGGCTGCGCGGCGCCTTGGTCTTACGGCCGCCCTGACCCAGGCCCAGGGCCTTGGCCATCTGCGAGCGCGCTTCGCTGTAGGCGGGCGCGGTCGTGGGGTAGTCGTTCGGCAGGCCCCACTTGGCCTTGTACTCGGCCACGGTCATGCCGTGGGTGGTCAGGTGGCGCTTCAGCGTCTTGTAGGGCTTGCCATCCTCGAAGCTGATCAGGGCTTCGGGGGTGATGCTCTTGCGGATCTGGGCCGGGGTCGCCTTGCTGACCGCCTCGACGGTCGGGGCCGGCGGCGCGCCGATATTCGCCAGCGCATCATGCGTGGCGCGGATCAGCGCCGGAAGATCCGACACCGGCGTAGAATTGTTGGCCACGTAATTGGCGACGATTTCAGCCGTAAGCTCGATCAGGGTCGCTTTGTCTTCCACGATTAAAACTCCATTCCCCTATTTGTCCGGAGTTACACCCTCTCATCAGAAAAACAAGTAGTTCGGAGTCAGAAACTCTCCGAATTCGTGACATAACGTAACAATTCACTGTCATTGAGATCGATCAACGAGGCAAATTTCGCGTCAACTATAGCCGCGGTGATCTTGTTTTTAGACACCGCCGACTCATCGGATTACGATGTGATGCGGTTCTATCTCGCAACTGCGAACTCGACTGGCGACTCAACAGGCTTGGCGTGCGCCAATACCGAGCGAACCGAATCGAAATCCGATCAGCACGCAAACGTTGAACGTCATGGTCGATACTCTCTCATGCGTCGACTAGACGACCATGGTTCTCGACTTCGGGCGAAAGCATCGAACCCTTGCGTGGACGAGCACCGTCACCATCGCGAGGGCCACGAAAGCACGCTGCGGCGATCGCGAGGGTATCGCGCAAGGCTTCTAATGACTTGGGAAGACGTGGCTGGGGAACTAGGACTCGAACCTAGAACGACGGTACCAAAAACCGCTGTGTTACCATTACACCATTCCCCAGCAGGAACGGCAAAACCCCGTGGGGTTCGGCGAGGCGGTGGAAATAGCTCACGACTCGGACGGATGCAACAGGCCATTTCAGATCTTTTTTCGGCCTGTCGCACGAACGTCGAAAAAGGCGCTTGCGTCCTCTGAAACCCCCACCTATAAGGCCGGCCTCCAAGTCGGAGTGTGGCTCAGTCTGGTAGAGCACTGCGTTCGGGACGCAGGGGTCGCAGGTTCAAATCCTGCCACTCCGACCATTTTCCCCCGCTAGCCAGAAGCGGGAAACTTGCCAAGAAAACAGAAGCTTAGGCGTCGCGAAAGCGACGCCTTGCCTTTGGCTTGCGGGAACGCTCCCGCATTGCGCGCTCTTCATTTGGTCGCAACGCGAACCGTGTTTAGCTTGTCGCGAATTTTCGAGAGCAGGTTCTCCGATGAAGCAGTTCTTCCTGACCGTCGCCGGCGTCTTCGTCGGCCTTTTGCTGTTCGTGGTCGGGGTGCCGTTCCTGCTGATCGTGATGGCCGCCGGCGCGGCGCGCCCGACGCCCGTGCCCGCCCAGGCGGTGCTGCAGCTGGACCTGCGCAGCGGCCTCAGCGACCAGGCGCCCAAGAGCCCGTTCGCGGCCCTCGGCTCGAGCGGAAGCTCGGTGCTGTCGATCATCGAGACGATGCGGCGCGCCGAGAAGGACGACAAGGTCAAGGCGATCCTGGTGCGCCTGCCCGAGAGCGGCCTGCCGCCCGCCGCCGCCGACGAACTGCGCCAGGCGCTCAAGCACTTCCGCGAGACCGGCAAGAAGCCCGTCTACGCCCACAGCCAGGGCCTCTATCCGGCCGGCATGGTCACCTCGACCTACATGGTCGGTGCGGCGGCCAGCGAGTTCTGGATGCAGCCGGACTCGAGCTTCCAGGCCGTGGGCGTGTCGTCGGAGGCGATGTTCTTCAAGCGCTTCTTCGACAAGTACGGCGTCAAGGCCGACTACGAGCAGCGCTACGAGTACAAGAACGCCGTGAACCCCTATCTCTACAGCGACTACACCCCCGCCCACCGGGAATCGACGCTGTCGTGGATGGGCTCGGTCTACAGCTCGGCCCTCACCCACGCCGCGGTCGATCGCAAGCGTGAGCCGGCCCAGTTGATCAAGACCCTCGAGAGCGGCCCCTACAGCGCCCAGGAGGCGCAGGAGAAGGGCCTGATCGACAAGGTCGGCCAAGTGAGCGACATCCAGGCCCTGGCCCTCCAGAAGGCCGGCAAGAACGCCAAGCTGATCGACTTCAGCGACTACGCCGCGCGCTCCAAGCCGCCGACGATCAAGACCGGCCCGGCCATCGCCGTGATCGGGGCCGAGGGCGCCATCGTCACCGGGACGGGCGGCGGCGGCTCGCCGTTCGGCGGCGACAGCAACGTCTATTCCGACGACGTGGCCCAGGCCTTCAAGACCGCGACCGAGGACAAGGACGTCAAGGCGATCGTGTTCCGCGTCTCCTCGCCCGGCGGCTCGGATACGGCCTCCGAACAGATCCTGGCGGCCATGAAGGCGGCCAAGGCGGCCGGCAAGCCCGTCGTCGTCAGCATGGGGACCTACGCGGCCTCGGGCGGCTACTGGATCAGCAGCGCGGCCGACTCGATCGTCGCCCAGCCCTCGACCCTCACGGGCTCGATCGGCGCCTATGGCGGCAAGTTCGCGGTCGGCGACGCCCTGGCGCGCTTTGGCGTCGACAGCCGCCCGCTGCATGTCGGCGGCGACTATTCGGAAGCCTTCGCCGCCGGCCAGGGCTTCACGCCCGAGCAGCGCGCCAAGTTCGCGGGCTGGATGGACCATATCTATGCCGGCTTCATCAACCGCGTCGCCGAGGGCCGCAACCTGCCGCCCGCCCGCGTGCGCGAGATCGCCAAAGGCCGCGTCTGGACCGGCGAACAGGCCAAGGCCCTGGGCCTGGTCGATCAACTGGGCGGCTTCTACGACGCCGTCGACAAGGCCAAGGCGCTCGCCAAGCTGAAGGACGACGTCAGGCTCAAGCGCATGGACGGCTCGCCCTCGCCGTTCGAGGCCTTCGAGAAGTTCCTGGGCGTCAGCGAGACCTCGGCCCGCACCCTGGCCGCCGCGGCCTGGGTGCTGGGCGATCCGCGCTCTCAGGCGATCCTGGACGAGATGGCCAAGGCCCGCCTGCGCGCCGCGCCCGGCGGGGCCTCGGTGCTGGCGGATACGCCGGTGCGCTAAGCGCCCCTCTCCCAGGTCCAGACCAGAGAAAGCCGCCCGGCGTCCGTCGGGCGGGTTTTTCGTGCGTCGTCGGCGTCGGGCCGCTTGGGGCCCCGGGGTATCCAAGGCCGGGGGGCGCCCCCCCGGGCCTTTCCTTTTGTTATTCCGGGACGCCGCCAAGCGGCGGAACGCAGTCGCGCTCGGCAATGACGGCGTTAGATTTCGGGTCGCCAGTTCGAAAAAGATTGCATAAGCTCGCGTCATGAAATCCGGAAAAATCTACACCGGCATCGGCGGTTGGACTTACGCGCCCTGGCGCGGCGTGTTCTATCCAAAAGGCCTGCCGCAGGCGCGC
>CAZRPD010000040.1:0-32319 GCA_964601775.1 uncultured Caulobacter sp. | reverse complement strand
CCGGGGGGGGGGCGGCGTCGGCGGCGGCCTTGTTGGCGTCGGCGGCCGCCTGGTCCTCGGCCGAGGCGGCGTCGGTCACGGTGCTGGCGTCGGCGGCGGCGGCCTTGGCGGCGGCGCTGTCGTGTTCGCCCTCGTCCTTCTTGCCGCAGGCGGCCAGCGACAGGGCCGAGACGGCCATGCCGGCGATCAGAAGCTTACGAATGATGCTCATGTGGTTTCCCCTCAGGACTTGGCCGGAAGGGAATACCGGTTCGAAAGCCCGCGCAAGCGCGGCGGGCCGTGCGCAAGATGTCTTATTCGTTAGGGATCTGCGACAGGGCCTCTTCCAGCTCGGCGAAGCTGGGCTGGGCGGAGCTGGGGACGTTGCCGCGGCCGATCTCGACCGAGATCTGGGCGGCGTTGCCGTGCAGGTGAGCGACCAGGACGGCCTGGATGATCTTGTAGAAGGCGTGGTCCTCGTCCAGCACCGCGCCCAGGCGCTGGGCCATCGGGCCGACCAGGCCATAGGCCATGAACACGCCCATGAACGTGCCGACCAGAGCGCCGCCGATCATGCCGCCCAGGACGGCCGGCGGTTCGGTGATCGAGCCCATGGTCTTGATGACGCCCAGCACGGCGGCGACGATGCCCAGGGCGGGCAGGCCGTCCGACAGCATGGTCAGGGCGTGGGCGGCCTGGTGGGCCTCGTGGTGGTGCTTCTCGAGCTGCTTCTCCATCGCGTCCTCGACCTGGTGGGGATCCTCCAGGTTCATGGTCATCATCCGCAGGGTGTCGCAGATGAAGTCGACAGCGAAGTGGTCGTGGGCGATCTTGGGATAGCGCGAGAAGATCGTGCTTTCCTGCGGCTTCTCGATGTGGGCTTCCAGGGCGATGACGCCCTTGGACTTCATCGTCTTGGTCAGCAGGAACAGCAGGGACAGCAGGTCGCGATAGTCCTGCGCCTTCCACTTGGGACCCTTGAAGATCTTGCCGAAGCCGCCGAGCGTGGCCTTGATCACCGTCATCGAGTTGGAGATCAGGAACGCGGCGACGCCGGCGCCGCCGATGGCCATCAGTTCGTGCGGCGCGGCGTGCATGATCACGTCCATCTTGCCGCCCGAGATGATGTAGCTGCCGAACACCAGCGCAAAGAGCAGCACAATGCCGATGATCTGGAACATGGTGGTAGGCGACCCCGAGAATGACCGTCGTATCATCGGGGTTAATGATTAATCCAAGGTTCTCGACCGATCGGGTTCAGTAATGCCACCTGCGACATTGCGCGCAGGCCCGACCCCGTCTAACGGTTGTTTGATGACTGGCGGGACCCAAGAAGCCCGGGACAACCGGCGCCCTTTCATGATCCTCTTCGGCGTGTCGGTGGCGACCGCGCTGGGGAATACCGGCATGTTGTCGGTGCTTCCCGCGATCGGCCGCGAGATCGGCATTCCCGACGCCATGGTCGCGGCCATCTTCTCGCTGTCGGCGGTGCTGTGGGCGGCGACCTCGCCGTTCTGGGCCCGGCAGTCGGACCTGCGCGGGCGCAAACCCCTGATCCTGCTGGGCCTGGCCGGCTTCTGCATCTCGATGACCCTGTGCGCCATCGTGGTCTCGGCCGGCCTGCATCACCTGGCCCCGCCGATGGTGATCTTCGTCCTCTTCCTGCTGTGCCGAGCGCTGTTTGGCGCCTTCGGCTCGGCGGCCAATCCGGCCACCCAGGCCTATATGGCCGAGCGCACCAGCCGCGAGGAGCGCACCCAGAGCATGGCCACCCTGGCCGGGGCCTTCGGCCTGGGCACCGTGGTGGGGCCGCTGCTGGCGCCGCTGTTCGTCCTGCCCGGCGTGGGTCTGGCCGGGCCGATGTTCGCCTTTGCGATCCTGGCCGGGGCGATGCTGCTGGTCGTGCAGCGCGGCCTGCCCGAGACCCCGAAGTCGGGAAGCGGCGAGCGGCCGCCCCGCCGGCGGCTGGAACTGCCCTGGCGCGGCGAGAGCGCGGCTCTGTGGCGGGATCCGCGCCTGAAACCCTTCCTGATCTATGGCTTCCTGGTCGCCTCGTGCCAGACGGCCCAGACCCAGACCCTGGGCTTTCTGATCATCGACAAGCTGGGCCTGCCGCCGACCCAGGCCCAGGGCTACATCACCCTGGCCATGGCGGCCGGCGCCGTGGCCGGCCTGCTGGCGCAATGGGGCCTGATCCGCATGTTCCGCATGGGCCCGCGCGAGCTGATGCGCTGGGGCGTGGCGGCGGCGGCGCTGGGCAATATCGTGGTGGCCTTCGCGCCGGACTATGCGGCCGTGGCCATCGGCTATGCGATCGCCAGCCTGGGATACGGCTTCGCCCGCCCGGGCTTCACCGCCGGCGCCTCGCTGTCGGTCGAGGCCAAGGACCAGGCCGGGGCGGCCGGGGCCATCGCCGCCATCAACGGCCTGAACGTGGTGGTCGCCCCGCTGTTCGTGCTGCTGTACGAGCAGATCGGCTGGGGGCCGTTCGTGCTGAACGCCGCGGTGCTGGCGGCGCTGGTGGTCTACGCCCTGCGCCAGGCCCAGCTGCGCGCCGTCGGCGAGGCCGACCCCGACAAGGAGGCGACGCTGGCCGGACTGGAACGCTCGGACGAGGGCGGGGTCTAGCTCTACTCCACGCCCGCCACGGCCAGCAGCGCGGCCAGGCCCACCTGCATGCCCTTCAGGCTGGAGGTCTTCTCGACGTCGATCCACTCGTCCAGGGCGTGGGCGCGACCGGCCTTGCCGCCGGCGCCGATGGTGATGGCGGGGATGCCGAGGCTCATCGGCAGGTTGGCGTCGGTCGAGCTGTCGCCGTGCTCGGGCGTGAAGCCCAGGGCCGAGATCGCCGCGGCGGTCAGCACCACGATGTCGGACTTCGGATCCGTATGGCCGGCCGGACGCTCGCCGATCACCTTGGCGTCGTAGCTGACCGTGCCCGGCGCGGTGGAGCGGGCGGCGTTCTCGGCCGCGACCGCCTTGTCCAGGATGCCGATCAGGGTCGCGTCCAGCTTGGCCAGTTCGTCCGCGCTTTCCGAGCGCATGTCGAACTCCATGAAGACGCTGTTGGGGATCGAGTTCACCGAGGTGCCGCCGCCCGTGACGCTGGCCGAATAGGTGGTCTTGGGCTTCTTCGGAGGCTGGACGGCGTAGAGGTCGGTCACCGCCCGGCCCATGGCGGCCATCGGATTGACGATGCCGAACGCGCCGTAGCTGTGGCCGCCGGGGCCGTTGAAGGTGACGCGATAGCGCTTGGAGCCGACGCCCTTGTCGACGATCCGCGCCGGGTCCGAGCCGTCCATCGAGAAGAAGGCGCTGATCCGGCCCTTGTACGGCCCCTTGTTGAATAGGTGGCGCATGCCGCGCAGGTCGCCCGGGCCTTCCTCGCCGACGTCGCCGACGAAGAGGATGTCGGCCTTGGTCTTGATTCCGGCCGCGTCCAGGGCGCGCAGATAGGCCAGCAGAGTGGCGAGAGCCCGGGTGTCGTCGCCGACGCCGGGGGCCATCAGGCGCGTGCCCTCGCGCTTGACCTTCACGTCGGTGCCTTCGGGGAATACGGTGTCGAGGTGGGCTGCGATGACCACGAACGGGCCCTTGCCCTTGGTCGCCGCGCCGGCGCGCACGCCCATGACGTTGCCTTCGGCGTCCATCTCGACGTTGGTCAGGCCGTGGGCCTTCAGCATTTCGAGATAGGCCTTGGCGCGGGCCTCTTCCTTGAACGGCGGGGCGGGGATCTCGGTCAGGGTGACGATATCGGCCACGGTGCGGTCGAAGTCGGCCTCCAGCTGGGCCACGGCCTTCTTGAACGCCGGCGAGGCGACCAGCTTGCCCACGGTCTTGGCCGGATCGGCTTTCGAGGCGGCCAGGGCCGGCGTCGCGGTCAGGGCGGCGGCGAGGGCGAACAGCGAAACGGCGTGGCGAAGGGTCATGGCGGCGTCCTCAAGCGAATCCCGAACGCCACCCCTAACCGATTTTACCGGTGAAACTAGATGCTGAGCCGCGCCGGCCCACCCATCAGCGGGTCGGTGATCGAATCCGCGCCGGTTTCGATGCGGCCGGCCAGGCGACGCAGCCAGTCGGGCTCGCCGTCCAGGCGGACGGTCAGGTCGTACCAGCCCTGCTGGGTGGGCCAGGCGCGCGAGCCGACCTCGCGCGGGGCCAGGGTGACGCGCCAGGGCTCGCCGGTCTCGGGTGTGACCACGACGGTGCGCGGCTCGGTTCCACTGTTCTTCAGGGTCACCAGCAGGGTGGCGCCGCGCACGCGGGCGCTGGCCTCGACGCCGGTGGTCTCGCCGCCATTGACGAACTGGCGGTGGAAGCCGTTCGGCCCCAGCACCCACAGGTCGTAGGCGCCGGCCGGCCAAGCGTCGTCCAGGGTCTTGCCGGGACCGACGGTGTAGCGGCGCGGAACCTCATCGAGACGCAGGCGGTCATAGACGTGCAGCACGGCGGCCTGGGCGCCGGTATTGGCGAACGACAGGGTCATGGCCCCGTCGCGGACCTTGCCCTCCACGGCCAGGGCGTAGGGCAGGGCGCGCGAGGGGCGCGTCCCCTTGTCCTGCACCGGAGCCACCACCTTGGTCGGCGTCGGCGGCTTGAACTCCGGCAGCTTGGCGGCGCGGGCGGCGTCCTGCGCCACCGATGGCAGCGGCGCGAACGGCTGGTGGTTGGGGGTCTTGAAGTCGAAGCAGCTGGTCAGGTCGCCGCAGACCGCCCGTCGCCACGGCGAGATGTTGGGCTCCATCACCCCGAACCGCGTCTCCAGGAAACGGATCACCGAGGTGTGGTCGAACACCTGGCTGTCGACCCAGCCGCCGCGGCTCCAGGGCGAGATCGCATAGAGCGGCACGCGCGGCCCCAGGCCGTAGGGGCGGCCCATCAGGTCGTCGCGCTCGGACGAGGCCTCGGTCGGGTTGCGCACGTGGTGATGCTCGCCGGTCAGGTCCACGGTCGAGCCGCCCAGCAGCTTGCCCTCGGGACCCTTGGAGGGCGCGGCCGGCGGCGGCATGTGGTCGAAGAAGCCGTCGTTCTCGTCGAACATCACCAGGAACACGGTGCGCGCCCAGACCTTGGGATCGGCGGTCAGGGCGTCGATGACGCGCCCGGTGTAGTCCGCGCCCTGGACCGGGCTGGAGGGGCCGGGGTGCTCGCTATCGCCAGCCGGGGCGATGATCCACGAGACCTGCGGCAGACGGCCCGACACGACGTCTTCGCGCAGTTTGTCCAGGTGATGGGTCGACAGCGCCAGGTCCTTCAGGCGCTTGTCCGAACCCGGCGCGTCCTTGTGGGCGTCGCGATAGGCCTGGAAGCCGACCAGCGGGTTGTCGGTGAAGTTGTCGGCCATGTCCTGGTAGATACGCCAGGAGACGCCGGCCTTCAGCAGCCGCTCGGGATAGGTGGTCCAGGTATAGGGCGGGGCCGCGCCGCCCTTTTCCGGGAAGTTGTCGTGCGAGTTCGAGATCGACGGTCCGCCGCGCTTGCCCGACGGGTCGTTGGTCCCGGTCCACAGGAACAGGCGGTTGGTGTTGGTGCCGGTCTGGGTCGAGCAGTGATAGGCGTCGCAGAGCGTGAAGGTCTCGGCCAGGGCGTACTGGAACGGCATGTCGGCGCGCTCGAAATAGCCCATCGACCACGGCTCCTTGGAGTCCGGCCAGCGGTCCATGCGGCCCTGGTCCCAGGCGTCCTGGGCGTTGGTCCAGCTGTGCGGCGTGCTCTCGACCCGCATGTGGGCGAAGGTCTTGGTGGTCTCCAGCGGGAACGGCGCCAGCAACTGGTCGCCATAGGCCTGCAGGAACACCGAGCCGTTCTCGCGTGCGCCCTTATTGCGGACGGGAATCGGGAAGCGATCGCCAAAGCCGCGCACGCCCGACAGGGTCCCGAAATAGTGGTCGAAGCCGCGGTTCTCCTGCATCAGGATCACCACGTGCTCGACGTCCTTGATCGTGCCGGTGCGCACGTCCGCGTCGATCGCGGCGGCGCGGGCCAGGGCCGGCGGCAGGGTCAGGGCGCCGATGGCGGCCAGCAGGCCGCGGCGGTCGATCGGGGGCATGGGAAAGCGCTCCGGTAGAAACTGCGCGGCAGTTACACCCGAGGTTCGTCAGTCGTGTGACAGCTGGACTAGACCAGTTGGTCGGGGTCAGTCGAAGACGATCACCGACCGCGCCAGCTCACCGCGTTTCAGCTCGTCGAAGGCCGAATTGACCTCCTCCAGCTTGATGCGGCGCGAGATCAGGGCGTCCAGGTTCAGCTTGCCGTTCATGTAGAAATCCACCAGCCGCGGCATGTCGACCGGGAAGCGGTTGGAGCCCATGTAGCTGCCCTGGATCCGGCGCTCGCCCAGGAAGTCGACGCCATGCAGCTCGATCTTGGTGCCGACCGGGATCATGCCGATGACATTGGCCGTGCCGCCCCGGCGCAGCATCTTGAACGACGCCTCCGCAGTCTGTTTCAGGCCGATGGCTTCGAAGCTGTGCTGCACGCCGCCGCGGGTCAGCTCGACCACGGCCTTGGCGATGTCGTCGACGGCCGAGGCGTCGATCACGTCGGTGGCCCCGAACTGCTGGGCCAGCGCCAGCTTGGACGCCATGCGGTCGATGGCGATGATCCGGCCAGCGCCGCCGATCGCCGCGCCGTTGATGGTGGCCAGACCGACGCCGCCGCAGCCGATCACCGCCACGGTCTCGCCCGGGCGGACGTTGGAGGTGTGCATCACCGCCCCGACCCCGGTCATCACCGAGCAGCCGATCAGGGCGGCGCGGTCGAACGGCATGTCCTTGCGGATGGCGACGCAGGCGTGCTCGTGGACCAGCATCATCTCGGCGAACGACGACAGGTTCAGGAACTGGGCCATCTTCGTATCGCCCCCTCCTTCGCCATTTGGCCCGGACAGGTCTTCCTTGAACAGGCGCGGGGCGTCGCCCTTGTCGCGGCGGGTCTCGGGGCTGATGCACAGGTTCATGTGGCCGGTGAGGCAGACCTCGCAGTGCCCGCAATAGGGGTTGAGGCAGGTGATGACGTGGTCGCCGACCTTGACGGTGCGCACCTCGGACCCGACCGCCTCGACGATGCCGGCGCTCTCGTGGCCCAGCACGGCGGGCAGGGCGTGGGTGTAGGAGCCTTCGATGAAGTGCAGGTCGGAGTGGCAGACGCCGGCGGCCTTGGTGCGGATCAGCACCTCGCGCGGGCCGGGCTTGCCGATGGCCACGGTCTCGATCTCGAGGGGTTTGCCCACCTCGCGCAGAACAGCGGCCTTCATGCGTCTCTCCCGTTTGTTTGGCGGGAGACTAGCGTTCGCCAAGGGGCGAGCGAAAGGGGTTATTCGAACAAATGTTTGGAGCGTTGCCCCGCTCGTTGAGCGTCGCGGTACTCGGGATATTGTTCAAGAAGCCGCTCGTAGCGGGCCTCGGCTGTATCTGCCGCACGGCCTAACAGGACGAGGACGACTACGCCGATGATCGGCAAGGCGAGCATGATGATGTAGGCAAGTTCCATCGTTGGATCACCGCATCTTCTGGGGCCAGACTATCATGGCCCCGAGCGCGCCTCCACACGCAATGATCGCCGCGTAAGCAAGCCCCTTCAGGGGGACTTCATTCACGAGCGGGTTGATGCAGGACGCGCCGATGACACCGAAGCAAAGCCTCTTCAGATGATCGAAGAACACGATGAAGCGTTTGCGACGCACTTCTGCGACCCGCTGTGTCTCCCTCATCATCTGGTCGATGATGGTATTTCCCATCCCAGGCCTCAAAGTAGAGACCTGGAACTTATCAAGAACAAACGACTCGGTAAAGTTGTTTTCTGGTGTTCCGCCTAAGCCGCCAACGCCACCGGGCGTTCGGGCAGGATACGGCTGACGGCCAGCAGGACGGTCATCGAGCCTTCGCCGGCGGTGATCACGGCCGCGACCAGGGGGCTGTCCTGGCCATCGCCCAGGGCGGGCGGCGGGTTGATCTGCTCGGCCTCGACGGTGAAGCTGTCGCAGACGGCGTCGACCAGCAGGCCGGCGACGTCGGTCTGGTTCTCGACCACGATGATCACTTGGCGCGGGCCGTCTTCGGCCGCGCCCTTGCCCAGGCGCCACGACAGGTCGATCACAGGCATGACCTGGCCGCGCAGATTGATGACGCCGCGCACATAGGCCGGCGCGTCGGGCAACGGGGTCGGCGGGGTGACGCCGCGGATCTCGCGGACGGCGCTGACGGGAACGCAATAGGTCTGGGCGCCGACCTCGAACGACAGGACCTGCAGGGCCTGGCCTTGGGCGTACGACAGGGAATGGCTCATGGCGTTCTCCGGGAGCGCGCGGTCTCTCTTAAGCGCAACCTTCCCGTAAAAAGATGAACAAACCGATTGCGCCACCCGTTGGTCCCAGGCGTTGGCCAGTTCGTTCAGGCGCCGTTCAGGCGGCAAGTCCGATCGTTGCTCCAACGCTTGAGACGACGCGCAGCGCGCCGGGAAGCCAAGGATTTGAGGGAGGCCGTCATGGCCAGCAAGCTCATCACCACCATCGGCCGGATCGGCGCCGGCGTCGCCGCGCTGTCCCTGGTCGTCGCCGCGACCTCGGCCTCGGCCGACCCGCGCTGGCGCCACCATCGCAACCGCGGAGGCGACACCGCCGCGGCCGCCATCGCCGCCGGCGTGGTCGGCCTGGCGATCGGCGCGGCCATTTCCGACAACGGCCGTCGCGATCGCGGCTATTACGACCAGGGCTACTACGCCCCGCCGCCGCCCCCGCCGCCGCGTTACGGCTATGGCTACGGCTACGCCCCGCGCCCCTATTATGGCGGCGGCCGCGAGGAATGCTGGACCACCCGCGACTATGATCGCTGGAGCGGCTCGTATCACGAGCGCACCGTCTGCCGCTAAGCGACGGCGCAAAGACGACAAGCCCCGGCGCCTTGATAGGCCCGGGGCTTTTTCATGTCCTGAAGCGGGGACACATGCCTCTTGCGCGATGCGAACAAAAAAGGAACATTACTGCCGACCACAGGAGGGTCCGCCATGCCGCTCGCCGCTCAGTACCCTGTTTCCCAGAGCCCGTTCGGGGCGGGGCTGCATCTATCCGACGATCGGCTGGACATCGCAGAGGCCGTGCTGGCCGGCGCTTGGCGCACCCTGCGCGCGGCGGGCTTCGGCGAGGCCGAGGTCCAGGCCCTGTTCGACCAGATCGCCGACCGACCGGAAGATCTCGCCCGCCGCCTGCGCAAGATGGCCAATGCGGCGGGCTGATCGTTTGAAGGGTTAGCCCAGGCGCTGGATCAGCGCCTGCAGCATCTCGGCCCGCTGGGCGGTGTCCACCGAGATGCGGCCGGCCAGTTCGCGTACGCCCACCGGATAGGCCTCGCCGCCGTCGGCGATCAGCTTGGCCTGGTCCGCGATGCGACGCAGGTCGGCGTCCAGGCGCTCGACCTCTTCGCGCGCCAGGATGCGGGCTTCCTCCTGCAAGCGCTTGATGCGCTGACCGGTGGATTCGGGGCCGCGGCCCAGGTCATAGACTTCCGCCGGACCCGAGACGGGCGGCACGATGTGCAACGGCTTGCCGGCCATGGATGGGGGCTCCTTGGATTGCGGGTCGCGAGACGTGGACCCTCACCATAACAAAGCCCGGCTTAGCGTCAGCGTTCCGTAACGCGGGTCGCTAAGTCGCCAGCGTGGCCGCCGCGCCACAGAAGCGGGCGCGGCGTCGCAAAAGACGTCAGTGAGCCGTGTGGTTGTAAGGCGTCTGCGAGGCCGACGGAGCGGCCTGGGGCGCCGGCGCCGGTTGAGGCGCCGTCTGATGAGCCTGTGGCTGCGGGGCAGGCGCGGGGCGGCGGAACTTCAGGCTGCGGCCCTGGAACTCGGCGCCCGGCTCCATGGCCAGCTGCTCGTGTGTGATGTCGCCATCGACGCGGGCGGTGCCGTACAGGCGCACGCTCTGGGCCGTCACGCAGCCGATCACCAGGCCGTGGATCTCCATCGCCTGCGAGACCACCGAGCCCTCGATGCGGGCGTTGGGGCCGACGATCAGCTTGCCGACCTTCACGTCGCCCAGCACCACGCAGTCCAGGTGCACCTCGACGTCGCCGACCACGTCGCCGCGGATCGTCAGGCCCTGGGCGAACATCGAGACCGGCTTCGGGCGCGCGGGCGCCGGCGCGGGCTGGTGCTGAACCTGCGGCGCAGCCGCACGCACCGGCTGCTGTTGTTCCAGCGGCGCCAGGGCCAGGGGAGCGTCTTTCTTCTTGGCGAACATGGCGGCGACCTTGTCTCAAAATGGCTTGTCTTGAGTCACCTGCCGCAAGTTAGGGGCCGTTTTCGGAACTTGGCCGGTGCGGAGCCTATTGATCGTCCCGGATATGGGTTTTGGGGCGGTCGTCGCCGGACGCGACCTCGCCATGCCAGACGGCGTTCTTGTCCTCGTAGACGATGCCGACGTCCTCGCCCGGCAGCTGCTGCTCGGCCGCCGCATTCTGAGCCGCCTTCAACGCCGCCTCGTGGGTCGGGAAGGTCTCGGAGAACGTCGCTCCGACCTTATAGGCCCAGCCGCCGTCGTGCTCGACGATGTCGTAGGTGATGTCGGTCATGGGGCGTCTCCGAAAGGTGTGCAGGTCGAACGGACCGCCAGCTAAGGCGGTTCCGACGACGTTGTCTTGTCGGAAACGCTCCGGAGGCTACGCCACCTTCACCCGCGCCGCGCTTTCCGGCAGGTCCGTGCCGAAGGCGCGCTGGAAGAACTCGGCGACCGTGGGGCGTTCCAGTTCGTCGCACTTGTTCAGGAAGGTCAGGCGGAACGCCAGGCCGACGTCGTGGTCGAAGATCTCGGCGTTCTGGGCCCAGGTGATCACCGTGCGCGGGCTCATGACGGTCGAGATGTCGCCGTTCATGAAGGCGTTGCGGGTCATGTCGGCGACGCGGACCATGGCGGCCAGGGTGCGCTTGCCGTCGGCGGTGTCGTACGACGGGTTCTTGGCCAGCACGATGGCGGCCTCGACGTCGTGTTCCAGATAGTTCAGCGTCGTGACGATCGACCAGCGGTCCATCTGGCCCTGATTGATCTGCTGGGTGCCGTGATAGAGGCCGGTGGTGTCGCCCAGACCGATGGTGTTGGTCGTCGAGAACAGTCGGAAATACGGATTGGCGCGGATGACGCGGTTCTGGTCGAGCAGGGTCAGCTTGCCGCCGGCCTCCAGCACGCGCTGGATGACGAACATCACGTCCGGACGGCCGGCGTCATATTCGTCGAACACCAGGGCGATCGGGCGCTGCAGGGCCCAGGGCAGGATGCCTTCGCGGAATTCGGTGACCTGCTTGCCTTCCTTCAGGACGATGGCGTCCTTGCCCACCAGATCGATGCGCGAGACGTGGCTGTCCAGGTTCACGCGGACCAGCGGCCAGTTCAGGCGCGCGGCGATCTGCTCGATATGGGTGGACTTGCCGGTGCCGTGATAGCCCTGGACCATCACGCGGCGGTCATTGGCGAAGCCGGCGCAGATGGCCTTGGTCGTCTGCGGATCGAAGCGATAGGCGCTGTCGATTTCCGGCACGTGGCTGTCGCGGTGGCTGAAGGCCGGAACCTTCATGTCGCTGTCGACGCCAAACGCGTCGCGGAGCGTCACCCACTTGTCGGGGACCAGGGTGATCAGCGGATCTTGGGCGGAGCTGGTTTCGGCGAACTCGGGCATGTTTCCGAATTAGCCTTTCGAGGTAGGGGGAGGGAAGAGGGCGCCGTAAGGTGACGCCCTCTCCAGACCTACTTTTTTAGTTGTTGGCGATGATCGCCGAGGCGATCAGGCCCGTGGCGACGGCCGTCAGCAGGTATTGGTTGTCGACCCGCTGCCAGCGATAGCCGCGCGGCGGCTGACGCAGGCCGTAGCGACGATAGTCGCTGACGTAGTAGCGGTTGTCGCGATACTGGCGGTCCAGACGCTGGCCCTTGGCCCAGCGGCGGTACTCGCGGCGGTCGCGGCGATCCTCGGCGCGGGCCTGGTCGCGGCGGCCCGCTTCATAGGCGCGATCGCGCTGGTCGTAGCGGCCGTTGTTGTTGTGGTCGCGGCGATAGTCCTGGGCCGAGGCGGCGCCGGCGCTACCAGCGATCATCAGAACGGCGAGAGAGGCGGTCAGAAGGCGTTTCATGGGGGTCTCCTTCGATGAGGATGTCAGAATAGGGGACGTGACCTAGTCCCAGCATGAACGGCGCTGGTCAGCTTAAGTTCATGTTTCGGAAGCGAAATATTGTAGTCTTATCTCTACCTGCCGGGAGCTATCCGTTTGATCCGTATTGACTTTCGAGCACTGCTGGACGCCGCGCGGCGTGAGGTGGCCGCCACGTCGGCTCTGTTGATCATCGCGCTAGGGGGCTGGAGCTTCCTGTCGATCGCCGATGAAGTCAGGGAAGGTGAGACGCGGGCGCTGGATCTGGCGGTGCTGAAGAGCCTGCGAGTCGAGGGACGTCCCGACACCCTGCTCGGGCCTGACTGGCTGCATGTCGCCGCAACCGACATCACCGCCCTGGGCTCGGTGGCGGTGCTGGCGCTGCTGATCCTGCTGGCCTTCGCCCTGCTGGCCAGCCTGCGGCGCTGGAACGAGGGCGTGCTGCTGGTGGCGGGGGCCGGCGGCGGGCTGCTGATCAGCCAGGGCCTGAAGCTGGTGTTCGGACGCGAGCGGCCGGACCTGGCCTATCGGGCGGTCGAGGCGGTCAACGCCAGCTTCCCGTCCGGCCACGCCATGCTGTCGGCGGTGGTGTTCCTGACCCTGGGCGTGCTGGCCGCGCGGTTCGCCGATCGGCGACGGGTCAAGGTGCTGGCCATGGGCGCGGCGGTGCTGGTCAGCCTGCTGGTGGGGCTGAGCCGAATCTATCTGGGCGTCCACTGGGCCAGCGACGTGCTGGCCGGCTGGTGCGTGGGCGCGGCCTGGGCGATGCTGTGCTGGCTGGCGGCGGTGGTCATCCAGCGCCGGTTCACGCGGCGGTCGCTGGAGCCTTCGGCTTAGGCGGCCTTCGGCTTAGGCCGCCACTGCAGTTCCAGCGTGGTCCAGACCGCGCCGGCAAAGTCGAGCAGGCCGAACGCCAGCCAGGCCTTGGGCAGCCAGTCGGCCAGCACGAAGGCGCCGATCACCACCAGCGAAAACACCCGCAGCACCACCGAGGCCCGCATATAGGTGCGCTGCCCGGTCCAGCCGGCGACGTGATAGCCCATCGCATAGGCCAGCAGCGCCAGGCCCGCGAACCGCACCCACGGCAGGGAGGCGTCCTCGACCGAGGTGCTCAGCAGGTTCAGCACCTGGCGCGGGGCCACGGCCAGGGCGAAGCCGCCGGTCGACAGCAGTCCGCCCCAGAACCAGATGCTCCACGGCTTGCCGAACGGCACAGGCGTCACGGGCGTCGGCGGCTCGCTGGGCGCGCGCCATTCCGGGTCGCTGACGGTCATGAATTGGGTGTCCCTGCGCGTGTGGCGCGGGAGGATGGCCCAGGGGAGGGCCGTTCGGCAAGGGCGGGGCGATGAGGGCCGAAGCCCTCAGCTCTTCACCATCCCCGACTTCTGCAGCGTCTTGTAGGCCTTGATGACCCGCTGCAGCTTGTGCTCGGCGCTGCGGTCGCCGCCATTGGCGTCGGGGTGGCAGCGCTTGAGCAGCTCCTTGTACTTGGCCTTGATCGCGGCGCTGTCGGCGCCGGCTTCCAGGTCGAGGTCGGCCAGGGCCTGGCGTTCCAGCTTGCCCAGGCCGCGCTCGGCGGCGGTGCGCGCTGATTCGGCCTTGCGTTGCTGGGCGCGGAAGACGCCGAACGGGTCGGCGAAGGCGCGGGCGTCGCGGGCGGCGGCAGCCGCGGCCTCACGCGAATTGGCGTCGGCCTTGAAGCTCCAGGTCGGACGGCCGCCGGTCTGGCGCTCCTTCTCCTGGGCGGCGCGAATCTGCGACTCGCTCATGCCGGCGTAGAAGTTCCAGTTCTTGTTATATTCGGCCGCATGCGCCTGGCAGAACCAGTAGTGCTGGTTGGGCATGTCGCGCGACTTCGGCGCCTTGGTCGAACCGGCCAGGCGGCAGTCGGGATGGTCGCAGCGTTTTTCCCCCGGCTTGAGGCCGAGGACGTCATTGACCACGTCGTCCTCGCCCTTCTTGGGCGGGCGGACACGGATGTCGGTGAACTTGGGACGGTATTCGAACTCGCGGCTCATGGCGCCTAGAGTAAGCCCGCGCTATTTCCGTTCAAGGATTGACATGCAAGAGACGCATCATGGGCGCCGTCACCGACACCATCCGCCGCAAGCTTGAGGGCGCTTTCGCGCCCACGCGCCTGGAGATCGTCGATGATAGCGACCGTCACCACGGCCATGCTGGCCACACCGGCGCCGGCGAAAGCCACCTGAACCTGCGAATCGAAGCCGAGGCCTTTGCGGGCAAGGCGCGGGTCATGCGCCAGCGCCTGATCATGAAGGTGCTGGAGGAGGAGCTGGCAGGTCCCGTCCACGCGCTGTCGATCGTCGCGACGGCGCCCGGAGAGGGCTGATCGGGCGTCTTCTGGAGGGGCGTTTTTCGCTTGCCTCGGGGCCCTGCGGCTGATTGCCTCTCTCCCCGGCGCGATCCCGCCCGGAGGCAGGGAACAGCATGAGCGTCGAGGTCACTCCCCATTCCGTCGAACAGGAAGCGGCCCAGGCCCTGCCCGGGCTGCTGGCGCGCGCCTATGCCCGCTATTCCAACTTCACGGTGGCCGCGGCGGTGATCGACGAGGACGGCCATGTCCACTACGGCGTCAATGTCGAGAACGCCGCCTATCCGGTCGGGACCTGCGCCGAGCAGACGGCGATCGGGGCGATGATCACGGCGCGCGGCGTGCGACGCATCGAAAAGGTGCTGATCGCGGGCGGTTCCGGCGGCGTGGTGCAACCCTGCGGCGCGTGCCGCCAGCGCATCGCCGAGTTCGCCGGCGAGGCCTGCGAGATCGTCTCGGTGCAGGGCGGAGCCATCAGCGAGCGGTCGCCGTTCTGGGATCTTCTGCCCCGTTCGTTCGGGCCGCGCGATCTGGATTGAGACGAGAGAATGACGCACATGGTCCAAATTTAGGACCATGTGCTGTTGCTTGACGTGCTAAATACCCTCGATATCGTTCGCAGCAAAACTTCGACACAAAGGGGCGCTTGTCTCCAATTCGAGGTTGATATCGCACAAGTTCGTGCCGCAAATCGGTGATTGCTGAAAAATCATCCCAAGCTTTCGCTCGGGAAGGATTTGCCCTCAGCTCGGCCTTTATGGCGCTTATGTGTCCTAGAAGTAACGGTTTGACGGCGAAGTGGGGCGCCAGGCCTCAAAGAAGGTGTCGCATTTGTAATGTGCGCCGTAGGTTCGCCGGCAAGGCTCCCTCCCGCCTCCCGCATCGCTCGATGCGAAACGCCGAGGGCCGCATTTTCAATCCGGGGTTCTACCTTAAATGATCAATCGTTCCCTTCTGCTGGGCACCAGCATGCTGATCGCGCTGGCCAGCGCCGGCGCCGCCTTTGCTCAGACTGAAACGACGACCACGACCACGCCGGAAGTCGACGAAGTCGAAGCCGTCGTCGTCACCGGTTCGCGTATCCGCCGCGCCGACCTGGTCTCGGCCCAGCCGATCCAGGTGATCACCACCGATTCGATCGACGCCAAGGGCTTCACCAACGTCGCCGACGCGCTGAACGAGATGCCGTCGGCCGGCGTGCCGATCAATCCGATCGGCGACCAAGGCTCGTTCGGCGTCGGCCGTAACTACATCAACCTGTTCAACCTGGGCACCAACCGCACCCTGACGCTGGTCAACGGCCGCCGCTTCGTCGGCAGCAACGTGGCTTCGCTGTTCTCGGGCGCCGGCGGCGGCGGCCAGGTCGACTTCAACGCGATCCCGACCGGCCTGGTCGACCGCATTGAAACCATTCAAGCCGGCGGCGCCGCCGTCTACGGCTCGGACGCCATCGCCGGCGTCATCAACGTCATCACCAAGACCAACTTCGAAGGCGTTGAAGTCGACGGTCAGTACGGCGTTTCGGACCGTAACGACGCCGACACCTACCGCGCCCGTATCACGGCCGGCCGCAACTTCCTGGACGGCCGCCTGAACGTCTCGGGCAGCTACGAGTACAACGAGACGTCGCAGCTGTCGTTCAACGACCGCCCGATCACGGCGCGTCAGCTGACCTTCGCCGTCAACCCGGCCAACCGTTCGACCACCGACGGCATCCCCGGCTCGATCATCATCACCGACCGTCGCATTCCGGAAGTGACCCTGGGCGGTCTGCCGACCCGCGCCGGCGGCACGGCCCTGTCGGGCATTCTGACGATGCCGGACCCCAGCAACCCCGCCAACCGCGTCATGGCGCAGTTCGGCCCGGGCGGCACGCTGGTCCCGTACAACGCCGGCACCTTCTACGCCGCCAGCGTCGCCGCCGGTGGTCAAGGCCTGAACCTGGCCGACCTGTCGTCGCTGATCTCGCCGGTCAAGCGTCACGTCGCCACGTTCTTCTCGCGCTTCGACATCAACGACAATGTTCGTCTGAACACCGAAGTCTTCTACAACCACCAGAGCTCGGTCGAGCCGTTCAACCAGCCGATCTACAACGCCTCGGTGTTCGGCGGTAACTCGGCTGCGCTGCGCATGTCGACGTCCAACCCGTTCCTGCCGGCCGCCACCCGCGCCGCTCTGCTGGCTCAGCCGACGGCCCTGACCGCCGACGCCGCCAACCCGGGCGAAGGCGTGTTCTTCCTGAACCGCGCCTCGGCCGACATCGGCAGCAACAAGACCACCACCGAAGGCGACCTGCTGCGCACGGTGTTCAACCTGGAAGGCGACTTCCGCTTCGCCGACCGTAACTTCTACTGGAACGTCGCGGCCAACCTCGGCAAGTCGTGGGGCTCGTTCTCGTCGCCGAACATCGACCAGGCCCGCTTCCTGAACTCGATCGACGCCGTGCGCGACTCGACGGGCGCCATCGTCTGCCGCAGCGCCGCTGCGCGCGCCGAAGGCTGCGCCCCGCTGAACATGTTCGGCCTGGGTTCGCCCAGCGACGCCGCCAAGAAGTACGTGAACGTCCAGTTCGAGAGCGAATACGCTCTGATCCAGACGGGCTACGAAGCCAACTTCGGCGGTGACCTGATCAACCTGCCGGGTGGTACGGTCAGCTTCAACGCCGGCTACGAGTACCGCAAGGAGAAGTCGCGCTTCACCCCGAACGAACCGCAGCGCCTGGGCGTCGGCCGTTCGGCGGCCATCTCGGCCCTCAGCGGTTCGTACGACACCAAGGAAATCTACATCGAAGGCGTCATCCCGATCTTCGGTGGCGACTTCTCGTTCCCGGGCATGCGTAGCCTGGAAGTCGAAGGCGCCCGCCGTCGCGTGAAGAACTCGCTGGCCGGCACCAACGACGCGTGGAGCTACGCCGCCCGCTGGAAGCCGTTCGAGGACCTGCTGATCCGCGGGACCGTGAGCGCCGCCTTCCGCGCCCCGGCCATCACCGAGCTGTTCCTGCCGAACGCGGTCAGCTTCATGACCGCCACCGACCCCTGCGATGCGCGTAACATCGCTTCGGGCCCGAACCCGGCGACCCGCGGCGCCAACTGCCGCGCCGACTTCGCCGCCCTGGGCCTGCCGGCCAACTACAACCTGACCTCCAACGTTCAGGCTGCGACCGTCCAAGGCACCACCTCGGGCAACCGCACCCTGCGCAACGAAGTGTCGGACAACTGGTCGGTCGGCTTCGTCTACCAGCCCCGCTTCATCAAGGGCCTGGCGGTCAGCTTCGACTGGGTGAACGTCGACATCACCGACGCCATCGTCAACTTCAACCTGACCTCGATCATGCAGGTCTGCTACGACTCGCCGTCGAAGCCGGCCGACGCCTGCTCGCGCTTCCAGCGTGACGCTCAAGGCCAGGTCATCACGGCCAACGCCGCCACCGGCTACACCGGTCCGGCCGCTGGTTTCGTGAACGCGGGCTACACCAACTTCCAGGGCGCCACCTTCGGCGTCGACTACAACTTCAAGATCGCCGACGTTCCGTTCTTCAACACGGACGCCGACCTGGGCGGCCTGGACTTCAACTTCGACCTGTTCCACGTCAACAAGCAGCAGACCTCGGTCACGGGCCTGGGCTTCGACCTGAACGACGACAAGGGCGAGATCGGCAACCCGGACGTCTCCTGGCGCCTGGACACGACCTACAAGCGCGGCCCGCTGGCTGTGACGCTGACCACCAGCTTCACGGGCAAGTCCTACTTCAACAAGGACTTCACGCCGGAAACCCGCGATCCGCTGTGGGTCAAGGACTACTACCTGAACGACCTGTCGATGTCGTACGACCTGACGGACGCCCTGGGCGGCCGCATGGGCTTCGACCGCGTTCGCGCCCGCTTCAACGTGCGCAACCTGTTCGACAAGGAAGGCCCCTACGGCACCACCGGCCTGGGCGTCTACGACGTCATGGGTCGCTACTACCAAGTCGGCCTGAACGCCCGCTTCTAAGCGACAAGGCCGGGAGCCTCGTGCTCCCGGCCGATCGCCGAACGGCTGGCTTCAAGCCAAGGAAAAGGGGGGGGTCCCCCCGCGGGCGCCCCCTTTTTTTTTTGTCGAGGGGGAGGGGGGGATGGGCGGCCAGGGGAGGGTGTGTTGGTGGGCGCCCCGCCCCCCCGCCCGATCGCCGAACGGCTGGCTTCAACCCAGGGAAAGGGGGCGGCTCCTCTTGAATGCGCCCCTTTTTTCGTGTCCGAAGTGGAAGGGAGATCAGGCCGCCATGGTCAGGCTGTCTGGCTGACCAGGCCTTCCAGCACGCGGCGCAGGTCGGCCTCGCGGAAGGGCTTCTGCAGGACGGCGGCGCCCTTGTGGTCCTCGCTGATGCCGGCCTCGCCATAGCCGCTGGCGAAGGCGTAGGGCACGCCGCGGGCGCGCAGGGCGTCGGCGACCGGGAAGATCGGCCGGCCGCCCAGATTGACGTCCAGCAGGGCCGCGTCGATGTCGGCCGAGCCGGCCAGCTTCAGGGCTTCCTCGATCTCGGCGGCGGGGCCGACGATCGTGCAGCCCAGATCGGTCAGCATGTCCTCGACCAGCATCGAAACCAGCGCCTCGTCTTCGACGACCAGGACCTTGAGGGCGGATAGTGTCTTCATGTGTCAGGCTCCAGCGCGCGCAGAGGCAGCGCCATAAGGCAAACGACGCCGGCGGCATCATAGGTCAGGTCGACCGCCCCGGATAGCTCGGCCGCGAGGCCGCGCTCCAGCAGGCGGGCGCCGAAGCCGCGCCGGGCGGGAGGATGGACTTCAGGTCCGTCCCGTTCCGTCCAGGTCAGCCGCAGCACGTCGCGGTCCAGGCTCCAGGCCACGATCACCCGTCCGTGCGACGCCGACAAGGCGCCGTACTTCGAGGCGTTGGTGGCCAGTTCATGCACGCCCATCCCCAAGGCCACGGCGGCCTTGGGGCTGAGGCGGATGTCGGTGTCGTAGTCGAAGCTGACGCGGTCCTCGGCCGCCATGGCGTGCATCTCGGCGTCGATCACCTCGCGCAGGCTGGCGCCTTCCCAGCTCTCGCGAGTCAGCAGGTCATGGGTCTGCGACAGGGCGATCAGGCGCGACTCGAAGGCCTCGCGGAAGAACTCGGGCGCGGCCACCGAACGCAGGGTCTGGGCGGCGATCGACTGCACCGTCGCCAGGCTGTTCTTGACCCGGTGGTTCAGTTCGTTGACCAGCAGCTTCTGGCGTTCCTCGGCCCGCTTGCGCTCGGTGATGTCCAGCGAGACGCCGGCCAGGCGCCGCGCGCCGCCGTCGTCGGCGATCGTGGCGGCGCGACCGCGGGCGTGCAGCCAGCGCAGGTCGCCGTTCGGATGCACCACCCGGTATTCGACGTCGTAGTCGGCCCCGTCGCGAATCGACGACTCGATCGCCGCCAGGATCCGGGGGCGGTCGTCGGGATGGATGGTGTCCACCAGGTCGGCGAAGCCGGAGCTCTCGTCGGGGCGCCGGCCATAGTTCATCCGGCAGAGGTCGGAGGCCTCATAGGCGCGGGTGGCCACGTCCAAGTCCCACGAGCCCATGCGCCCCGAGTCCAGCGCGAACTTCAGGCGCTCCTCGGCGCGGCGACGCTGGTCCAGCTCGGCGCGCGCGTCGGCGTTGAGCTTGATCGAGTCGATGGTGGCCGCGACCTGGGCTCCCATGCCCAGCAGCAGGGTCTCGTCGCGGGCGGTGAAGCGGCCGGCGTCGGGGTGGCCGAAGATCAGGCCGCCCAGCACCTCGCCCCGGCGGTTGGCGACCGGAATGGCCAGATAGCTGCGGACCGGCAGGTGACCCTCGGGCATGCCGTGACGCGGCGCATTGCGGCCGTAGCGCGGATCCTGGGTGATGTCGTCCGAACGGACCACGCCCTCGCCGTTGAAAGTGGGGGCGAAGACCTCGGTCTTGCGCACGTTGGGGAAAGCCGCGAAGGCCTCGGGCGACGCGCCCGACAGGCGATAGAGGGCGTAGGATTCCCCGTCCGTATCGACGACGTTGTAGAAGAAGGCCCCGAACGCGGCGCCGGTGATCTCGCGCGCGCCGTCCAGGACGATCTGCACGCAGGCGTCGGCGTCGCTGCTCGAGGCGACGGCCTCGCTGACGCGGGCCAGGGTCTGCGACCTGCGAATTTCGTCGGTGAGGGCGGTTTCGGCGATGGCCAAGCGCGCGTGGAGGTCGAAGTCGACGCTCTCGCGACCCCCGCCTTCACGGCCCCCAACGCCGCGAACCTCGGTCTCAGCCAAGCTGGCCAATACGCCCCTCCATGCCGGTCTCCCCCGGACCAGCAAAGGCGAAAAACGCATCTTTCAGACGATGGTTCCGCGCTCTCTGAAAGAAATCTGCCCAGAGTTCGCAGGCGACGTCCAGCGGCTAGTGATCGGGCGGTGGGCTGACGAACCGGGCGACCGAGTCCCGAAAGGCCTGAACGTCCTTGTTCAGCTGGATCAGCCGCGCGACGCTCAAGCCGGCGGCGTCGAACAGGGTCTGTCCCAGGCAGGCGCTGCGGGCCTGCAGGTCGCGGCCCTGGTCGGTCAGGCTGACCACCACCTGGCGCTCGTCGGCGGGATTGCGGACCCGCGACACCAGCCCCGCGCCTTCCATCCGTTTGACCAGTGGGGTGACATTGCTGGAGTCCAGGCCCAACCGCTCCGCGATCGCTCCGACGCTGAGGCCGTCGCCCTCCCACAGCGTGCTCAGCACCAGATACTGCGGATAGGTGATCTCCAGCGCGTCCAGCAGCGGCTTGTAGGCGCGATTGATCGCCATGCTGGCCCCGTAGAGCGAGAAACACAGCTGCTCGTCGAGGGTGAGGGCGCGGTCGGTCACGATGGGCTCCTAGTCGAGTCCATTACGTATCGCGGAATTATATGTCGTGACAAATATCGACTCGACTCTCGGAAGATGGGCGGCTAGAGGCATTTATATGCCGCGACATATAATGTCTTGGCATGTAAAATCAAAACCCAGGGAGGCCGCCATGGCCCATGTCGAACCCGCGCAGCGCGATGCGCTCAAGCGCTACTATTTCTTGCGTGCTGGCGTCTCGATCGCCTGGATCGCCGCCGCGATCGCCGTGGGGGCTGGCAACCCGCTGGCCAGCGGCCTGCTGCTGGTCGCCTATCCGGCCTGGGACGCCCTGGCCAATGCGATGGATGCGCGGTCCAATGGCGGCCTGCGGGCCAACCCGCCGCAAGCCTTCAACCTGGCGGTCAGCTTGGTGGTCGCCGCGGCCGTGCTGGTCGCGCTGCAGGCCGCGCCGTCCCGTGTCCTGACCGTGTTCGGCGTGTGGGCCGGCTTCTCGGGCCTGCTGCAGCTGATCGCGGGGGTTCGCCGCTGGCGGTCGGTGGGCGGGCAATGGCCCATGGTGCTGAGCGGCGCCCAGTCGATCCTGGCCGGCGTCTTCATGATCGCACGCTCGCTCAGCAGTGGCGGTCACGCGCCCGCCGCCATCGATGTCGCCCCGTATGCCGGCTTCGGGGCATTCTACTTCCTGATCGCGGCAGTGGCGCTGGCGCTGAAGGGGCGGCGTCATTGATCGGGTATATTAAATCGTATATACGATAAGGCTATGTAGTTCGATCCTGCCAAGAACGAGGCTAACATCGCCAAGCACGGTGTCTCGTTCGAGCGGGCCGCCGACCTGGAGATCCTGTCGGTCCTGGCGGATGACCGGCAGGACTATGGTGAGGTCCGCTACCGCGCGTTCGGCTTGATCGACGGGGTCGCCCACTGCCTAGTGTTCACCGACCGGCAGGGCGTGCTGCGTCCGATCAGTCTGCGGCGGGCGCATCGGAAGGAAATGAAGCGTTATGTCCCCTAAGCCACGGATCGATCCCGAAAACCCGGAGTGGACCAAGCAGGACTTCGCGCGGGCCAAGAGCGCGGACAGCCTTCCGGACCATGTGCTGGCGGCATTCCCGAAGATGGTCGCCCGTGGCCGCGGCTCGCAGAAGGCACCGACCAAGGCGCCGGTGTCCATCCGGCTGGACCAGGCCGTTGTTGACCACTTCAAGGCCCAGGGGCCTGGGTGGCAGAGCCGTATCAACGAGGCCCTGCTGGGCCTGATCCGAGGCGCTCGCTAAACCGCGCCTTCCTCGATCAGGAACGCCTTCAGCGCCGCGCGGTCGACGTCCTTGGCGACGAAGGCGTCGCCGATGGCGCGGACCAGGACGAAGGTGAGATTGCCGCCTTCGGCCTTCTTGTCCTGGCCGCAGTGGGCGACCAGGGCGTCGGCGTCGAAGGGCTCGGGGCGGACATCGCTCATGCGGGTCGGCAGGCCGGCGGCCTTGATGGCGGCCTCGGCGCGGACGGCGTCCTGGCTGGGACACAGGCCCTGCCGGACCGAGAAGCGGAACGCCTGGGCCATCCCGACGCCGACGGCCTCGCCGTGCTTGAGCGCGTCGCCGAAGCCCATCTCGGCCTCGATGGCGTGGCCGAAGGTGTGGCCGAGATTCAGCAGGGCCCGGCGGCCGGCTTCCTTCTCGTCCTCGGCGACGATCTCGGCCTTCATCTCGACCGAGCGGCCGACGGCGCGAACCAGGGCGTCGACGTCGCGCTCCAGCACCTTGCCGACATTGGTCTCCAGCCATTCGAAGAAGGCGAAGTCGCCCAGCAGGCCGTACTTGATGATCTCGGCATAGCCACAGGACAGCTCGCGCGCGGGCAGGGTGCACAGCACGTCGAGGTCGGCCAACACCAGGCGCGGCTGGTGGAAGGCCCCGACCAGGTTCTTGCCGCGCGGCGTGTCGATGGCGGTCTTGCCGCCGACCGAGCTGTCGACCTGGGCCAGCAGGGTGGTCGGGACCTGCACGAAATCGATGCCGCGCTTGTAGATCGCCGCCGCGAAGCCGGCGAGATCGCCGACCACGCCGCCGCCGAACGCCACGATCTGGTCGCCGCGCTCCAGGCCCAGGGCCAGCAGGCGGTCCGACAGGTCGGCCAAGCCCTCGAAGCTCTTGCTCTCCTCGCCGGGCGAGATGGTGATGACGTCGACCGCGATCCCGGCCTTTTCCAGCGACACGGCCAGGCGCTCGCCGTGGTGCTCGCCGACATTGCTGTCGGTGACGATGGCCACCCGCTTGCGCTTGCCCAGGACCGGCGCGATCCGCTCGCCGGCCTTGTCGATCAGGCCCGGACCGATAACGACGTCATAGGCGCGATCGCCCAGGCCCACGGGAACGGTGCGGATCATGGGCGTCAACTCCTACTGGGCGCGGTTCTGGCGAAGGGCCGTCAGGATGGCCTCGACGGCCACCATGTGCGGCGTGTCGCCGGTCTGGACGTGGACCTGGGCCTCGGCATAGGCCGGGTTTCGCGTCTCGGCCAACTGGGTCAGCACCTGGACGGGATCCTTGCCGCGCACCAGCGGGCGGTTGTCCTTGCGCGAGACGCGGCGGGCCAGGAGCTCGACATCGGCCTTCAGCCAGACCGAGACGGCCTTCTCGTTGATCAGGGCGCGGGTCTCGGGATTGACGAAGGCCCCGCCGCCGGTGGCCAGCACGTGCGGCGGCTCGTCCAGCAGGCGGCCGATCACCCGGCGCTCGCCATCGCGGAAGGCCGATTCGCCCAGCTCGGCGAAGATTTCGGAGATCGAGCGACCGGCGGCGGCCTCGACCTCGTTGTCGGCATCCCGGAACGGCAGCTCCAGCACGTTGGCCAGGCGGCGGCCGACGCTGGACTTGCCCACGCCCATCAGCCCCACCAGCACGATGGTGCGCGCGCGGAACGGGGCGAGGTCATCCGCCGGGACGGGCAGGGCTTCGGGCGTTTCGCCTGGAGGGGTTTCGGGGGCTTCGGTCATGATGCGGTCGCGGGTTTACACGAGGGTAGGCCCAACCGCCAAGTTTGCGAGAACTCCGTCATGCGTCATAACCGGTCCATGGTCATCTCGAAGCGTTCTCCCTCGCTCCTCGCGCTCGCCTTGGCGCTGACGATTCCCGCCGTCGCGGTAGCCCAGGACGAAGTCTCGGTCCGCACCCTGGCCGCGCCCGACTACTTCTCCGGCCCCGTCGCAGACACCGGCATCGGCGGCGATCTCTGGAAGGGGACGGCCCCGGCGATCATGCGCGACGTCGTGCCGAAGCTGGCCGGATCCAAGCCGTTGTCGCCGGCCTTCGCCAGCTTGGCGCGGCGGATGCTGTCGACCGGCGCCAACGGCCCGGCGGGTGTAGGCGACGACGCCGAGATGGGCGCCCAGCGGAGCCTCGCCTTGATCGCCCTGGGCGAGGCCAAGGGCGCCAACGCCGTGCTCGACCGCGTGACCGGCGCGCCCGGCAGCGCGGCTCTGTCCATGGCCTCGGCCGAAGCGGCCCTGATCAGCGGCGACGACGACAAGGCCTGCCGCGTCGAGCAGGCCCTGACCGTCGATCGCGGCGCGGCCTATTGGCTGCGGCTGCGGGCCTTCTGCCAGCTGAAGGCCGACCAGCCCGACGCGGCGCAACTGACCTTCCAGCTGGCCCAGAACGCCACCAAGGACGCCGACTACGGCCGGCTGATGGGCGCGGCGCTGGCCGGCTCTTCCCCCGGCGCGGCCAATCTGAAGAACGGGGTCAACTACGCCCTGTCGCGCCGCCTGAACCTCGACGTCCAGTCGGCTGCCGCCGTCGCCTCGGCCTCGCCGGCGCTGAAGTCGGTGCTCAAGCCGTCGGGCGATATTTCCGGCGTGGCCTCGGGCGCGGACCTGACGGCGCAGGAGGCCTCGGATCTGGCCTTCCTGCGCCAGGCCAAGACCCTGAGCGCCTTTATTGAGGCCGCCCACGCCTCGGCCGCCTCGATCGCGGTGCTGGCCTCGGCCGGTGGACCGTTGCAGGACCCGGTGCTGCTGGCCCGCGCCGCCGTGGCCTCGGGCGACGTCGCCAGCGCCCAGGCCATCCGCGGCCGGCTGGTCGGCGACACCATTCCCGGCGCCAATGCTGCGGACCTGGCCATTCTCGACGCCCTGATCGCGGCGGCCTCCGGCAAGGCCGACAACCAGGTGCTGGACAATCTGGTGGCGCGCGGCGCGACCGGCGGTTCCAAGTCGCCGGCCCAGTCCGCCGCCGTGCTGCTGCACGCGCTGGGCGGCGTGCTGGACGTCGACGCCCGCGCCCAGTTCGCCGGCTTCGACCTGGCCAAGCCGACCGCCTCGCCGGCTCGCACGGTGTTGCTGGACGACGCCGGCGACGCCAAGCGCAAGGGCGAGGCCGGCCTGCTGGCCCTGTCGATCGCCCTGGACGCCGGCGCGACCGGCCCCGCGCCCGTGGATCGCGCCCGCATCGCACAGGCGCTGGACCACGCCGGCCTCTCCGCCGACGCCCGCGCCATCGTCGTCGAGGGCATTCTGGGCCTCGCCTTCACCAAATGAGTGTGAAGGGAGCCGGCTGGGTCGACGCCTTCCTGGAGATGATGGCCGTCGAGCGCGCGGCCGCCCGCAACACCCTGACCGCCTACGGCAAGGACCTGGAGGACGCCCGCCAGTTCCTGGCTGGCGAAGGCGTGGACCTGGACGACACCGACGCCGAGACCATCGAGGCCTATTTCCAGGACCTGGGCGCGCGCGGCCTGTCGCCGGCCACCGCCGCCCCCCCGCGGGCGGCGGGGGGCGGGTTCTTCCCCCTCCTGGCTGGCGGGGGCTGCGGGCGGGGGGCCGCCCCCCCCCCCCCCCCCCCCCCCCCGGCCGGTCGGCCACTGCCCAAGGTGCTGGAGCGCGAGGAGATCGAGCGGCTGCTGGCCGCCGCGACCGCCAAGGACGGCGCCCAGGGCCTGCGGCTGTCGTGCATGATCGAGCTGATCTACGCCTCGGGCCTGCGGATCTCCGAACTGCTGGCCCTGCCGCTGACGGCCTTGGCGCGCGATCCGGCCTATCTGATCGTCAAGGGCAAGGGCGGCAAGGAACGGCTGGCCCCGCTGAACGACGCCGCCCGCACGGCGGTGAAGACCTATCTGGCGGCGCGGCCGTCGTTCCTGCCCAAGGGGCAGAAGGACAGTCCCTGGCTCTTCCCCTCGCGCGGTTCGACCGGCCGCCTGACGCCCCGCCGCGTGGGCCAACTGCTGGAGGACGCCGCCATCGCCGCCGGCATCGACCGCGACAAGGTCAGTCCGCACGTGCTGCGCCACGCCTTCGCCACCCACCTGCTGGAAGGCGGCGCCGACTTAAGGGTCATTCAGACCTTGCTAGGCCACGCCGATATTGCAACCACGCAGATCTACACACACGTGGCCGGCGAGCACCTGGCCCATATCGTCCAGACCAAGCATCCGCTGGGTCGCAAAAAGTAAGAGACCATGAGCGAAGAGACCCGCGACTCCAACGGAACCGTCCTGGCCGATGGCGACACCGTCACCCTGATCAAGGACCTCAAGGTCAAGGGCTCGGGCGGCGTGACCCTGAAGCGCGGCACGGTGGTCAAGAAGATCCGCCTGACCGGCGATCCGGACGAGATCGAGGCCAATGTCGACAAGGTCAAGGGCCTCGTTTTGAGGACGGAATTCGTCAAGAAGGCTTGAGGCTTAACCCCTCCGCGACCCGCGTTACGCCATTCTGGTCCTCAGACAGGCCAGAATGGCCGGGGTGGGGGCGAAAGCCATGAGGGTGACGGGACAGGCGGGGCCGGCGATGCTGGCCGCCTACGGCAAGGCGGCGGACGCCCGTGAGCCGGCGAAGAAGAAGGGCCCGGAAGCCGAGGCTCTGGACCAGCTCAAGAAGGACATGAAGGCGGGTCGCAAGACCGCGATCGGCGACGCCAAGGGCCGCGCCCGCGAGCGGATGCAACAGGTCATCGAGAAGCTGAAGATGATCCGCAAGCTGTACGCGGAGGATCCCAAGGGCATGGCCAAGGCCCTGGCGGCGGTGGCCAAGGAGCTGCAGGGCGCGGTCAAGGCCTACGCCAAGGCGGCCAAGGACGCCGGCGAGATGTTCGCGCAGGACTTCGCCGCCGCGCCCGACGCCAGCCTGCCGCCCGAGGGCCAGGACGCCGCCCGCAAGGACCTGGAGGATCAGGCCCGCGCCGAGGCCGATGGCGACATGGATTTCATCAAGAATGTCCGCTCACTGAGCAATGCCCTGCGCGACGACCTGCAGACCGCCAAGACCAAGGGGATTCTGACCCAGCCGGGCAAGTTCGAGCGCTCCGACGAGGTGAAGGACGCCGAGGACGGGCTGAAGGAGCTGGACCAGATGACCGAGGATCTGGACCGGCAGGTGCGCCGGGACATGCCGCCGGGGAGCTTGATGAAGGTCGCGGCTTAGGCATCCAGATCCTCTCCCGCGATGCGGGGGAGGTGGCCCGGAGGGCCGGAGGGGGCGAGCTGGGCTTAGGCCGCATTAGCCCCCTCAGTCGCTCCGCGACAGCTCCCCCGCAGCGCGGGGGAGCATCTTTCATGCTCCCTCGTACGCCGCCTTCAGCGCCGCGACGTCGATCTTCACCATCGTCATCATCGCGGCGAACACCCGCTTGTTCGCCTCGGGGTCCGGACCCGTGCTCCACTCGATCAGCTGCCGCGGCGTGACCTGCCAGGACAGGCCGTACCTGTCCTTCAGCCAGCCGCAGGCGACTTCCTTGCCGCCGTCGGCGGTCAGGGCGGTCCAATAGCGGTCGACTTCTTCCTGGCCGTCGCAGTCGACGACGAACGACACCGCCTCGTCGAAGGTGAAGGCCGGGCCGCCGTTCATCAGGGTGAAGGCCGCGCCGTCCAGCTCCATCGACACGGTCATCACGTCGCCGGCCTTGGGACCTTGCGGCGGATCGATCGGATAACGGTCGATGCGGACGATCCTGGAATTGGGGAAGACCGAGACGTAGAAATTGGCGGCCTCTTCGGCCTGAGTATCGAACCACAGGAACGGGCTGATCTTGGGCATGAGCGTCGTTCTCCCTATCTGACGATCCTAGGACGATCGAACCACGAGCGTTCCGACACCGCCTCACGAAAGTTTGCGTGCAGAAAGATTGGCTGTCGCGACAGGAAGATTGCCTGATCCTCCAGATCGACGCGACTGCCCTAGGCTTGCCGCGCATACGGCCCATCTTCAGGCTCACACCACGCAAAGGAGCTTTCCCATGAAGACGCGCACTCTCGGCGACGGTCTGACCGTCTCGGCCATCGGTCTGGGCTGCATGGGCATGGGCCAGGTGTACGGCACGGCGCTGGACGCCGGCGACGCCAACAAGGTGCTGGCCAGGGCGGTCGAGCTGGGCGTCACCTTCTTCGACACCGCGGAGGTCTATGGGCCGTTCCTCAACGAAGGCCTGGTCGGCGAAGGCCTGAAGCCCTTCCGCGACCAGGTGGTGATCGCCACCAAGTTCGGTTTCGACATCGACCAGACGGGCGACGGCGAGGGCTTCTCGCGCGTACGCGGGCTCAACAGCCGCCCCGAGCACATCCGCGCCGTGGCCGAGGCCTCGCTGAAGCGCCTGGGCGTCGAGGTCATCGACCTGTTCTACCAGCACCGTGTCGATCCCAACGTGCCGATCGAGGACGTGGCCGGCGCGGTCAAGGATCTGATCGCCGAGGGCAAGGTCAAGCATTTCGGCCTCTCCGAAGCCGGCGCGACGACCATCCGCAAGGCCCACGCCGTCCAGCCCGTGGCGGCGCTGCAGAGCGAATATTCGCTGTGGTTCCGCGAACTGGAGGCCGAGATTCTGCCGACCCTGCGCGAGCTGAACATCGGCCTGGTGCCCTATAGCCCCCTGGGCCGGGGCTTCCTGACCGGGACCCTGAAGAGCGACCTGGCCGACAACGACTTCCGCCGCGGCCTGCCGCGCTTCCAGGGCGAGGCCCTGACCAAGAACCTCGGCCTGGTCGAGGCCTTGACCGTCATCGCCGGCGAAAAGGGCATCACCCCGGCCCAGCTGGCGCTGTCGTGGATCCTGCACCAGGGCGAGGCCATCGCGCCGATCCCGGGCACGACCAAGATTTCGCGGCTGGAGGAGAATGTCGGGGCGGTGGACGTCGTGCTCTCGGCCGAAGACCTGGCCCGCATCGCCGCCGCCGTGCCGGAGACGGCGGTCGAGGGCGAGCGCTATACGGCGGCCGGGTTGGCGATGGTCGGGCGGTAAGGTTCTGCGTCCTTCGAGGCCCGCTGCGCGGGCGCCTCAGGATGAGGAAGGTCCTCGAAATCCCTCATCCTGAGGTGCGAGGCATAGCCGAGCCTCGAAGGACGCACCGCGCCAGCCGGAACACCCGCTCCGCTCCCGCATTCCCCGTCCATGCTCGAGCTGATCCTTGACCTCTGCAACATTCTGGGCGGGTTTCTGCTGGCCATCGGCCTGCTGAGCCTGATCCCGCGCGCCGGCGACGACCTGGACCGGTTCGCCGGCAAGCTCGCGCCCTTCCGCTGGATCGTCGGCGTCGCGGCCCTGGTCTGCGGCGGCTATTTCCTGATCGTTCACCTGACCAGCGGGCCGCGGGTTTTCCACTTCGAGATCGTCGGCGTCGCGGTCGGGCTGCTGCTGCTGTGGGACCGCCTGCGGGCCGGACGCAGCTTGCCGGCCAGCGGCTCCAGCGGTCCGGGCCTGATCCTGGCGGTGTTCGGGGTCATCGCCATGATCGTCGGCGTGCAGGGGCTGTTCACGCCCGACTGAGCTTGATCGCAACCGCCTCCGTCGCCCAAACTCCACCCCATGGCCGCCAACCCGCTCCGCACGCTCGATTCCTTCGAACTCCTGAAGCTGGGCAAGGCCTCGGTGACCGTCGGCGGGCTGGCGGCGGGGGTGCTGATCGTGGTGGCCGCCATCGTCGCCGCGCGGCTGACCTCCGCGGGGGTGCGCAAGCTGCGCGGACGCGCGGCCGGCAGCGCCGCCTCGCTCTACATCGTCGAGAAGGTCGCCACCTATGGCCTGGTGATCGTCGGGGTGATGGCCGGCCTGTCGACCATGGGCCTGGACCTGACCTCGCTGGCCGTGTTCGCCGGCGCGCTGGGCGTTGGCGTCGGTCTGGGCCTGCAGGGCATCATCAAGGACTTCGCTTCCGGGGTGAGCCTGGTGTTCGAGCGGCTGGTGGCGGTGGGCGACTTCGTCGAACTGCCCAATGGCGGGCGCGGCGTGGTCCACGAGATCGGCCCGCGGGCCACGCGGCTTCGCACCAACGACAGCACCGACATCATCGTCCCCAACTCGGTGCTGGTGAACGACCAGGTGATCAACTGGACCCTGCGCGGCACCAATCGCCGCATCCGGGTGCCGTTCGTCACCGCCTTCGGGGCCGACAAGACCAAGGTCCGCGATGCGGTGCTGAAGGCCGCCAAGGCCGCAGCCTACACCTCGCCCGACGACGCCACGCGTCGCGCCCAGGTCTGGCTGGTCGGCTATGGCGACCACGCCCTGAAGTTCGAGCTGGTGGTCTGGCCGACCCTGGAGGCCGTGCGTCGACCGGCGGCGATCTATGCGGCCTATACCTGGCTGATCGACGACGCCCTGCGCGGGGCCGGGATCGAGATCCCCTATCCGCAGCGCGATGTGCGCCTGCGCGGCCTGTTCGGCGAGGAGGGCGAGGACGCCCTGACCAGCCTGCGCCTGGAACCCGCCGCGCGACGTCGCAAGGCCAAGACCGTCAAGCCCGGCTCCAGCAACGACGCCGCCGCCGAGCTGGAGCGGGGGGACCCCGACGAACTGCCGCCGCCGCCTGCCGCCAAGCCGCCGCCGAAGGCTTGACCTCCGCGTTCCGCCACCGTCTTCTCGCACCTGCGAAATAAGAACAACGGGGAGACGGACGATGAAGACGCCGCGCGGCTTTTTCAAACCCTTGGCCATCGGCGCGCCTGCGCCGTATCGCGAGCTGCCGGCCCGCGTCGAGCGGATGATCCACTTCGTGCCGCCGCACCTGGACAAGGTCCGCGCCAAGGTCGCCGAGATCGCGCCGACCGTCGACGTCATCCTCGCCAACCTCGAGGACGCCATCCCCGCCGACGCCAAGGGCGCGGCCCTGGCGGGCCTGGTCGCCATGTCGCGCGAGGTCGATTTCAAGGCCCTGGGCGTGGGCTTCTGGGTGCGGATCAACTGCCTGAACTCGCCCTGGCACCTGGATGAGATCGCCACGATCGTCGAGAAGGCCGGCGACAAGATCGACGTGATCATGGTCCCCAAGGTCGAGGGGCCGTGGGACATCTTCTACATGGACCAGCTGCTGGCCTCGCTGGAGGCCAAGCACGGGGTGACCCGGCCGATCCTGCTGCACGCCATCCTGGAGACGGCCGAGGGGGTGATGAACGTCGAGGCGATCGCCGGCGCCAGTCCGCGGATGCAGGGGATTTCGCTGGGCCCGGCCGATCTGGCCGCCAGCCGCGCGATGAAAACCACCCGGGTCGGCGGCGGCCATCCGGGCTATCGCGTCATTGAAGATCCGCATGCGGACGGATCGTCGCGGGTATCGGTGCAGCAGGACCTCTGGCACTACACCTTCGCCAAGATGGTCGACGCCTGCGCCGCCCACGGCATCAAGCCGTTCTATGGTCCGTTCGGGGCGATCGATGACCCGGTGGCCTGTGAACAGCAGTTCCGCAACGCCTTCCTGATGGGCTGCGCCGGGGCCTGGAGCCTGCATCCCAGCCAGATCGACATCGCCAAGCGGGTGTTCAGCCCGGACCCGGCCGAGGTGGCGTTCGCGCGGCGCATTCTGGAGGCGATGCCGGACGGCACGGGCGTGGCGATGATCGACGGCAAGATGCAGGACGACGCGACCTGGAAACAGGCCAAGGTGATGGTGGACTGCGCCCGGCAGATCGCGGGGAAGGATGGGGACTACGCGGCGCTGTACGGGTTCTGATCTAGATGCTCCCCCGTAGTACGGGGGAGCTGTCACGAAGTGACTGAGGGGGCTAACGCGGCTTGCGTCCAGCTGGCCCCCTCCGGCCCTCTGGGCCACCTCCCCCGCATCGCGGGGGAGGATCTA
>CAZRPD010000039.1:0-32333 GCA_964601775.1 uncultured Caulobacter sp. | reverse complement strand
GGCATTGTCGCCAGCGGCGTGGATGGGGCGCCAACGCAGCGCGCCCGCGTCCCCGAGAAGCCGTTCGACAGTTCCGAGACGCTGGAGCAGCAGCTGCCCATCTTCGCCGCCCTGCCCGAGCAGGTCGAACTCGACTATCTGGACGATGTCGCCCCCGAACAGCTGTCGCCACCGCGCCATGGCGTCGCTCTGGAGCGCGCCTGGCTGAAGGGCGACATGACCGCCTTGGGCTCGCGCCTGGTCGGGCCGATGAAGACCGGGCGGCCGGCGCTGTACGAGGCGCTGCTGCACCGGCGCAACCTGGCCTGGGCCGACCGCCTGGACGCCGAGATGCGCCAGGGTTCGGGCGCGCAACTGGTGGTCGTCGGCGCCCTGCACATGGCGGGAAACCAAGGGCTTCCGGCCCTGATGAAGGCGCGCGGCTACGCGGTGCGGCGCGTCCAGTGAGCGGGCAGGGACGTGTCGCGCGGCAACGCGCCGCACCACATCTGGTGGACACTTGGTGCGAATACACAAATTCTAGCCCTCGTTCTCCTGAGGCGCGACTCAGTCCCGCCCGGCGCGGAGGACGACGGAAATTCATGGAGGCCCTCTTGGCCCGCATCGCTCAAGATCCGTTCGCCATTCTCCAGGCCCGCGTCGAGGCCTGGGAGCGTTGCGCGCGCATCCCCGGCTGCGACAAGGCCGTCTGGCGTCAGGACGCCCAAGGGCGAGTGATCCGCTGGGCCGATTTCGGCGACCGTTTCTCGCGCTACGGCTGGGAAGTCGCCAGCCGCCCGCGCCCCGGCGTCCTCGGCCGCGCCCTGGCCGTCAAGCGCCAGGAGGCCGTTCACTGGCGCGCTCTGACCACCGACACGCTGTCGACTGACCCCTTCCAGCAGGCTGCCTAGAGCAAGCTTACACGACAAAAAGACAAAGGCGCTTGACACAATTGCGCTCCGGAATGACAAGTGTGCTTGTCAAATAGCGAGGGGTGCTTGTCATGACGCGGACATTGCCGACATCGGCGCGGATGGCGATCTTTCTGGGCGGCATAGCGGCCTTCGTCGCGGCCCTGATCGCCATGGCGCAGTCCAGCGTAGTGCGGGGGCCGTTCGGCTTCATCGCCATCTTCGTATGGTTCATGGCCTTCCTGGCCTTCACCTATTTCGGCAGCGCGCGGCTGAGCACGTGCCAGACGCCGGGGCCGGCCATCACCCACTATCGCCGCCGGCTGGCCATGGCGATGATCACCTACTGCGTGGTGTTGATGGGATCGCTGTACCTGCTCAACCGAGGCGGGCTGGCCGGACCGCTGCTGTGGATCGTGGCCGCCGCCCCGGCCGCGCCGATCCTGTGGGTCTTGGCCGTGATGGGCCTGTATCTCAAGGAAGAGGGCGACGAGCTGGAGCGCGCCATCCATGTCGAGGCCATGCTGTGGGGCCTGGCCGGGGTGCTGGGCGTCTCGACGGTCTGGGGCTTCCTCAGCAACGCCGAGGTCGTTCCCGCGCCGCCGCTGTTCCTGACCTTTCCGCTGTTCTGCGCCGCGTGGGGCTTCAGCCAAGCCTTCATCCGGAGGCGTTACCGTTGAAGAACCGCCTGAAGGTGCTCCGCGCCGAGCGCGACTGGAGCCAGGCGGATCTGGCCGAAAAGCTTCAGGTCTCGCGCCAGACCGTCAACGCCCTGGAGACGGGCAAGTACGACCCCAGCCTGCCGCTGGCGTTCAGGATCGCCCGCCTGTTCGAGCAGCCGATCGAAGCGATCTTCCAGGACGAGGGCTGAGGGCGGGAACGCTTGCGTCCGGCGACGGCGCGCTTCAAGCATGGGGCCTTCAGTGACGGGGGCTTCATGCTCAACACGCTTATCCGGTCGGCGCGCGGCCTTGTGGTCGGCCTGGTTTCGGTCCTCGCAATCCCGGGTGCGGCCCTGGCCGAGCCGGCGCTGTGGGCGATCAAGGACGCGGACTCGACGATCTATCTGTTCGGCACGATCCACGCGCTGAAGCCGGACGTGAAATGGCGCTCGCCGCTGATCGACAAGGCCATGAGCAACAGCGGCGACCTGACGCTGGAGATCATCGGCGGTGACGATCCGGCCGTGATGCAGCCGCTGGTGATCAAATACGGCCTCAGCCCGAGCCAGAAGCTGTCGGCCCGCATCGGCCCCGAGCGCTTCGCGCGCGCCAGCGATCTAGCCAAGAGCGCCGGCATGCCGCCGGAAATGCTTGAGATCATGCGGCCCTGGATGGCGGCGGTGTCGCTGTCGATGGCTCCGATGATCAAGGCCGGCTACGATCCCAAGGCCGGCGTCGAGCAGGTGCTGCTGGGCGTCGCTCGAGCCGAAGGCAAGGCCGAAAAATCCTTCGAGACCCCCGAGCAGCAGGTCCGCTTCTTCGCCGACCTGCCGGCCAAGACCGAGGACGACTTCCTGGCCGCGACCCTGGAGGACGCCGAGGAGGGGCTGGCCAAGATCGACAGCCTGGTCGAGGCCTGGGCCGCCGGTGATGTCCCGCGCCTGGAGGCCGAGTTCGTGACCGAGATGAAGGGCGAGTACCCCGAGCTCTACGACCTGCTGATCACCAAGCGCAACGAGGACTGGGCGCGCCAGCTCAAGACCAAGCTGGCCGGTTCCGGCGTCAGCTTCGTCGCGGTGGGCTCGGGGCATCTGGTCGGCCCGGAGAGCGTGCAGGCGCAGCTGGCCAAGCTGGGGATCAAGGCGGTGAGGGTGGAGTAGGGCGCTACTCCGCCGCCGCCCGCAGATAGATCGACCGCTTCGGCACGCTCATCACCCGCTGCAGCATCGGTTCGAACGCTTCCAGCGGCATCGACTCGAACTTCGGGTCGAAGGCTTCCTGGTCGTACTGGTGGCAGAACTTGGCGGTGTGCTCGAAGTCCGGATGCCCCCGAAACTGGTCGCGCATGTCGCGGTCCAGGCCCAGGTGGTGGAAGAAGTAGTAGCCCTGGAAGATGGCGTGGTGGGCCACCATCCAGTGGTTCCGCTCCGACACGAAGGGCTGCAAGATCGCCGCGGCGATGTCGGCGTGGTTGCGCGGGCCCAGGATGTCGCCGATGTCGTGCAGCAGGGCGCAGACGACATATTCCTCGTCCTCGCCGGCCTGGTGGGCGCGGGTGGCGGTCTGCAAGCTGTGGTCCAGCCGGTCGATCGCGAAGCCGCCGCAGTCGCCCTTGAGGAGATTGAGGTGCGAGATCAGGCGTGTCGGCAGCTCGCGCCCGAACTCGACCGAGGCTCCGGCGATGATGCCCCAGTCCTCGGGCGTGCCGTCTGTCATGGCGTGGAATTGGGCGCGCGGATGATGGTCGCCGTCGGCCATGGCGTTTCTCTCCCCAAACGTCTGTTTGAGGCGATCGTGCGCTCGAAGGGCGCGATCGTCAACGAAAGGGAGTACGGGGAAGGGGAGGAGACTGGAGCGGGCGGGGGGAATCGAACCCCCGACATTCAGCTTGGGAAGCTGACGTTCTACCTCTGAACTACGCCCGCCAGAGGACGCTCCGTTTAGCCCGCCTCGTGCGCGTACTCAAGCGGGCGATGGCGAGACTTGATTTTCCGCTGCCGCTTGACCTCTAGTGCGCGCTCTTGGGGCTTCAATTTAAAGTCGATTTAAGATGATCCAGTCGTATCGCTCGGCCCTGTCGGGCCTGGTCGTGCTCGCGTTCGCCGGTGCGGCGCAGGCGGCCGAGAACCCGGTGGCCAAGGCTTTCGGCGCGCGTGAGGCGGTGGTGGACGCCAGTCTGTCGCCCGACGGCAAGTCTATCGCCATGATCCAGCCCCTGGCCGGGGGGCAGGCCTCGGCGCTGTTCGTGGCCCCGCTGGACGGCTCGGGCCAGCCCAAGCCGATCCTCAGCGCAACGGGCAAGCCCGACCGCCTGACCGGCTGTGGCTGGGTCTCGAACACCCGCCTGGTCTGCGACATCTACATGGTGACCGTGCAGGACGCGCGGCGCTTGGTGTTCACCCGCGTGGTGGCGCTGAACGCCGACGGGACCAACGTCAGGGAGCTCAGCGCCAGCGCCGCCAACCCGGTGCTCGAATACCAGCAGTTCGGCGGCGACGTCATCGACTGGCTGGTGGATGAGCCGGCCGGCGGCTCGGTGCTGATGAGCCGCGTCTATCGCGAGGAGGCGACCACCGGCACCCTGCTGGCCAACCAGCGTCGGGGTCTGGCGATCGAGAAGATCGACACCAACACGGTGCAGCGCACCCAGGTCGAAGCGCCGCGCCAGGACGTGACGCGCTACATCTCCGACCAGCACGGCGCGGTGCGGATCTATGGCCTGCGGCCCAAGACCAACACGGGCTACGCCGTCAACCGGGTGAACTACTTCTACAAGCCGGCTGGCGGCGGGGCCTGGGCGCCGCTGTCCACCTATGACGACGATGCGCACACCGGCTTCATGCCCACCGACGTCGATCAGGCGCTGAACGTCGCCTACGGCTTCGAATGGGTGAACGGCCGCTTGGTGGTCTCGCGCATGGCGCTGGATGGCTCGGGCAAGCGCGAGATGCTGGTGGCGAATGACAGCGTCGACGTCGACCGCCTGATCCGCGTCGGCCGCCAGCGTCGCGTGGTCGGCGCCAGCTACGCCACCGAGCGTCGCCATGTGGAATTCTTCGATCCGGCGCTGAAGGCCATGGCCGCGGCGCTGTCCAAGGCGCTGAACCAGCCCACGATCCGCTTCGTCGACGCCAGCCAGGACGGCAATCGCCTGCTGCTGTGGGCCGGGGCCGACGTCGAGCCGGGCCGTTACTATCTCTATGACAAGGCCGCCAAGCGCCTGGCCGAGGTGACGCCGGGCCGGCCCGAGCTGGTCGGTTACAAGCTCTCGCCGGTCAAGGCGGTCTCGTACAAGGCCGCCGACGGGACCGACATTCCCGCCTATCTGACCTTGCCGCCCGGCTCCGACGGCAAGGCTATTCCGGCCATCGTCATGCCGCATGGGGGACCGGAGAGCCGCGACGAGTGGGGCTTCGACTGGCTGGCCCAGTACTTCGCCCAGCGTGGCTATGCGGTGCTGCAGCCCAACTTCCGCGGCTCGGCCGGCTATGGCGAGGCCTGGTTCGAGAAGAACGGCTTCCAGTCGTGGCGTACGGCGGTCGGCGACGTCGTCGACGGCGGCCGCTGGCTGGCTGCGCAGGGGATCGCGGCGCCGGGCAAGCTGGCCATCGTCGGCTGGTCCTACGGGGGCTATGCGGCCTTGCAGTCGTCCGTGCTGGACGCCGACCTCTTCAAGGCGGTGGTCGCCATCGCCCCGGTCACCGACCTGGAGGCCCTGCGCGAGGAGGCGCGCGGCTTCACCAACTTCAAGATCGTCGACGCCTATATCGGCCGCGGGCCGCACGTGAAAGAAGGCTCGCCCGCCCAGAACGCGGCCCTGATCAAGGCTCCGGTGCTGATGTTCCACGGCGACCAGGACGTGAACGTCAATGTGACCGAGTCGCGCCTGATGCAGTCGCGCCTCAAGGCGGCGGGCGGCAAGGTCGATCTGGTCGTCTATCCGGGCCTCGACCACCAGCTGGACGACAGCCAGGCGCGCGCTCAAATGTTGGACAAGGCCGACGCTTTCCTGCGCGAGACGTTGCGGTTCTAGCCGGGGCTTGGCCGCAAAGCGCGCGCTCGGACAAATTCACGCCGCAACTTGCCGTCTCCATGCCGGCGGCCGCGGAAGGTGAGTATGGAGTCGAACGTCGCGTGACATTGGTGACCGAACCCCCTCGTAGCTTCGACCCGGCCCAGGCCGTTCCTCATCGCGTGGTGTTCGGCGAGGTCTCCGTCGAGATCGGCGCTCGCCGCGTGCGGGCCCCGCATGGGAGCAGCGGGCTTCAGCCCCGCGCGTTCGATCTGCTGATGGCCCTGGCCGACCGGCCTGGCCTCACGGTGTCCGCCGTGCATCTGGTGGAGATGGTCTGGGGCGCGGGCGACGGCTCGGGCCAGGCGCTGGACCTGGCCGTCCAGGCGTTGCGGCGCGCCTTGGGCGACGACGCCCACGCGCCGCGCTTCATCGAGACCGTGCCGGGCATCGGCTATCGCTGGATCTTCGTCCAGCCGCAGACCCAGCCTGCATCGGGCTGGCTGCGGCGGCCAGCCTGGATGGCGACGCTATTGGCCCAGCGCTGAGTTTCAACCGACCTAGTGCTTGCCCCGGTCGCGGCCGAAGTTCGGTTCGGCGCTCTCCTGGCCGGCCGCCACGATGCCGCGGCGGATGGCGCGGGTGCGGGTGAAGTGGGCGTGCAGGGTGTCGGCGTCGCCCCAGCGGATGGCGCGGCTCATGGCCTGCAGGTCCTCGGTGAAGCGTCCCAGCATCTCCAGCACCGCGTCCTTGTTGGCCACGAAGATGTCGCGCCACATGGTCGGGTCGCTGGCGGCGATGCGGGTGAAGTCGCGGAAGCCCGAGGCCGAGTACTTGATGACCTCGTTCTCGGTGACGTTCTCCAGGTCCGCCGCGCTGCCGACGATGGTGTAGGCGATCAGGTGGGGCAGGTGGGAGACGACGGCCAGGACGAGGTCGTGGTGCTTCTCCTCCATCAGCTCGACCTGGGCCCCGAAGGCGCGCCAGAAGGCCGAGAGCTTGGCGACGGCGGCGGCGTAGTGCTCGTCGTCGCTGGTCAGCGGGGTGAGGATCGTCCAGCGGTTCTCGAACAGCTCGGCGAAGCCGGCGTCGGGGCCCGACTGCTCGGTGCCGGCGATCGGGTGGCCGGGGATGGCGAAGATCTTCGTGATGTCCTGGGCGCGGAAGGCCTCGGCGACATTGGCCTTGGTCGAGCCGACGTCGGTCAGGGTGGCGCCGGGCTTCATGGCCGGGATGATCTCTGCGACCAGGCCGGGGATCGACAGCACGGGGGTGGCGATGACCACGAGATCCGCGTCGCGCACGGCTTCGGCCAGGTCGCCGGTGACGTGCTCGGCGACGCCCAGCTCGAGCGCGCGAGCCCGGTGGGCCTCGCTGGCGTCAGCGATTGTCACCTCGCCGACGACGCCCTGCTGGCGTGCGGCGCGAATGACCGAACCGCCGATCAGGCCAAAGCCGATGACCGTGAGCTTGGGGTACAGGATTCCGGGGGTGGACATCTAGCGCCCCAGGAACTGGGCTAGCAGCTCGATCACCGTCCGGTTCTGTTCTTCCAGGCCGATGGTGATGCGGATGCCGTTGGGCAGGCCGTAGTTGGCGACGGCGCGGACCAGATAGCCCTTGGACGCCAGGAAGGCCTCGGCTTCCAGGGCGGTCTTGCCGGGCGTGGTCGGGAAGGTGGCCAGCACGAAGTTGGCCGCCGACGGCGTCACCTCAAGACCCAGGCCGCCCAACTGCTGGGCCAACCACGGACGCCACTGCTCGACCAGGGCCAGCGAGCGGGCTTGGAAGTCGTCGTCGAACAGGGCTGCGACGGCGGCTTCCTGCCCCGGGATCGAGGTGTTGAACGGCGGGCGGATGCGCTCGATCGGCGCGATGATGTGGTCCGGCGCATAGCCCCAGCCCACGCGCAGCGCGGCCAGGCCATGCAGCTTGGAGAAGGTGCGGGTGACGATGACGTTCTCGGCGGTGCGGGCCAGGGCCAGGCCGTCCTCGAAGCCGGGGTCGTTGCAGAACTCGGCATAGGCGCCGTCCAGCACCAGGATTACCGACGGCGGCAGGGCCGCGTGCAGCTGACGGATCTCCTCGCCCGACAGCCAGGTGCCGGTCGGGTTGGCGGGGTTGGCGATGAACACCAGGCGCGTGCGGTCGTCGACGCATTTCACCACTTCATCGATGTCGATGCGGTGGTTGATCTCCTTGGCCATCCGCACTTCGCCCTGGCAGGCGCGGGCCCCGATGGCGTAGGCGGCGAAGCCGTGCTCGCCCTGGACGATGTTGTCGCCGGGCTCGAGATAGACCTGGCACAGCAGGGCGAAGATCTCGTCGCTGCCGTCGCCGAAGGTCAGGCGCTCGGGCTCCAGCTTGAAGCGCTCGGCCACGGCGGCGCGCAGGATGCCCGCCTTGCCGTCCGGATAGATGTGCATCCGGTCGACCGCGTCGCGATAGGCCTGCTTGGCCTTGTCGCTGCTGCCCAGGACGTTCTCGTTGCTGGACAGCTTCACCGGATGGGCGATGCCCTCGACCTTGGCCTTGCCGCCCACATAGGCGTGGATGTCCATGATCCCGGGCTTGGGGACGGGACGGGGCGCGGCGAAGCGGTCGGTGGTCATCGCAGTACTCAAGTTACGGACGGGGCGGTTCTTACACGTCGAACTGTTCGGGCGCAGCCCCGATGACGCCGGTCAACTGGCCCGGCGCGCGGGCCAGGCGCTCGTCGTCGGGCATGAAGAAGCCCGACAGCGAGAACAGCTTCAGCCCGCCGGCCTCGGCGATCAGTTCGGCGGCGACGCCATCCTGGCTGAGGGCGTCGGTGACGGCTGAGGCGCTCTTGGGCGCGTCCGTGACCCAGAAGGTCTGGTCGCCGCCGGTGGGCTCGACCTCGACCTCCGCCACGGCCAAAGCAGCTTGCGGGCCCCAGTTGGCCAGGCAGGGCAGGGCGGCGAAGACCTTCAGCTTCGGCTCGGCCAGCAGGCGGCCCCACCAGGGCGTCTCGGAGACCAGCGGCAGCACGGCGACGCCCCACGGCGCGCGGGCGACGGCGAGAGCTTCCTGCGGGGTCTGGACGAGGGACAGGCGCGGCGCAGTCCCAAAACGCAGGCGGGTCAGTTCCACGGTGCGGGCCGGCTCGCGGCCGCCCAGGACCCCGATCTGATAGGGACCCTGGCGCGCCAGGTTGTCGGCCATGATCTCGCGCCAGATGCGGATCACCAGAGCGTCGGAGGCGCCCTTGCGCGGGCTGTCCAGAAGCTTGCGGACGATCTGGGCCTCGCGACCGGGGCGCAGGCCAAAGCCGGTGTCGCCCGAAGCGCGCTTGGCGGCGGCGACCGCGCCGGCCAGGCTGGCGCGCTCGTCCAGCAACTTCAGCAGTTCACCGTCGATGGCGTCGAGCCGCCATCGGACCTCTTCGAGAGACGGTGTGGCGTCCGTCGCGTCGCTGCCCATGTTCTTCCCCGAAATTGGAGGGCGGACCATAGTCTTTGCCGCCGAACACGCAATACCTCGCCGTTCCGGGGAAGAAAATTGCGCGTCCGACGATCGTTGCTCGGTCAGTAGACGGTCGGTGCGGGTCCCGTATCGATCATGCCGAGGAAGCTGCGGCCGTTCTCGAACTTCAGGCTGGCCTCGATGACCGGCTCCTGGCCCACGGCCTGGGCGGCGGCGGCCAGGGCCTGCTGAGCGTTGCGGATCGGCTGGCCCGGCTTGACCCGCTCCTTGATCGCCACCTCCAGCGCGCCGGTCAGACGGCCCTGGGAATCGACCGACAGCACGCCGGACTCGGCCTTGCCCTCGGCGTCACCGGCCAGCAGCTGGCTCTGCTGGAAGGTGATCTGGCCGCCGGCAGCGCTCCATTGTTTGACGGCGGCCTCCCAGTTGCGGCCGCGCAACTGCGAGACGTGCGACAGGCGGGTCTCCAGCAGCATCGAGGCGGTCTTGTCCTGAGCGATGCGGCCCAGCAGGCCGGTGAAGGCGGTCTTGGCGCCGCCGGCCTTGAAGAAGATTGCGCCTTGGTCGTCGGGGCCGCCGCGCACGTGCAGCTGCATGTTGTCGGCCGAGACCAGCTGGAACGGTTTGGAGCCCGGAGCCGGGGTGAAGGTCAGCTTGACGCCTTCGACCGACATGCGTGGGGGATATTCCTTGATGTGCGAGATGCTGGCGCGCAGCGCCTGACCGGTGATGGTCACGTCGCCGGCCTCGGGACGGGTCAGGACCACGCCTTGCGGCGCGACCAGAACCCAGTGAGTCAGGTCGAAGATCTCGGCTTCGCCCTTCAGTTGCGGGGCGCGGACGGCCCAGCCGGTGGGCTCGGCGACGCGGACGTCGGTGAAGTCCAGGTTCATGCGGAACGGAAAGCCCGAGAAGGTTCGCGCGCCCCACGACAGGTCGTAGCCGCGCGACTTCAGGTCGGCCGCCTGGGCGTCCATGCGCTGCTCGGCCTGGCCGCGCAGCCAGAACCAGCCATAGCTCCAGCCCCCCGCGACGATGGCGGCGAGGATGAGCGGCGTGAACAGACGGCTGCGCTTGGCTTTCTGGGGGGCTTTGCGGGACGGGGCGGCGTCGTTATGGGTCATGCAGTGGCGCGTCCAGTCGGGAACAGTGATGAGCTTTGAAGGCGGCGAGGATCGCTGGGTGTTCGGATACGGATCGCTCATGTGGCGGCCCGGGTTCCCGTTCATAGACCGAAGAACGGCCGTGCTCCACGGGCGGCGGCGGGCCTTCTGCATCTATTCGGTGCATCATCGCGGCACCTATGAGCGTCCGGGCCTGGTGCTGGGTCTGGCTCCCGGCGGTGCGGTGCGCGGCATGGCCTACCGCGTTGCGGCGTCCGAGTGGGAGGGCGTCTATGCCTACTTGCGCGAACGCGAACAGCCGACCGAGACCTATTTCGAGACCTGGCGCGACGTGAAGGTGGACGGCGGAGAGAAAACTCCCGCGCTGGTCTTCCTGTCGGACATGAAGCACGCCCAATGGGCCGGCGCCCTGACCTTGGAGCAGCAGGCCGAACTGATCGCCGGCGCCACGGGGCTGTCGGGGCGCAATGTCGACTATCTCAGCGATCTGGTCTCGCACCTGCGCGAAGACGGGGTGCGCGACATCGCCATGGAGCGGCTGCTGAAGATGGTGGAGAGCCGGGAGGGTCTATAGCCCCGCGTCTTCCAGCGCCTTGGTGGCCGTGTCGATCCGGGTCTGCAGTTCGCGCATGAACTCGCCGCGCTTCAGGCCGGCGGGGATGGGCTCGAGATACTCGAAGACGATCGTGCCGGGCTTGATCACGAAGCCCTTGCCCCAGTGGCTGGCGCAGTTCAGGGCCAGGGGCGTCACGGGGATCTCCAGCTCGCGGTACAGCGCCGCGATGCCGGGCTTGTAGTCGCCGGGCTGGCCGACCGCGCCGCGGGTGCCTTCGGGGAAGATCACCACCTGGCGGGTTTCCTTCATGCGGTCGACGGCGTCGCGGACCAGCTTCTTCAGCGCCGTCGAGTGGCCGCCGCGATCGACCACGACCATGCCGGCCTTCAAGCCATGCCAGCCGAACAGCGGCACCATCAAGAGTTCCTGCTTCATTACGAAACAGGCGTCGGGCAGCAGGGCGAACTGGCTGAAGACGTCGAACATCGACTGGTGCTTGGCCGCCACCAGGGCCGGGCCGATCGGACGCTGTCCGCGCATCTCGACCCGGACGTCGGCCAGCCAGCGCAGACCCCAGATCAGACCCTTGGCCCAGTTCCGCAGGCACCAGGTGTTGGCGCGGCGGGGCAGGGGATAGGTCACGACCATCCCGACCGCCCAGGCCACGGACCACAGCCAGAAGAACAGCTGGAACAGGATCGAACGCAGATAGATCAAGACGCTTCCTTCGCCGCCGGTTCGGCAGGCTTGTCTTTCGGACCCAATCCCAGGAACGCTTCGCGGCCCAGGATCGCCAGGTACTTGCAGTATTCCACCGTCATACGCCGCGCGGTCGAGGAGGTCTTCCACCAGCGGCGGGCGTTCAGGCTCTCGGTCTGGACGGGGTAGGGATAGAGCGCCACGCCGGGCATGGCGGCGCTGAGTTCCAGCATCGAGCGCGGCATGTGATAGTCGGCGGTGACGACGATCAGGCTCTTGTAGCCCTTTGACCTGGCCCACTCGGCGGTCTCGATGGCGTTGCCGACCGTGTTGGCGGCGGCGAAGCCGAGGTCCACGCAGCAGTCGTAGATCGGCTTGACCGCCTTGGTCACGGTCTGGACGTCGGCCCGGGTGGCCTCGCGGTTGACGCCGGAGATCAGCAGGCGCTTGCCCTTGCCCTCTTCCAGCAGCTTCGTCGCGGCTTCCAGGCGCAGGTTCGAGGCGCCGGTCAGGGCCACCACGCCATCGGCGGTGGGCGGTTCGCGGGCGGGGGTCGAGTGGTCCACGCGGCCGGTGAAGGCCAGGAGGCCTACGCCCCAGATCATCAGCGCGATCAGCAGCGCCGCCAGAGTTTTCAAGGCATTTCCCCCACGATGCGCGACGCCGCCAGGCGGGCCGACAGGCCGGCGATCAGGGCGGCGGCCAGCGGACAGGGCAGGGCGGCCGCCAGATCGATCCAGGCCAGCGGCAGCACCGGCGCAACCCCCGCGCCGCCGCCGAAATACCGCAAGGCCGCGCCGATCATGGCCGCGCTTGCGCCCCCCAGCAAGCCCGCCAGCGCGCCCATGGTCGCGAAGCGGTTCTGAAAGAGCTCGGTGATGAAGCCCTGCTCGGCGCCCGAGAAGTGCAGCACCTCGATGACGTCGCGGCGCGCGGCGAGGCCAGCGCGGGTGGCGAAGGCGATGACGGCGGCGGCGGCGGCGGCGATCAGGGCGAACACGCCCAGGGCCGCGACGCGGGCGAGATTGGCGGCGCGCTCGATGTCGGCGATCCAGCGGCTATGGTCGTCGACCGTGGCGTCCACGCTGGCCGCCTTCAGCGCCTTGTCCAGGGTCTCGGCGGTCGGTGGGCCCTTGGGATCCAGGTCCAGGGTCACCAGGCGCGGGGTGGGCAGGTCGTCGACCAGGGCGTCCTTGCCGATCCAAGGCTCCAGCAGGGCCTCGGCCTTTTCGCGGGTCAGGGCCTGGGCCTCGACCACGCCGCGTACGCCCGACAAGGTCTCGGCGGCGCGGGCTGCGGCGCTGTCGGGCGTCTCGCCGGCCCGGGCGCGGACGACGACGGTGGCCGAGCCGGTCAGCTGGGCGGTCCAGCCGTGGGCGGCGCGATTGGCGGCGAGGGCGGCGAAGCCTGTCAGGCACGCCAGGAAGCACAGCACGGCGACCACGAACACCAGGGCGCCGTCACGGGCGTCGCGTGGCGGCAGCAGAGGGCCAGGTCGCCAGCGACTGATCTGGAAGAGCTCGATCATCGCTCATCGCCCCCGCCGACCAGGCGGCCTTGCTCCAGGTGCAGGGTCGGTTGCGCGGCGCGAGAGACCAGCTCGGCGTCGTGCGTGGCGATCAGCACCGTGGTGCCCAGGCGATTGAGTTCGACGAACAGGCGCAGCAGGCGCAGCGACATGGCCGGATCGACGTTCCCGGTCGGCTCGTCGGCCAGCAGGATGTCGGGGCGATCGACCACGGCGCGGGCGATCGACAGCCGCTGCTTCTCGCCGCCCGACAGGGTGGCGGGCAGGGCGTGCATGCGGTCGCCTAGGCCGACCCAACTGAGCAGCTCGGCGACGTCCTCGCGATAGGTGGCGGGCTTGCGCTTGAGGATGCGCAGCGGCAGGGCGGCGTTATCGAACACCGACAGGTGCTCGAGGAGGCGGAATTCCTGGAACACCACTCCGATCCGGCGGCGCAGGAACGGCAGGTCAGAAGCGTGGGTCAGGCTGACATCGCGCCCGAAAAGCTCGACGCGACCCCGTGACGCACGGTGGGCCAGATAGATCAGCTTGAGCAGGGAACTCTTGCCCGCGCCCGAGGCGCCGGTCAGGAAATGAAACGAGCCCTGGTCCAGGGAAAAGCTTATGTCTCTTAGGGTTTCCGGCGCTCGGCCGTACCGCATGGAGACGCCTTCGAAGCGGACCACCGGTAGGACGTCATCGCCCTGTTGTGTGTCGATCCGCAAGGCGCGTCACTTGGGTTTCTGGACATCAGGGTTAAAATCAGCGACCCACCTTAGGTGTGTGGGGAGCGTTCGATTCGCGGCCATGATACTGACCTGTCCGGAGTGCGCCAGCCGCTATTTCGTCGATGACTCCAAGGTCAGCGCGGCGGGACGCGTCGTGCGTTGCGCCTCGTGCGGGGCCCGCTGGACGGCCCGCAACGAGGACGAGCCCACCGACCTCTTCGACGACCCCGAACCCCCGACCCTGGCCAGCCAGCTGGCCAGCGCCGAGCAGATTCCGGTCGCGGCCCTAGAGGGCGAAGTCGAGGCCGAGGAACCGCCGGTCAGCGCCCTGCCGGGCGAGGAACTGCCCAAGGTCTTCCGTGCCCGCGCCGACGCCGAGCGTCGCCTGCGCGCGGCCACCGCCACCGGCGTCATCTGGGCCGGCATGGCCGCCACGATGGCGGTGATGGTCATCGGGGCCCTAATCTTCCGCATCGACGTCGTACGCATCATGCCTGGCTCGGCCGGCGCCTACGCCGCCGTGGGCCTGCCCGTGAATACCGTCGGCCTGGTCATCGATCGCGACAGCATCAAGGCTCAGCCCTCGATGAAGGACGGCCATGCCGCCGTCACCATCACCGGCACGATCCGCAACATCACCGAACACGAGGTCACGGCCCCGCCGCTGCGCGTCGAGCTGATGAGCAAGGACGACACGCGCGTGGCCGGCCAGCTGGCCGCGGCCGCCGACGCCAAGATCCCGCCGGGTCAGATCCGCCACTTCTCGATCACCTTCCTGGACCCGCCGCGCACCGCCAAGGACCTGCAGATCGGCTTCGCCACCGAACCGGGCGCGGCCAAGGCCGTGAAGACGGCCCTGAAGACCGCGCACGGCGGCGAGAACGGTCACGGCGCGGCGCCCGAAATGGACCTGCGCGGCGCCCAGGACGCGCCCGCCGCTCCCGCCGCGCCGGCCTCCGAGGCAGAAGCGGCTGGACACGAGACCCCGGGACATGAGAGCGGGAATGAAACCTCCCCTTCCGCTTCTCACGAACCCGCCCATCATGAATGACACCAAGAAACCCGAAGTCCTGATCTCGGAAGCCGAGATCGCCGAACGGGTGCAGAAGCTGGCGCAGGACATCGCGCCGCGCATCGACAACGACACCGTCGTGATCTGCCTGCTGACCGGCGGCCTCTGGTTCGCCGCCGACCTGACCCGCGCTCTCTACAAGGCCGGCCGCGACGTGCGCTTCGACGCCCTTTGGCTGGCTTCGTACCATGATGAACGCAAGAGCACCGGCCGCTGCGAGGTCCGCGCCGACCTGCAGCGTCCGCTGGTGGGCCGCCGCGCCCTGGTCGTCGACGACGTGTTCGACACCGGCCTTTCGCTCTCGGAAGCCGCACGGCTGGTCAAGGACGCCGGCGCCAGCGAAGTGCTGACCGCCGTCTTCGCCCGCAAGCCCTGGCCCAAGGATCGAGGCATGGAGCCCGACTTCGTGGCCTGGGAAGCCCCCGCGCGCTACCTGGTGGGCTACGGCCTGGACGACGAAGGCAAGACCCGCGGCCTGCCGTATGTGGGCGCGCTGGACTAGATTGATCTAGGTGGGGAGGGGGAAGCGCCCCCTCCGTCACGATGCGTATCCGCATCGCGCCACCTCCCCCGTTTTACGGGTGAGGAGGAAGCATCTTCTCCTCCCCTGCGAAGCGGGGGAGGTGGCCCGAAGGGCCGGAGGGGGCGTTTAGGCCCTAAGCCGCCTTCCGCCCGCGGCCCTTCTTCTGGCCGATGTCGAACATGTCGACGCGTTCGGCCAGTTCCTGCGATTCCGAGCTCAGCGCGTGCGCCGCGGCGGTGGTTTCCTCGACCATGGCCGCGTTCTGCTGCACGACCTGGTCCAGCTGACCCATGGTGGCGTTGACCTCGGCCAGGCCGGTGGCCTGTTCGCGGGCCGAGGCGGCGATGGCCTTCACTTGCGTATCGATCTCGATGACGCGGGCGACGATGCGGCCCAGGGCCTCGCGGGTGCGGCCTACGCGCTCGACGCCGGCGCTGACTTGCTGGCCCGAGACGCCGATCAGCTCCTTGATCTCGCGCGCGGCGTTGGCCGAGCGTTGAGCCAGGGCCCGGACTTCCTGAGCCACAACCGCGAAGCCGCGACCGGCGTCGCCCGCTCGCGCAGCTTCCACGCCAGCGTTCAGGGCCAATAGGTTGGTCTGGAAGGCGATCTCGTCGATCACCCCGATGATCTGGCCGATCTGGCCCGACGAGGTCTCGATCAGGGTCATAGCTTCGACGGCCTCGCTGACCACGGGGTCCGAGCGCTCGGCCTCCTGGTGGGCGGCGGCGGCGGCGGCGTTGGCCTGGTTGGCGCTGTCGGCGGTGCTCTGAACCGTGGCGGTGATCTCGTCCAGGGTGGCGGCGATCTCAACCAGGCTGGCGGCCTGATGCTCGGTGCGGCGGGCCAGCTCGTCCGAGGCCCGCGACATGTCGGCGACACCCGCGGTCATGGTCGAGGCGTTGCCGGCGATCTCGCGCATGGCTTCCTGCAGCTTGGCCAGGGCGTTGTTGAAGTCGGCGCGCAGCGACTCGTAGCGGCCGGCGAAGGGCTGCTCCAGGCGCCAGGTCAGGTCGCCGCGCGACAGGTAGATCAGGGCCTGGGCCAGCTGGTCGACGACCTCGGTCTGCTCGGCTTCCAGGGCGGCCTTCAGCTTGGCCTGCTCGGCGTTGGAGGCGTCGCGCGCGGCGCGCTGGGCGTCGGCGTCGGCATGAGCCAGGTCGGCGCTGCGGGCGGCGTCCAGGGCGCGGTCGGTGCGGGCGGTGACGGTGACGAACAGGCGCGAGACGCTGGCGGTCAGCCAGATCAGCGACCAGGCGGTGACGAAGGTGACGCCGGCGTTGAAGGCCAGGCGCAGCAGGGTGACCTCGCCGCTCATCAGCAGGGCGGGGGCCAGGAAGGCGGCGGCGACGTCGATGCCGATGATGGTGGCCGCGCCGACGGCGACGGCGCGCCAGTCGCCATAGGCGACCATCAGGGCCAGGGCGGCCAGATAGGCCATGCGGGCCTCGACCTGCAGCGGGTGGCCCGAGAAGGCGGCGACGAACAGGCTGACCTGACCCATCAGGGTGACGGCGGTGGAGATGCGCTGGGCGGCGTTGTCACGCCAGATGGCGAAGCCGCCCCAGGCGATCGCGGCGAGCACGATCGAGCCGGCGGCGAGCAGAAAGGGTTTGTTGCCGGCCAGCAGGGCGGCGGCCGGGGTGATCACCGCCAGGGCGGCGATGCAGGCCAGGACCAGGTTGCCGCCGACCTTCCGCTGAGATTCGATACTGTCGAATTCAATGAAGTTGTTCACGGCCGACACTCCTACCCCCTTACAATCGGGGCGCAGGTTCGGCGGCAGCAGTTAATCCCCGGTGACCATCGGGGTCACCGGGTGTAGGTAAAACTACCTAAGGGCGTGAAATCCGCCCTTATTGCTTGCACGCGAATGGGGGACTCGACCTGGGGGATATCAAACCCAGTCGGGTGTGAGGTCGCGCGCCAGGATTTCGTCATAGGTCGGACGCTTGCGGATGACGGCGTAGCGGTCGCCGTCGACCAGCACTTCGGGGACCAGCGGGCGGGTGTTGTACTCGCTGGCCATGGCCGAGCCATAGGCGCCAGCGGACATGAAGGCCACCAGATCGCCAGTCGCGAACGGCGGCAAAGCGCGATCCCGTGTAAACGTGTCGCCCGTCTCGCAGACCGGGCCGACGACGTCATAGACGGTCTCGCCGGCCCGCTTGGTCACCGGGCGGATGTCGTGGAAGGCGTCGTACATGGCCGGCCGCATCAGGTCGTTCATGGCCGCGTCGATGACCAGGAACTTGCGGCCTTCCGGGCGCTCGTGGACGTGGATCACTTCCGACACCAGCACGCCGGCATTGGCGGCGATCACCCGGCCCGGCTCGAAGGCCAGCTTGACCGGCAGGCCCTTGGTCACCTCGCCGACCATGGCGGCGAAGTCGGCCGGGGAGGGCGGTTCGGGGTTGTTGAAATAGGGCACGCCCAGGCCGCCGCCCAGATCGAGGCGCTCGACTGACAGGCCCTCGCCCAAGAGCTGCTCGACCAGGCCCCGCATCTTGCTGAAGGCCTCGCGCATGGGGGCCAGATCGGTGATCTGGCTGCCGATGTGGCAGGCCACCCCGATGGGCTCCAGCGCGGCGTTGTTGCTGGCGTTGGCGTAGAGGCGCGCGGCCTCGGCAAACGAGACGCCGAACTTGTTCTCGGACTTGCCGGTGGCGATCTTGGCGTGGCCGCCGGCCGCGACGTCCGGATTGACCCGGAAGGCGACCTTGGCCTTGACGCCCAGAACGGCCGCGACCTCCGCGACGAGGTTCAGTTCCGGTTCGGACTCGACGTTGATCTCGGCGACGCCGGTCTTCAGGGCGAAGGCGATCTCGTGGCGGGTCTTGCCGACGCCCGAGAACACGATGCGCTCGCCGGGGATGCCGGCGGCCAAGGCGCGGCGGACCTCGCCTTCCGAGACCGTGTCGGCCCCGGCGCCCAGATTGCCCAGCACCTTCAGCACCGCTACGTTGGAATTGGCCTTTACGGCATAGGCGACCAGCGGGTCGACCACGCCAGCAGCGACCAGGGCGTCGCGGAACACGGTGTAGTGCCGCTCCAGCGTGGCGCGGCTGTAGACATAGACGGGCGTGCCGACCTCGGCCGCGATCTTGGCCAGGGGCACGCCTTCGCAGGCCAGGCCCTCGGGGCCGTATTCGAAGTGGTTCAACGGAATGCCTTAGTTGGGAGTCGCGCCGGGGAAGCCCTTGGCGGACGGGCCGCCGAAGGGATCGCGGGTGCCCGGCAGCGGTGCGGCGCGGATGGTGCGGTTGCTGGTGGCGGGGTCGCGGATTTCCTGGTCGCCGCCAGCGCGGGCCGGCTGGTTGGCCTGGGCCGAGGCGGCGCGGCGCTCGGCTTGCCAGGCGGCCTTCTTCTGGGCGTCCCACATCGGGGCGGGACGCTCCAGCGCGCCCTGCTTGCCGCAAGCGGCGGCGGTCACAGCCAGGGCGGCCAGGGCGAGGATCGAGACGGGACGCATCATGCGAGGACTTCCTTCCAACGCGCGATCTGGGCGCGGACCTGGGCGGGGGCGGTCCCACCGTAGCTCATGCGGCTGGCTGCCGAGGCAGCCGGAGTTAGAACGGCGTAGACGTCGTCCGTGATCCGCGGCTCGATCGCCTGGAATTGTTCCAGGGTCAGGTCCGAAAGATCCAGGCCCAGGGTCTCGGCCGCCTTCACGGCAGAGCCTGTCACGTGGTGGGCGTCGCGGAAAGGCATGTTCAGCGAGCGCACCAGCCAGTCGGCCAGATCGGTGGCGGTCGAGAAGCCCGCGCCGGCCGCCTTGGCCATGGTTTCGGTGTTCGGGGTCAGGTCGGCGATCATGCCGGCCATGGCCAGCAGGCTCAGCTCCAGGGCGTCGAAGGCCTCGAAGGTCGGGACCTTGTCTTCCTGCATGTCCTTGGAATAGGCCAGCGGCAGGCCCTTCATGACGATGGTCAGGGTGGTCAGCGAACCCATGATCCGGCCCACCTTGGCGCGGATCAGCTCGGCCGCGTCCGGGTTCTTCTTCTGCGGCATGATCGAGCTGCCGGTCGTGAAGGCGTCGGTCAGCTTGATGAAGCCGAACATCGGCGTCGTCCACAGCACGATCTCCTCGGCCAGGCGCGACAGGTGCGTGGCGGTGATCGAGGCGGCCGACAGGGCCTCCAGGGCGAAGTCGCGCGAGGAGACGCTGTCCAGCGAATTGGCGGTCGGACGATCGAAGCCCAGCGCCGCGGCCGTCTGATGGCGATCGATCGGGAACGGCGAGCCGGCCAGGGCGGCGGCGCCCAGCGGGCACTCGTTCATGCGGGCGCGGGCGTCGCGGAAGCGGCCGGCGTCGCGGCCGAACATCTCGACATAGGCCATCAGGTGGTGGCCGAAGGTCACCGGCTGGGCCGGCTGCAGGTGGGTGAAGCCCGGCATCAGCGTGTCGGGATGGGCTTCGGCTTGCGCCAGCAGCGCCTTCTGGATGGCTTCAAGCTGGGCGGCCGAGCGGTCGGCGGCGTCGCGCACCCACAGGCGAAAGTCGACGGCCACCTGGTCGTTGCGCGAGCGGGCGGTGTGCAGCCGGCCGGCGGTCGCGCCGATCAGTTCGCGTAAGCGAGCTTCGACATTCATGTGGATGTCTTCGTACTCGTCGCGGAACGGGAAGGTCCCGGTGGCGATCTCGTCCTCGATCTTGGCCAGGCCGCCGAGAATTTCCTCGCCATCGCTGCTTGTAATCACGCCCTGGTTCATCAACATCCGCGCGTGGGCGCGGGAGCCTGCCAGGTCCTGCGCCCACAGGCGCTTGTCGAAGCCGATGGAGACGTTGATCGCCTGCATCAGTTCCGCGGGCTTGGCCGAAAACCGACCGCCCCACATGGCTTGGCCCTGGCTGTTGGCCTTGGGCGTATCGGAGGCGTTGTCGGTCATATGAACGAAGTCCAGTCGGGTCAGGGCGGGCGCAAGCGCCATCCCATCAAGTTGGCGCTGGGCGGCGTCATTCTCGTGGGCGTGGCGGCGGTTCTATACGTCATCGTGGCGGCTTCGTTCAAACCCCAAGGTCCCGTCGACCTGACAGAATTCAAGCGCGGCACGCTGGCCAAGATGGACGTGCCCGCCAGCCCGCGGCCTGCGCCCGACACCGTGTTCACCAGCCTGGACGGCAAGCCCGCGACCCTGGCCGACTTCAAGGGCCGTGTGGTGGTCATGAACCTGTGGGCCACATGGTGCGCGCCGTGCCGCGCGGAGATGCCGACCCTGGCCAAGCTGCAGGCCGTCTACGCCACCCAGCCGGTGACCGTTCTGCCGATCACCGTCGACCGCGACGGTGATCTGAACCTGGTCAACGAGGAGATGGCCGCCAATCCGCCGCTCAAGACGTATCGCGACCCGTCCTACAAGCTGTCCTTCGCCCTGGAGCCCAAGGCCGGCGGCTTCCCGACCACGGTGATCTATGACCGCCAGGGCCGCGAGCGCGCGCGCATGACCGGTCCGGCCGACTGGTCCAGCCCCGAGGCGCGCGGCCTTGTGGAAAAGCTGCTGGCCGAGAAGTGATCGACCCGGCGATTCTGGAGCCGCTCGCCGACGACGCCTGGCCGGCCCGGGAGCGGGAACGCTTGGGCGGCTGGCGGGTGAACGCCTCGGCCGGCCGCTCGATGCGGATCAACGCCTGCTGGCCGCTGGGGGCGCCGGATCGCGAGCCCGAGGCGGCGCTGGACGCGGTCGAGGCTTGGTACGCCGCACGGGGCCTGCCGCCTCGATTCAAGCTGACCGATGGCGTGACCGCGCCGGCCGATCTGGCCGAACAGCTGGCCGCCCGTGGCTATACGGCGACCAAGGAGACCCTGGTCATGCTGGGCCCGACCGGCGGGAAGGGCGATTCCGCCGTCCGCGTCGCCAAAACGCCGGACGCCGCCTTCGAGGCGGTGTTCACGGCCACGGCCGGCGATCCGGAAGACGGCCGCGAGCGGATCGAGGCCCTGGCCCGCATCCCCGCGCCGGCCCGCTTCGCCCGGCTGGACGTCGACGGCGCGCCGGCCGCGATCGGGGCCAGCGCCATCGGCGGCGGCTATGCCGGGATCTTCGGCATGCGCACCGCCCCGGACCATCGCCGCAAGGGCCTGGCGCGCCGGGTGCTGCGCGGGCTGTTGGCGCAGGCCACGGCCCTGGGCGCCGAGTACGCCTGGCTGCAGGTCGAGGCCGACAACGCCCCGGCCATCGCGCTCTATGCCGACGAGGGATTCGCCGCGGCCTACCGCTATCGCTACTGGGCGCGTCAGGCCTTTGGCGGCGCGTAGTCCGGATAGGCGTACATCGCCGCGAAGACGTGGTTGGCGTCCTCGAACAGGGTCTCGGCCTCGGCCTCGCCTTCCTTCAGCATCTCGTCCAGAGCGTAGGCGATCTCGACCGACATGCGCGTGCGTCGACGCAGCAGGTCGCGCGGCACATGCGGATAGTGGGGCAGGTAGAGGTCGGTCAGCAGGTCGGCGACATAGTTGTGCGACGCCAGGCGGACATGGGTCAGGGCCGGCATCGCCCGCAGCGCCCGCATGATCCACAGGCCACCGGCCGCGCCCGACGTCACCGCGTGCATCTGGCGCATCAGCTCGACGACCTTGCCGGAGATGCTGGCCAGGTCATCCTTGCCATAGCGGGCGATCCACGCCTCCAGGACGACGTTCTGCTGCTCCATCAGGCGCTCGGCCAGGGCTACGACGATGGCGTGCTTGTCGTCGAAATAGCGATAGAAGGCCGGCGGCGTCACGCCCGCCCGCTCGCAGATCAGGTTGGCCGAGAGCTTTTCGATACCGACTTCGCCCAGCAGGCTAGCAGCCGTGTCCAGCAACGAATCGTAGGTGCGACGCGACCGTTCCTGCACTGGCTTTCGATGACCCGACATGGGCTCTTCCTCCCCCGACGCCAAGGTTCTGTCCAGCCAAGCCGTGCAGAACGTCGGTCGTCGTAAAAACGATACTAAATACTATCATATGGGCGGCTCCTAATAAGGGGATCCATAATGTTCCGTCCATCTGCTCGCCGTTGGTCGCTACTCGCCGCCTTGATGGCCTCGACCGCCTGCGCCACGCCCGTCCTCGCCCAGACCGACACCGCCGCGCTCGATGAGATCATCGTCACCGCCCGTTCGGGCGCCGCTCAGCGCAAGGTCGAGGCCAGCTACGCCATCTCGACCATCTCGGAAGAGGACCTGAAGATGCGCGCCGCGGTCGGCGTCGGCGAAGTGCTCAAGAACGTCCCGGGCTTCTGGATCGAGAACTCGTCGGGCGAGGCCAGCGGCAACATCCGCGTGCGCGGCATCCCCAATGACGGCTATTCGACCGTGGGCCTGCTGGAAGACGGCATTCCCGCCCAGGCCGACGCCGGCCTCGGCTGGCTGAACGCCGACCAGTCGATGCGCGTCGACCAGACCTCGCAGCGCGTTGAGGTCGTGCGCGGCGGTCCTTCGTCGATCTTCTATTCGAACGCCCCGGGCGCGGTGATCAACTTCATCACCCGCCGCGGTGGCGACCAGATGGAAGGCCTGATCCGCTACGAGGCGGCCGACTTCGGTTCGCACCGCATGGACGGCTGGGTCGGCGGCCCGATCGCCGACACCGACTGGCGCTTCTTCGTCGGCGGCTACTATCGCGTCTCGGACGGCCAGCGTCACACCGGCTACCAGCAGGACGACGGCGGCCAGATCCGCGCCCCCCTCTCGGGTGGGGTCACCCGCGGCTGGGGGGTGTGCGGGGTCAAGCGCATCGACGAGCGCATCGGCAACGCCGCCGGCGGCATCTTCATGACCAACGCCTCGGGCGATCCGGTCGGCGTGCCCGGCTTCGACGTCAAGACCGACACCATCGCCGGCCGCGGGACGCGCCGCTTTGACTTCCTGGGCCCGAACGGCGCCTACAAGTTCGACGCGGGCGCCGGCACGACGATCGAGCTGAACCAGTACACCTTCACCGGCGACTACGCCCTGACCGACGACGTGAAGATCGAGCAGCGCCTGCGCTATCGCGACAGCTATACGCGTCGCAACAGCATCACCCCCTACAGCGTGGCCAGCGCCGCCGACCTGCTGCGTTCCAACTACGGTTCGTTCGTCGGCGCGGGCCAGAGCCTGGGCCTGTTCTATCGGGACGGCGGCTCGGCCTTCAACATTGCCAACCAGAACGGCAACGGCCTGGCCCTGGTCAACCTGGCGCGCTCCTACACCGTGCCGCTGGACGAGTTCATCTCCGACACCCGCCTGACGGCCAAGCTGGACGTCCTGGGCACCCACAACCTGGCGGTGGGCGCCTATTTCGCCTCGGTCGACGAGGAGTACGCCACCAACTCGGCCGCCGTCCTGACCGACGTGCGCGACAACGCCGGCGTGCTGGACGCCTATCTGCTGAGCGCCTCGGGCCAGCGCCTGTACCAGTTCACCAACGGCGGCGTGATGGCCTACGGCTCGGAGTGGAACAACGCCAACGGCACGTCCAAGACCTTCGCCCTCTACGCCTCGGACGAGTGGCAGGTCGCCGACAAGCTGCGCATCGACGGCGGCGTGCGCTGGGAGAAGATCAAGATCGACGGCCAGGTCGAAGGCCGCCGCCGCATCAACCTGAACCAGAGCCCCACGGCCGCCGACGACTCGGTGACCATCGGCAGCGGCGTCTTCACCCAGTACGACCGCGAGTTCGACAAGGCCGCCTGGACCCTGGGCGCCAACTACCAGTTCCAGCCCGACTTCGGGGTCTTCGCCCGCTACACCGAGACGTTCCGCCTGCCGAACATCTCCAGCTTCCTGTCGAACGCCGGCGCCGATCCGGTCGTCCAGACGATGAACTTCACCGAAGCGGGCGTGAAGTTCAGCCGCTCGAACGTCGACCTCTATCTGACCGGCTTCCGCACGATCTACGAAAGCTATGAGATCAGCGACTTCCGCCGGGCGGCCGACGGCACGCTGGTCCCCAACCGCGTGTTCGGCGACACCAAGACCACGGGCATCGAGGCCGAGGGTTCGTGGCGTCCAACCAAGTGGTTCGACATCCGGGCCATGTGGACCTACCAGAACGCCCGCTTCACCGACTTCCTCTATACGAACAACGCCGGCCAGCAGATCGACTACTCGAAGAACCGCCTGATCCGCGTGCCGAGGCACAGCTTCCGCGTCACGCCGGGCGTCAACCTGATGGACGGCCGCCTGCGGGTGCAGTCGGACATCGGCTACTACGGCCAGCGCTTCGCCGAGGTCGCCAACCAGATCAACCTGCCGTCCTACTGGCAGGTGGACCTCAGCGCCCGCTACGACGTCAGCGACCAGGTGCAGTTCAACCTCGTGGTCAACAACCTGACCGACGAGATCGGCCTGGTGAACGGCAACCCGCGCGCCGGCGCGATCGAGAACGGCGAGGTGGGCCAGTCGGTCTATATCGGCAGCTCGATCTTCGGCCGCAGCATTCGCGCCGCCGTCAGCTTCAAGTTCTAGGCCTTTGGGGCCGGCGACCTTCGCGTCGCCGGCCCTTCTTCTTTTGTCGATCCATTCCGAGGTCCGCCATGCGCAAGTTCTCGCTCACGCTTCTGGCGGCCTGCGCCGCGGCCGGCCTGCTGGCCAATGTCTCACTCGCTCAAGCACAGGGCAGGGCGCCCGTAGACCAGGTCGATCCGTTCATCGGCACGGACTGGTACGGTCAGGCCTTTCTGGGCGCGACCCGGCCGTTTGGCATGGTCAAGCTAGGCCCGGACATGGAGAGCTTCGACGGCAAGCCTTCGAAGTTCGGCTATATGAGCGGCGGCCGGGTGCTGGGCTATAGCCACCTTCACCTGCAGGGCGCGGCGGGCAAGTACGGCAATATCCGGATCATGCCGGCGACAGGCGTGGTCGACTTCGCCGACATCGCCTCGCCGGTCCATCAGGAGGTCGCCAAGCCCGGTTCCTATGCCGGCACGCTGACCCGGCCCGACGTGCGCGTCGAGCTGACCACCTCCGAGCGCGCGGGCCTGCACCGCTACACCTTCCGCTCGGGCGACGACGCCCACCTGACCGTGCGCCTCGACCGCATCCTGACCCAGAGCCCGGGCCGCGAGGGGCAGAAGTTCCTGGGCGGCGAGCTCTCGGTGAACTCGCCGCGCGAGATCAGCGGCGTCGGCCGCTATACCGGCGGGTGGGGCCTGGGCGGCGAGTTCCGGGTCCATTTCGTGATGATCCTAGACCAGGACGCCGCCGGCCAGCGCGTCTGGGGTCCCGACGGCTTCAAGGCCGACCAGCGCGTCGCCGTCGAGGGCGACAAGCCGCTGGGCGCGGTCTTCGACTTCGCCGGCAAGGCCGGACGGGTGGTCAATGCTCGCGTCGGCATCTCGTTCGTCAGCGTCGAGCAGGCGCGGCGCAACGCGCAAGGCGCAGGCGACTTCGATGCGACCCGCAAGCAGGCGCAGGCCGCCTGGAATACCGCCTTGTCGCCGATCCAGGTCGAGGGGGGGCGCGAGTCCGATCGACGCCAGTTCTACACCGCGCTCTACCAGCTGCAGCTGATGCCGTCGGACCGCACGGGCGAGAACCCCGGCTGGACCTCGACCGAGCCCTATTACGACGACCACCAAGCGATCTGGGACACCTTCCGCAGCGCCTGGCCGCTGTTGACCTTGATCCACCCGGACCGCAGCCGCGACCTGCTGCGCTCGTTGATCGACGTCTACCGCCACGAGGGCTGGATGCCGGATGCGCGGGTCGGCAACGCCAACGGCCGCACCCAGGGCGGCAGCAATTCCGACGTGGTCGTCGCCGACGCCTTCGTGAAGGGGCTGAAGGGCATCGACTATGCGACCGCCTTCCAGGCCATGCTGAAGAACGCCACCGTCAGCCCGCCAGACGCCGAGAAGGAAGGCCGCGGGGGCCTGCCGGACTATCTGGGCAAGGGCTATATCAGCACCGACTACGACCGCGCCGGTTCGCGCACGGTCGAGTACGCCTATGACGACTTCGCCATCGCCCAGGTCGCCTGTGGCCTCGGCAAGGCAGACGTCGCTCAGGCCTATCTCAAGCAGTCGGGCAACTTCGCCAACCTGTGGGACAAGGACTTCAGCCACCAGGGGGTCAAGGGCTTCCTGCGGCCGCGCAAGCCGGATGGGACCTGGGCCGAGCCGTACCTGACCAAGCGTGGCACCTGGCCGGACTTCTTCTACGAGTCCGACCTGTGGACCTATTCGCTGTACGCGCCGCACGACGTGGCCAAGTTGATCGAGCTCTCCGGTGGGCGCGAGGCCTTCATCCAGCGGCTGGACGCCACCTTCGACCGGCTGCATTTCGACATGACCAACGAGCCGGGCTTCCTGGTCCCGATGCTCTATCACTGGGCCGGACGGCCGGATAAGTCGGCCCAGCGGATCATCGACTATCGCTCCAAGGCCTTCCTGGACGAGCGCGGCGGTACGCCGGGGCCCGAGGACTCCGGCGCGATGTCCAGCTGGTTCGCCTTCCACGCCATGGGCTTCTTCCCGGTCGCCGGCCAGGACCTCTACCTGATCGGCACGCCGCTGTTCTCGAAGAGCAAGATCGCGCTGGGGCAGGGCAAGACCTTCGAGATCGAGGCCAAGGGCGTCGCCGATCCGGCCAACCGCTACGTCCAGGCCGCCACCCTGAACGGCAAGCCGATCGAGCGGGCCTGGTTCCGCCACAGCGAGATCGCCGGCGGCGGCAAGCTGGTGCTGACCATGGGGCCGGCGCCAACCGCGTTCGGTACGCGCGAGTTGCCGCCGTCGCTGTCGGGGACTGGCCCTGCCAGCGTCGCCCTGCGCTGCGTCCCCAAATCGTAAGGAGCTTCCGGTGCTCGATCTCCTCGCGGCGCTGCTGCTGGCCGCCCAGCCGGGTCTGTCGATGACCGACATCCAGGTCGTCGGCACCCACAACAGCTACAAGCAGGCCATCCCCAAGGCCGAGATGGACGCCATGGTCGCCGTCTCGCCGATGGCCCTGGGGATCGACTACGCCCACCGGCCGCTGACCCAGCAGCTGGACGCCGGCGCCCGCCAGATCGAGATCGACGTGCTCTACGATTCGCAGGGCGGGCGCTACGCCAAGCCGCTGACGGCGCTGGGCGGCGGGATCCCGGCCGATGCGGCCTTCCAGGCGGCGATGGCCAAGCCGGGCTTCAAGACCCTGCACATTCCTGACATCGACTTCCGCAGCTCGTGCCTGACCTTCGTGGCGTGCCTCAGCGAGATCGACGTGTGGTCGCGCGCCCATCCCGACCACGTCCCGATGTTGATCATGCTGAACGCCAAGACCGGCAAGCCATCGATGCCCGGCGGCGTCGCGGCGCTGGACTTCGACGCCGCGGCCTGGGACGCCCTGGACGCCGAGATCCGCTCGGTGTTCGGCGACGGTCGGCTGATCACACCGGATCAGGTGCGCGGCAGCCATGCCACTTTGCGGGAAGGGGTGCGGGCAGGGGGCTGGCCTCAGCTGGACGCGGCGCGCGGCAAGGTGTTCTTCGCCCTCGACGAAAAGGGCGAGAAGATCGCCTCGTACCTGACCGGCCACCCGTCGTTGCAAGGCCGGGCGATGTTCGTCAACACCGACGAGGCCAGCCCCGCTGCCGCTTATCTGACGATCAACGATCCGACAAAGCAGGGGGCGCGAATCCAGGCCGCCGTGCGCCAGGGCTTCATCGTCCGCACCCGCGCCGACTCCGAGACGATCGAGGCCCGCGCCGCCGACGCCACGCGTCGCACGGCCGCCTTTGCCAGCGGCGCCCAGTACGTCTCGACCGACTATCTGTGGCCCGACTCGCGGTTCCCGACCTACCAGGTACGGCTGCCGGACGGCGCGGCCGCGGTGTGCAATCCGCTGCGTGCGGCACAGCGCTGCGACGGGCGAGCAATCGAAAAGCCCTGACAGCTCAGCTCGTCTACAAGCCCAGTTCGGCCCGCAACGCCGCGGCGCTCATCCCGGTCGCCCGCAGCTCGCGCAGCGTCTGGGCCTTGTCGCGCTTGGCGTAGCGCTTGCCGTCCGGGCCCATCAGCAGGCCGTGGTGGCGGTAGGTCGGGGTCGGCAGGTCCAGCAAGGCCTGCAGCAGGCGCTGGATATGGGCGGCTTCGAACAGGTCGTGGCCACGGATCACGTGGGTGACGCCTTGCAGCGCGTCGTCGTGCACGACGGCCAGGTGATAGGCGACGCCGACGTCCTTGCGGGCCAGGACGATGTCGCCGGCGGTCTCGGGCCGGGCCTGGATCACGTCCCTCTCGCCGTCGGGGCCCGCGCCCTGCTCGATAAAGGTCAGGCCGTCGAAGCCGCCCAACGCTTCGCGCGCCGCCGCCAGCGACAGCCGCCAGGCGAAGGCCTCGCCGCGGGCCAGGCGTTCGGTTTCCTCGGCGGCGAGCAGGGGCGCGCCGACATAGGGAACGGCCGGCTCGTGCGGCGCGCGGCCGATGTCGATCTCCTTGCGGGTCTTGAAACAGCGATAGACCAGGCCGCGTTCGCGCAGGGCCTCGATGTCGGCGTGGTAGTCGGCCAGATGCTCGGACTGCTGGCGGACCGGCGTCTCCCAGGAAAGGCCCAGCCAGGCCAGGTCCTCGAGGATCGCCGCCTCGTATTCCGGCCGGCAGCGCGTAGCGTCGATGTCCTCGATGCGCAGCAGGAAGCGGCCGCCGGCGTCCTGCGCGGCGCGGAAAGCCGTCAGGGCCGAGTACGCATGGCCGCGGTGCAGATACCCCGTCGGCGACGGCGCGAACCGGGTGATCACGCGCCTTAGTCCCGGGCGAACTTCGCGAACATGCCCAGGTGCTCGAACACCGCGCGCAGGAAGGCTTCCTCGCCGCCCAGCTGGGTTTTCAGGGCGGCGAACTGCTTGAAGCCGATCATCTCGGCCAGGCCGTGACCGGCGCACCAGGCGGCGATGGTCGCCAGCTCCAGGTCGATTTCGGCGACGCCGTTGTCGGCATGCTCGGCCAGGGTGTCGCGGACTTGGCAGTAGGCCCCGCCCTCCTTCATCTGGTCGGGCAGGGCGTCCTTGTCGCGCGAGCGGTCGTACATCACGCGGTAGAGCGCCGGGTTGTCGCGGGCGAAGCAGACATAGGCCACACCCAGGTCGGACATCCGGCCGTGGTGGCCGTCAGCGGCGGCGCGAGCCTTGGCCAAGGCCAGGTCCAGCTCGTGCCAGCCCTCGTGGGCGACGGCCTCCAGCAGCTCGGCTTTGTCCTTGAAGTGGTGATAGGGCGCAGCCGGGCTGACCCCGGCTTCGCGCGCCACGGCCCGCAGGGAGAGGGCGGCCGGGCCGTCCGTCTCCAGGATCTTGCGGGCGGCGTCGACCAAGGCGCGGCTCAGATCGCCGTGGTGATAGGGGCGGGATTCGGCAGGGACGGTGCTCATCGGCGCGTACTGTAACCGCTGTGCGGCAAATTGCCATCCTAACGCCGTCAAGATTATCTTGACGGCGTTCAGATTGGTGCTATCTAAGCGATGTCCAGATTGGTTCGGTTCCCCGCCGGCCAAGGCCCATGGGGGCGGACGCAACAAAGGATTGGGGTAACGTCATGAACCGCACACTCAACGCTTTCGAAAACGCCTTCGACCGTATGGCCGGCGTCTACTTCATCGTCATGGCCCTGGCCGTTGCGGCCGGCGTCGTCGGCGTGGTGATCTAGGACTGGCCTGCTCGCGACGCGCGGGGCGGCTTCCTCGGAAGCGCCCGCCGCCGCTTGAACCTTCGCATCGGGGGAGCTAACCCACTCGATGACGCGTTTGACCTACGACGCCGTTTCATCCGTACGCGTCGCAGGCTTTTCCATGATCAAAGACATCTTCCGCCCATGAGCGTCGCCTTCACCAAAGAGGGCGACAGCGAGGCTTTCGCGGCCGATCTGCCCGACCGCCCGATCTCGACCCATCCCAATCTCGTCACGCCCGACGGCCTGGCCCAGATCGAGGCCGAGCTGGCCTCGGCGCGCGCGGCCTACAGCGCGGCCCAGACCGCGGGCGGGGCCGCCGACGGCGACCGCACGGCCATGGCCCGCGCCACACGCGACCTGCGTTACTGGTCGGCCCGCCGCGCCACCGCCCAGCTGATGGAGCGCGACCCAGCCAAGACCGCCGTGCAGTTCGGCGACCGCGTCACCTTCGAGCGCGAGGACGGTCGCGTGCAAACCTTCCGCATCGTCGGCGAGGACGAGGCCGATCCCACGCAAGGCTCAGTGTCCTATGTCGCGCCGATCGCCCGCGCCCTGCTGGGCAAGGTCGTGGGCGACGTCTCGCCCGCGCCCGGCGGCGAGGTCGAGATCACCGCGATCGGCTAGAACCGCAAGAACCGGATTGCCTTTGATGCGACGCCGCGTCACGAGCGGGTGATGTTCGTTCCGCCGACCGCAGAGGCGCTTCTCGACGCTCGCAAGCAGCTGGCCGCCGCCGATCCGGCCCTGGCGGCGATCGAGGTCGTCACCCCGGCGTTCGAGTGGCGCGTGGGATTGGGCGGTTTTCCGGGTCTCCTGAAGATGGTCGTGCAGCAGCAGGTGTCGCTGGCCTCGGCCGCGGCCATCTGGGCGCGGGTCGAGGCGGGCCTGCCGGATATGACGCCCGACATCGTCATGGGCCACGAGCAGGCCTATCTGCTGTCGCTGGGCCTGTCGCGGCCCAAGGCCCGCTACGCCCACGCCATCGCTCACGCGCACCTGACCGGAACCTGCGATTTCGACGCCCTCTCGAGTCTGTCGGACGAAGAGGCCGTGGCGGCGCTGACCGCGATCACCGGCATCGGCCGCTGGACGGCCGAGGTCTATCTGATGTTCACCCAAGGCAGGCTGGACATGTTCCCCGGCGGCGACGTCGCCCTGCAGGAAGCCATGCGCTGGGTGGATGGCGCCCAGGTCCGTCCGACCGAGAAGCAGGCCTATGCCCGGGCCGAGCTGTGGCGGCCCTATCGGGGCGTGGCCGCGCACCTGCTTTGGGCCTGCTACGGGGCGGTGAAGCGGCGCGAGATCGCGCCTTTCTGAAGCTTGTCTTGGTTCTGTCGCCGAGTGGGTCCATCCTTTCTCTGCGTTCGGGAATGAATGGCGATTCCCTGAATAGCGTAGGAAGGAGGCCCGTCTTCAGTCCTGTCGCGTACCCCCTCAGCCGAGGCCGTGATCCTGTTCACGCGCACCTCGAAGGGAGGATCTGATGCAGGTCCTCACGCGCCCGCCGTCGGGCATGCCGGCCCTCGTGCTCAATGCCGATTTCAGGCCGCTCAGCTATTTCCCGCTGTCCCTCTGGCCCTGGCAGGAGGCGGTCAAGGCGGTGTTCCTGGATCGGGTCGACGTGGTGTCGACCTATGATCACGTGATCCATTCGCCGTCGTTCGAGATGCGGCTGCCCAGCGTCGTGTCGCTGAAGCAGTACGTGCCGCAGGACCGTCCGCCGGCCTTCACCCGCTTCAACCTGTTCCTGCGCGACAGCTTCAGCTGCCAGTACTGCGGCGACCTAGAGGACCTGACGTTCGACCACGTCATTCCGCGCTCCAAGGGCGGGCGCACGACCTGGGAAAACATCGTCACCGCCTGCGCGCCCTGCAACCTCAGCAAGGGCGGTCGCACGCCGCGCGAAGCCGGGATGCAGCCGTTCAACGTGGCTCGCCGGCCATCGATGCACGAACTGCAGGACCGCGGCCGCCGCTTCCCGCCGGGCCGCCTGCATGTCAGCTGGCTGGACTATCTCTATTGGGACATCGAGCTGGAGGCCTAGGGGCGTCCGCGATACTAAACGGCCCGGGTCGCTTTGAGGAGCGTAGACCCGGGCCGGTCGCTCGAGGGGAAGGGGATCGGCCCCGCAAGCTGAACCTTAAATGCGATCGCCATGGCCAAGGTTCCAGCAGCGGCGAAAAATGTTTCAGCTGCAACAAGCAACTGATGAACCATGCAACCCGAACCTAGACCGACGGGTTTTTACATCCGAGGCAAAAGCCACGGGAGGTTCATATGCCCCGCCACCATACCGAAGAAGACAAGCGTCACTTCACCCACGGCACGGCCGCCTCGACGGCCGACATGGCCGACGGCGATATCCGTCCGGAGGACAAGCATTTCGACGCGCCGCACAGCCGCGAAGCGCGCCGTCCGCTTGGCGAAAACGAGAAGCACGACCAACTGGCCGTGAAGACCGAGAAGTCCGAGAACCGTCAGGAGGCCCTGCTGGACGAGGGCC
>CAZRPD010000038.1:10693-32391 GCA_964601775.1 uncultured Caulobacter sp. | reverse complement strand
GAAACGGCGCAGCAATCGTTGGCGGCATAGGTGCCGGCGCCGATGATCGGCGAGTCGCCGACTCGGCCCCATTTCTTGCCCGTCATGCCGCCGGTCGAGGTCGCGGCGGCGAGGTTGCCGTGGGCATCGGGCGCCACGGCGGCGACGGGGTCGGTACGCGCGTCTTCGGGGCTAGGGTGTAAGGCCCCCCCACCTCGTATTCCCCCGGCGAAACCCTGGTCCCAGATGGAAGGGCGCTGGGGCGGGTTCCTCGAACTCAGCGTCCTTCCGGTCAGCCCAAGCGCTCCAGGATCTGGGTCCCGGCTTTCGCCGGGAAGACGGATTTGAGGAGCGCTTTTGACTCTTTCAGCTTTTTGCGACATAAGCCCCGGCTTCCGGCGCTTTATCAGCAGCGCCTCCACCGTCACGACCCCGGCCTGTTAGCGCAGGATCCATCCGGACGAGGACGGCGAGGACCCCCATCGACGTGATCGTCCATGGGGGCTGATTGCGTTTGGACCCGATTTCACTAGGACTATCCATGTTCGACGGCCTTACAGAGCGACTTTCAGGCGTCTTCGACCGCCTCGGCGGCCGCGGCGTGCTGTCCGAGAAGGACATCGACGAGGCGCTGCGCGAAGTCCGCGTCGCCCTGCTCGAGGCCGACGTCGCCCTGCCGGTCGTCAAGGACTTCATCAGCAAGGCCAAGGAACTGGCCGGCGGTGAAGCCGTCATCCGTTCGGTCAAGCCGGCCGACCAGGTGGTCAAGATCGTCTATGACGGCTTGGTCGACATGCTGGGCGGCGAAGTCCCCACCGGCCTGAACCTGGCTTTGAACCCGCCGTCGGTGATCCTGATGGCCGGCCTGCAGGGCTCGGGCAAGACCACCACCACCGGCAAGCTGGCCCTGCGCCTGTCCAAGACCGAGCGCAAGAAGGTGCTGGTCGCCTCGCTCGACACCCGTCGTCCGGCCGCCATGGAGCAGCTGGCGACCCTGGCCAAGCAGGTCGAGGTCGAGAGCCTGCCGATCGTCGCCGGCCAGAGCGCTCCCGACATCGCCAAGCGCGCCCTGACGGCGGCCAAGCTGGGCGGCTACGACGTCCTGATCCTCGACACCGCCGGCCGCACCACGCTGGACGAGGCGATGATGAGCGAGGCGGCGGAAATCGCCCGCATCGCCACGCCGTCCGAGACCATTCTGGTCGCCGACAGCCTGACCGGTCAGGACGCGGTGCGCACGGCCAAGGCGTTCCACGAGCGCCTGCCGTTGACGGGCCTGATCCTGACCCGCGCCGACGGCGACGGTCGCGGCGGCGCGGCGCTGTCGATGCGCCACGTCACCGGCCTGCCGATCAAGTTCCTCGGCGCCGGCGAGAAGATCGATGCGCTGGACGTGTTCGACGCCCGCCGCGTCGCCGGCCGTATCCTGGGTCAGGGCGACGTCGTCGCGCTGGTCGAGAAGGCCGCCGCCGATCTGGACCATGCCGAAGCCGAGCGCATGGCCAAGAAGCTGGCCAAGGGCAAGTTCGACCTGGACGACCTCGCCGCCCAACTGCGCCAGATGCAGAAGATGGGCGGCATGGAAGGCATCATGGGCCTCCTGCCGGGCGTCCAGAAGGTCAAGAAGCAGATCGCCGAGAGCGGCGTCGACGACAGCATCTTCCGTCGCCAGCAGGCGATCATCAGCTCGATGACCAAGGAAGAGCGCAAGAAGCCCGACCTCCTGGCCGCCTCGCGCAAGCGTCGCATCGCGGCCGGTTCGGGCGTCGATGTCGCCGAGATCAACCGTCTGCTGAAACAGCACCGCCAGATGGCCGACATGTTCAAGGCCATGTCCAAGGACGGCGGCAAGGGCATGGCCCGCATGGCCCAGATGATGGGCGGCGGCGACATGGCGCGCTTGAAAACCATGGGCGGGGGCAAGCTTGCCCAGCCCGATCCCAACGCAGCGGGAGGCCCTGGCGGCATCCCGGGGCTGCCCGGTCTGCCGGGCCTCGGGGGCGGCGGCGACGCCAAGCCCAACCCTCTCTCCGGCCTGGGCCTGCCCGGCTTCAACCCGTTCAAAAAATAGAACTTTAGACCCTAAGGACTACCTCAAATGCTGAAGATCCGTCTCGCCCGTGGCGGCGCCAAGAAGCGTCCGTACTACTCGATCGTCATCGCCGACAGCCACTCGCCGCGCGATGGCCGCTTCATCGAGAAGGTCGGCACCTACAACCCGCTCCTCAAGAAGGACGACCCGGCTCGCGTGACCCTGAAGGTCGAGTCGATCCAGGAGTGGCTCAAGAAGGGCGCCCAGCCGAGCGACCGCGTCGCCCGCTTCCTGGCCGCCCAAGGTCTGGTCGCCTGGACCCACGGCAACAACCCGCAAAAGGGCGCCCCGGGCAAGAAGGCTCAAGAGCGTTCGGCCGAGCGCGCTCAGCGCGAAGAAGACCGTAAGCAAGCCGAAATCGACGCCAAGGCCGCCGCCGAAGCCGAGAAGGCCGCTGCTGCTGAAGCCGCCGCCGCGGCTGCCGCTGCCGCCGCTGCTGCTCCGGCCGTTGAAGAAGCTCCGGCTGAAGCCGCTGCTGAAGAGGCCCCGGCCGCTGAAGCCGCCGAAGCTCCGGCTGCTGAAGAAACCACCGAAGGCTAAGGGTTCCAGCGCCGCCGATCTTCACCGATCGGCGGCGTGACTCTGTCCAGACCATGGCCAAATCTCCCGAAGACCCGATGATCCTGGTCGGCCGTGTGGCCGGCGGTTTCGGCGTGCGCGGCGAGGTGCGGATCGCGACCTATACCGAAGACCCGCTGAGCATCGCGGCCTTCAAGACGCTGAAGCGCCAGGATGGCTCGGTCGCCCTGACCATCGGCTCGGCGCGCAAGACCAAGGACGGCGTCGTGTGCCGCTGCCCCGGCGTCGAGACCAAGGAAGCCGCCGACGCCCTGCGCGGCCTTCGCCTGTATGTCCCCCGCTCGGCCCTGCCCGAGCCGGAGGAAGACGAATTCTATCTGACGGACCTGGTCGGCCTGACCGTCCGCCACATCACGACCGACGTCCTGCTGGGCCGGGTGAAGAGCGTCCAGAATTTCGGCGCCGGCGACATTCTCGAGATCACTCCCGACCTGGGCGGCCCCACCTGGTACCTGCCGTTCACGCGGGCGGCTGTGCCCGAGGTCAAGATCGGCGAGGGTCTGATCCTGGCCGATCCGCCGGAACTGGTCGGCGAGCACGAAGGCCCGGCTGAAGACGAAGAGCTGGGCGACCGGGACTAGTTGTCTCCGAAGGAGTGCGTTGTGACCTCGCCGAAATCGACCTCGATCGGAAAGTGGCGGGTCACCGCCTCGCGCATCATTCACCAGGACCCGTGGATCCGCCTGCGCGCCGACGACTGCGTCACCGACGAGGGCGCGGTGATCGCGCCCTACTATGTCCTGGAATATCGCGACTGGGTCGAGGTCGTGGCCCTGGACGCCGCCGACAACGTCCTGCTGATCAAGCAGTACCGCCACGGCCTGGGCGACATCTCGACCGAGCTGCCGGCCGGCGGCATGGATCCGGGCGAGACAGATCCGGTGGCCGCCGCGACCCGCGAGCTGCTGGAGGAAGCGGGCTGCGCCGGGACCCTGTCCCTGATCGGCGAAACCCGCCCCAACGCCGGCACCCACACCAACCGCGTCCACATCGTGCTGGCGCGCGACGTCGTCCGCGTGGCCGAGCCCAAGGACGATCCGGGCGAGCGCATCGAAAGCTTCTGGGTCACTGCCGCCGAGGCCCTGCGCATGGCGCTGGCGGGCGAGCTGACCGTCGGCATGCAGGCCGCATCCTTGCTGCGCGGCTTGGCGGAGGCCGGCGTTGCGCGGTTCTCCGTGGATGACAAACAGGTCATGACGCAGGCTTAACTGGCTCGCCCGCGCGCGGTGGGAGAAAACGCCCGCTGTTCAAACGGGGATTGTCCATGCGCCTTCTCGCCCTCGCGGCCGCCGCCGCGCTCACCGTCGCTTCGCCCGTCCTGGCGGCCGAAGACCTGTCCGCCCAGCAGTCGGGTCAGGTCGTCGATGCGCTGGTCGCCGGGCTGAACGGCTATTTTGACCCAGCCAAGGCCAAGGCCGTCCAGGCGGCCTTGAAGGGCGAACGCAAGCGCCTGGTCGTCATCCACGACCGTGAGCAACTGGCGCAGGCGCTCAGCGCCATCACCCTGAAGACCTCCGGCGATCAGCACCTGAAGGTCTCGGTGACCACCGCCAGCGCCCAGGCGCCGGCGATGAGCGACGCCGACCAGGCCCTGCTCGATCAACGGCTGGCCTATGGCCTGATGGCCGTGCGGCGACTGCCGGGCAATATCGGCTATCTGAAGCTGCGCTACTTCGAACAGACGGCGGCCGGCGCGCAGATCATCGAAGACGCCATGGGCCTGCTAAAGCACACCGACGCCCTGATCATCGACCTGCGCGAGAACACGGGCGGCGGCGGGGCGTCCGACGAGCGCCTGCTGGGCCATCTGTCGCGCGAGCCCCTGACCATGGCCGCCCTGCACTGGCGCGAGCCGGACGGCCGCGAGACGGTGGAGCAGCGCAAGGCCGATGTCCCGGCCTCGGGTCCGCTCTATGCGGGCAAGCCGGTCTATGTGCTGATCGCCAACCGCACCTTCTCGGCGGCCGAGGAGTTCGCCTACGACATCCAAGCCAACAAGCGCGGGGTGCTGGTCGGGACCCGCTCGCGCGGCGGCGGCAATCCCAGCAACCGCCCGCCCGCACCGTTGGGTTTCGGCCTGACGGTCTTCGTGCCCAACGGCCAGGCGATCCATCCGCTGACCGGCAAGGGCTGGGAAGGCGTCGGCGTGCAGCCGGACGTGGCCACGCCCGCGGAAGGCGCGCTGACCGAAGCCTATCGCCAGGCCCTGACCGCGGCCAAGCCGCTGGTCTCGACCCCGCGCTCGGACAAGGAACGCGCCGACGCCATCGCCGACCCGGCGGCGGCGCTAACCGCGGACCAAAGGCTCTAGCCTACTTCCGCACCCGCATCAGGCACTCCTGGGCCACCGAGGCCAGGAGCTTGCCGTCGCGGCTGAACATCTGGCCGCGCACCAGGCCGCGGCCCTGCGAGGCGCTGGGGCTGTCTTGGGCGAACAGGGTCCAGTCGTTGAAGTCGAACGGGTGGTGGAACCACATGGCGTGATCCAGGCTGGCGCCCTGCAGGCCTGGCGTCGTCCAGATCAGGCCGTGCGGGCGCAGGGCGCTTTCCATGAACGCCATGTCCGACGCGTAGGCCAGGGCGGCCTGCTGCATGCGGACGTTGTCGCCCAGCGGGGCCTTGGCCCGCATCCAGACTTCCTTGGTGCCGGATTTCTTCACCGGGGCGACGGGGTTCTGCATGTCGACCCAGCGCACGTCGACGGGGCGCGGCTTTTCCAGGTGGGCCAGCATCTTGGGATGGATCTGGCCGCCCAGGCTGCGCAGGAACTCGGCTTCGGTCGGCAGGGTCTCGGGATCGGGCGCGGTCGGCATCGCCGACTGGTGCTCGAAACCCTCTTCCGGCGTCTGGAACGAGCAGGCCAGGTTGAAGATTTGCTCGCCGTTCTGGATGGCCGCCACCCGCCGGGTGGTGAAGGTGCCGCCGTCGCGGGCGCGCTCGACCTCGTAGAGCACGGGGACGTTCACGTCGCCCGGCCGGATGAAATAGGCGTGCAGCGAGTGGCAGACCCGGTCGGGCACGGTCTTGTAGGCCGCCAGCAGGGCCTGGGCGATGACCAGGCCGCCGAAGATGCGCGGGAAGCCGTCATTGGGGCTGACGCCCCGGAACAGGTTCACCTCGATGGGCTCGAGGTCGAGGATGTCGGCGAGGGTCTCGGTCGTCTGCATGATGCAGTGCGATAAGCGGGCCGGGGCGCCGCCGCAAGACGTGACCTTGCGTCAGTTGAGCGCGGTCCCCATCGTGGGTCGATGTCTTCTGCACCGCCGATCATCCATCACCCCGCCTTCCGCGCCGAAATGCCGGCGGGCCATCGCTTCCCGATGGACAAGTTCTCGCGCCTGGCCAGCGTGCTCGAAGCCGAGGGTTTGCCTGGGCCGGAAGGCTTCGCGCGACCGGAGTTCATCGACGTCGAGACCCTGCTGCTGGCCCATGACGAGGCCTATGTGCGCGGCGTGATCGAGCTGTCCTTGCCCGCCGACGTGGTCCGGCGGATCGGCATGCCCAATACCGACAGCGTCGCCACCCGCGCCCGGGCGGCGACCGGCGGCACCTTGCTGGCGGCGCGCCTGGCGCTGGCGCACGGGATCGCCTGCAACACCGCCGGCGGCAGCCATCACGCGTCGGCCGAGAGCGGGGCGGGGTTCTGCGTGTTCAACGATGTGGCGGTGGCCGCCAAGCGTCTCCTGGCCGAGGGCGCGATCGGCCAGGCGCTGGTCGTGGACCTGGACGTCCACCAGGGCGACGGCACGGCGCGGATCTTCGAGAACGATCCCAGCGTCTTCACCGTCTCGATGCACGCTGAGAAGAACTTCCCGCACCGAAAGGCGGCCAGCGACCTGGATATCGAGCTGGCCGACGGGACGGGCGACGGCGCCTATCTGCAAAAGCTGGGAGAGATCCTGCCGGCGCTGCTTTCCAGCGTCCGGCCGGACATCGTCTTCTTCAATGCGGGGGTCGATCCCCATGCGGACGACAAGCTGGGCCGGTTGTCGCTGACCGATGACGGTCTGGAGCGACGTGAGGCCTATGTCCTGGGCGCTTGTCTGGAGCGAGAGATCCCGGTGGTCGGGGTCATCGGCGGGGGCTACGACGCGGATATCGACCGCCTGGCTGCCCGCCACGCCATCCTGCATCGGACGGCCAAGGCTCTGTATTCCTGAAGCCTTTTGGCTTCTTATCCCTAATCAGTCTTGGGCGACTGGAAGTCGCCATCTCCGTCGAGGCGGGCTCGTGAGAGCGCTCCGCCCGACGGAGGTTACGCGGCGATCACTTACAGGCTCGGGGCGATCGAACCGACGATGATGACGAGCGGCAGAACGGCCAGCACGAGCGTGGCGATGTTGGCGACGGCGTTGGTCTTGATGGTCATGGTCTAGATCCCTGTTCTTGCCTAGAGCGTGGCTCGCCACGCTCTAAGTGTTTGAAACAGAGCCTGTCCATCGCCGATGTTTCATCGACGATGGACAGGCTCTGCCGGCGCCGTGTCGGCGTCCGATGAGCAAGGATGTAGGCGTTGACTCGGGTTAATGCACGTTACTCATGCTTCATGACGGCGATTTAAGGGAATATGTCGCACCTGATTGCGCATTAACTGGGATTAATGTTTCTCTGAAAATTCGTTTCTTGGGAAACTTTATCCTTTGAGACGATCGTCCGAACACGTCGTATCTTCAGTCCTCGCTGGGCGCGACGAGGAACAGGCCCCGCATCGTGGCGATCGGCGCGGCGCGGGTTTCCTGCCAAGCCTCGACATGGACGTTGGCGATGCGGCGTCCCAGTTTTTTTATGCTGGCGCGGGCGTAGGTGGTCAGCGGGCGGCCCGAGCGCAGATATTCGATCGAGACGTCGATGGTCCGCGGCTGGCGCTTCATCGGTGCGGCGACCGACAACTGGGCCAGGGCGGCCATCTCCATGAAGGCCCCCAGCACGCCACCGTGAATGGCGGGCAGCATCGGATTGCCGACGATGTGGTGGGCGAACGGCAGGACGGCGGTCATCTCGTCGCCGGCCAGCTCGGCCCGCACGCCCAGGAAGCGGGCGTAGGGAATGGCGTCCAGCATCGAGACCAGGCGGGTGTCGGCGTCGCTCATCAGTCCACGCTTCCGGTCTTGGCGCGCGGCTCGCGCGAGGGCTTCAGATTGGCGCCGGGCTTCTTGCCGGCGCTCGAGTCCAGCATGAAGGTCGCCTGGGCGGTGGCTACGGGATCCTCCGGATCGCGGTCGTAGGCCACAGCGCGGACGAAGGCGATCGAGCGGGTCAGCTTGTAGCAATGGGCCCGGGCCAGCACGTCCAGGCCCGGTTCGGCCGCGCGCATGTAGTCGATGCGCAGGTCCAGCGTGGCGATCGAGGTGAAGTTATCCATGGCCGCGTGCACGGCCTGGCCGCTGGCGTGGTCCAGCAGGGTGGTGACCACCCCGCCGGCGATGACCCCCGTCTCCGGATCGCCGACGATCTCAGGCCGGTAGGGGACCTTGAGGATCGCCGTGGCGTCGCCGATCTCCAGGGTGGAAAAGCCCAGGGCCTTGGCCTGCGGGCTGCCTTCGTTCATCGCCGTGGCGATGAGTTTCGTCTGCTCGTGGTCGCTCATGGGGATAGGCTTAGCCTCTTAGGCGTTGTGATATCCAGCCGTGATCAGACCTGAAGACCTCCTCTGTCCCCGGCCGGATGGCCTCTACTGCCCGCCGGGAGACTTCTACATCGACCCCGTCCGCCCTGTGGACCGGGCCGTGATCACCCATGGCCACGCCGACCATGCCCGCGCGGGTCATGGCGCGGTGGCGGCCACGCCCGAGACCTTGGCGATCATGGCGACCCGCTATGGCGAGGACTTCACAGAGCGTCGCCAGGCCGTCCCCTATGGCGAGACGATCAGCCACAACGGCGTCGAGGTTACCCTGGTCCCGGCCGGCCACGTGTTGGGCTCGGCCCAGGCGGTGGTGCGCTGGAAGGGCCTGACCATGGTGGTGTCCGGCGACTACAAGCGCCGTCGCGACCCGACCTGCGCCCGCTTCGAGCCCGTGCCGTGCGACGTCTTCATCACCGAGGCGACCTTCGGCCTGCCGGTGTTCCGCCACCCCGATGACGCGGGCGAGATCCGCGGCCTGCTGGCCTCGGTCGAGCAGTTCCCCGAGCGCTGCCACCTCGTCGGGGCCTATGCCCTGGGCAAGGCGCAGCGGGTCATCCGGCTGCTGCGCGAGGCCGGCTGGGACAAGACCATCTTCGTGCATGGCGCGCTGGAGCGGCTGAACGCCCTCTATGAAGCCCATGGCGTCGAACTGGGTCCGCTGGCGCCGGCGACGTCTTCCGGGCCAAAGGACGCCTTCGCCGGCCAGATCGTGATCGCGCCCCCTAGCGCCGTGGCCGACCGCTGGTCGCGGCGGTTTCCCGATCCGGTCGATTGCTTCGCTTCCGGCTGGATGCGGGTGAGGGCCCGCGCCCGCCAGCGCGGCGTCGAGCTGCCGCTGATCCTGTCCGACCACGCCGACTGGGACGAGCTGACGGCGACCCTGAGCGAACTGCGCCCCGGCGAGGTCTGGATCACCCATGGCCGCGAGGAGGCCCTGGAGCGCTGGTGCGAACTGGAGGGCCTGCCGGCCAAGGCGCTGCGGCTGGTCGGTTACGACGAGGAAGAGGGCGAGTAGGCTGCTGGCCCCCTCCGCGCTGACGCGCTCCTCCCCCGGAGGGGGAAGACGGGACGGCGCCTTCCGCCCGCCTTTGGGGGCGGACGATCGCGAAGCGATCAGGTGGGGGGAGCCTCTCCCACATACCGCGCCCTTGGCCGGATCAGCCGGCCCGTTTGCAATTGCTCGATGGCGTGCGCGGTCCAGCCCGCGCTCCGCGCCGTGGCGAACAGGATGAACGGCGCGTCCGGCGGCAGCTTCAGGGTCCGGGCCAGGGTCACCAGCGCGAAGTCGATATTGGGCGAGAGGCCCGTGGCGGCTTCAGTCGCGGTCCTCAGGTCGGCCAGCAGGGGCGGGGCCTCGAACGTCCCCAGCAGCGCCGCGGCGCGCGGGTCGCCGTCGGGATAGAGCGGATGGTCGAAGCCGGGCATGGAGACGCCGCGCGCCAGTCTCGCCGACACCGCATGATCGGGATCGCGGCGCTCGGCCTCCTCGACGAAGGCCTCGACCCGGGCGGCCATGCCACCATGCAGCGGGCCCGACAGCGCCGACAGTCCCGCCAGACAGGCCGCCGAAAGCGACGCCCCGGTCGAGGCCGCCACCCGCGCGGCGAAGGTCGAGGCGTTCAGTTCGTGGTCGGCCAGCAGCACCAGGGTCCGGCGGATGAGATCGGCGCCGCCCGCGTCCAGGCCCCAGGCGGCGGCGAAGCGGGTATGGGCCGGGCCTTCGCCCGTCTGACCGGTGGCGGCGTCGACCGCGGCTTCCAGCAGATCGGCGGCTTCCATGGCCAGGGCCAACGGCGCGCGGCCCCGGGCCGGAGGCTCTCGACCGGCGCGGGTCGCCAGGGTCAGGAACAGGCGGGCGCGGGCGTCAATGGCCAGCGGCGGGGCAGGGCGTTGGCCCGATTTCAGCGCCGCGCCATGGCCGCCACGCAGCAGTCGGGCGACCGCCTCGAAGCTCGTCGTTTCGGAAAGGACTGCTGCGTCCTGGCCGCGATACCATAGCCGGCCGCCGGCGATGGTGGTGATGGCCGAGGGCAGGACCGGCTCGCCCCAGGCGATGGCCCCCGTCGCGACGTCTGCGGCGCGGCGGCCGCGCGCCTTTTTCTGGGCCAAGGCCGCGACGTCCGAGGCGCGATAGAGGCTGCGGCGCGGGTCGTGCGGGTGGGCGGTCGCCTCGATCCGGCCCCGGCTGACATAGGCGTAGAGCGTCTGCGGCCGGATCTCCAGCCGCTCCAGAACCTGATCCGCGTCGAGCCAGTCCGCCATATAGATTGATTATATTGATCAAGATTGACGATCAAGCGGCGCGGGCGCTCCTTCGAACGCGAAAGGAGACCGCCTATGTCCGATGGTCTTGAGGGCGTCGTCGCTGCCCACACCGTTCTGTCCGATGTCGATGGCGCCCGGGGCCGCTTGGTGATCCGAGGCTACGCCGTGGAGGATCTGTCGGGTCGCACCCGCTACGAGGACGCCGCTCACCTTCTGTTCGACGGCTTCTTCGACGACATGCCCAGCGATCTGGCGCCGGCCTTGGGGCAGGCCCGGGTCCGCGCTTTCGCCGAGGTCGCCGCCTTGGACGAGGGTCTGGCCCGCCGCGACCCGGTCGAGGCCATGCGCGCCCTGCTGGCCCGCCTGCCCGACGGCGACGACCTGCCGACCGCCCTGCTGCTGCTGGCCGCGCCGGCCGTGTTCACCCCCGCCGTGCTGCGGGTGGCCCAGGGCGAGGCCCCGGTCGCGCCGGATGCGGCCCTGTCGCACGCCGCCGACGTCCTGCGGATGACCCGCGGCGCGCCGGCGACCGACGCCGAGGCCGCGGCGCTGGACGCCTATCTGGTCACGGTCTGCGATCATGGCCTCAACGCCTCCACCTTCGCGGCTCGGGTGGTGGCCTCGACCCGCGCCGGCCTGACCTCGGCGGTTCTGGCGGGTCTTTCGGCCCTGAAAGGTCCGCTGCATGGCGGCGCGCCGGGGCCGGTGATCGACATGCTGGATGCGATCGGCGCGCCTGAGAACGCGCGTCCGTGGCTGGAAAAGGCCCTGGCGCGCGGCGACCGACTGATGGGCTTCGGCCATCGCATCTATCGCGTCCGCGACCCGCGGGCCGACGCCCTGAAGGCTGCCGTGCGCAAGCTGGCCGGCGCCTCGCCCGCCCTGCCGGGCCGCGTCGCCTTCGCTGAAGCCGTCGAACAGGCGGCGCTGGAGATCCTGCGCGAGCACAAGCCCGACCGGCCGCTGGACACCAATGTCGAGTTCTACACCGCCCTGCTGCTGGAGGCCCTGGGCCTGCCGCCGTCCAGCTTCACCTGCGTCTTCGCCATGGGCCGCGTCGCCGGCTGGCTGGCCCATGCCCGCGAGCAGCTGGCCGGCGGACGGCTGATCCGGCCACAGTCGGTCTATGTGGGGCCGGAGGTCAGAGAGGCGGCCTAGCCTTTGGCGCGCGGTGCGGTAGAGAGGAGGTATGTCCTCGCCCACCGCCAACGCCAAGGCCACCCGGAACGTCGCCCTGCTGTCGGTGGCGACGGCGACGATCCTGATCGGGATCAAGGCGGTCGCCTGGAAGGCCAGCGGTTCGGTGGCGATCCTGGCCTCGCTGTCGGACTCGTGCCTCGATTTGGTCGCCTCGCTGGTGACCCTGTTCGCGGTCCGCTACGCCCAGGCTCCGCCGGACGCCGAGCACCGCTTCGGCCACGGCAAGGCCGAGGCCTTTTCCAGCCTGATGCAGGGCGGCCTGGTGTTCGCGTCCGGCGCCTTGATCGGGCGGGAGGCGTTCCACGCCTTCCTCAATCCGCGTCCGGTCGAGCATGGCGTGATCGGCATCGTGGTGATGCTGATCTCGATCGTCCTGACCCTGGCCCTGATCACCGCCCAAAGCCGGGTGCTGAAGGCCACGGGTTCGATCGCCATCTCCGGCGACCGCGCGCACTACGCCGCCGACCTGGGCTCCAACGCCGTCGCCCTGGTCGGGGTCGGCGCGGCGGCGTGGCTGGGCCTGTCCTGGGTCGATGCGGCGGCGGGCCTGATCGTGGCGCTGTGGCTGATATGGGGCGCGATCGGCGTGTTCCGCGAGGCCTCGGGCCAGCTGATGGACCATGAATTGCCCGAAGAGGACCGCGCGAAGATCCTGGAACTGGCCACCGCCGACCCGCGCATCCTGGGCGTCCACCAGCTACGCACCCGGGCCTCGGGACCTTACGTCCACATGCAGATGCACGCCGATCTGGCCGCCGATATCTCCCTGACCGAGGCGCACAGCATCATGGTCGAGGCCGAGAACCGCCTGCTGGCGGCCTTCCCGGCGGCCGACATCCTGATCCACCCCGACCCGCGTGGACGGGCCGAGCCGCACGGCGGACTTTTCTCCGCGCCCGTGTGAGGCTACGGACTTGCGCATGCAAGACGCTCTCGCCCATCTCCCCCGCACCTTCGCCGGCAAGACCGTGCTGGTTCTCGGCGACGTGATGCTGGACCGCTTCATCTATGGCGCGGTCGACCGCATCTCGCCCGAGGCGCCGGTGCCGGTGATCGCGGTCGAGAAGGAAACGGCCATGCTGGGCGGGGCGGGCAATGTCGCCCGCAACGTCGCCGCCTTGGGCGCCAAGGCGGTGCTGATCGGCCTGGTGGGGCAAGACGACGCCGGCGCGGCCCTGCGCGGCATGATCGACGCCGAACCGGGCCTGGAAGCCGAGCTGGTCGTCGATCCGGCGCGCCGCACGACCGAGAAGGTCCGCTACATTTCCGGCTCGCACCAGATGCTGCGGGTCGACCGCGAGGATCGGGGCGCTGGCGACGCCGCGACGCTGCTGGCCGCCTTCACGGCGCATCTGGCCTCGGCCGATGTCGTGGTGCTGTCCGACTACGCCAAGGGCGTGCTGACCGCCGAGGTCGTGCGCGGGGCCATCGACGCGGCTCGCGCCGCAGGCAAGCCGGTGATCGTCGACCCGAAGAGCCGCGACTTCCCCCGCTATGACGGCGCCACCCTGATCAAGCCCAACCGCAAGGAGGCCGCCGAGGCCACGGGGATCACAGAGAACAGCGACGAGGCCTCGGAAGACGCCGGCGCGGCGATCCTGGCGATGGCCCCTGGGCTGGACGCCGCCCTGATCACCCGCGGCGGGGCGGGCATGACCCTGTCGGTCCGTGGCCAGCCGCCCCTGCACCTGCCGGCCACCGCGATCGAGGTGTTCGACGTCTCGGGCGCTGGCGACACCGTGGCTGCGACCCTGGCGCTCTCCGTGGCGGCCGGCGCCGGCCTGGCCGACGCGGCCCACCTGGCCAACCTGGCCGGCGGCCTGGTGGTCGCCAAGCTGGGCACGGACGTCGTCACCGCCGCCGAACTGACCGCCCGCGCCGTGTCGGCCCAGGGGGAACCCGGCGAGATCAAGATCGCCGACCGCGAAGAGGCCAAGGCGATCGTCGAGGGCTGGCGGGCGCGCGGGCTGAAGGTCGGCTTCACCAACGGCTGCTTTGATTTGCTGCACCCCGGCCACGTCTCGCTGCTCAGCCAAGCCAAGGCGGCCTGCGACCGCCTGATCGTCGGCCTCAATACCGACGCCTCGGTCTCGAAGCTGAAAGGCCCGACCCGGCCGGTACAGAAGGAGCAGGGCCGCGCCACGGTGCTGGCCTCGCTGTCGTCGGTCGACCTGGTGGTGTTGTTTGGCGAGGACACCCCGCTCGATTTGATCAAGGCCTTCCACCCCGACGTTCTGGTCAAGGGCGCCGACTACACGGTCGAGACCGTGGTTGGGTCCGACATCGTGCTGGGCTATGGCGGCCAGGTGGTGCTGGCGCAGCTCAAGCAGGGCCAGAGCACGACCAACCTGATCGCGCGCATGAACAGCTAGTTTCCGCGAAAATCGAGTCAAAACGCCGCGCAAAAGCCTGGATTTCCAGGATAAACGCCGTTCGGCAATCTCTTGTTAAGCAAAGCGGCGCATCGCTCTTTCGATGCAGCCTGAGCGCACCTGGGCATGAGCGTCGAACGCACCCTTCACCACTTCCCCCTCGACCCCGCCTCGCGGCAGGTGCGTCTTGTGCTGGGCGAGAAGCGGCTGCCGTTCACTGAGGTGCAGGTCCGTTACTGGGAAGCCCCGCCGGACTTCCAGACTCTGAACCCGTCGGGCCTGACGCCGGTGCTGGTCGAGACCCGCAACCAGCGCAATGCCGTCATCTGCGAGACCCGGGCGATCCTCGAGCACCTGGAAGAGACCGAGAGCGAGCCGGCCCTGCTGGGTCGCGACGCCAGCGAGCGCGCTGAAGCCCGCCGTCTGCTGCAGTGGTTCGACCGCAAGTTCGACAACGAGGTCAACGGCTTCCTGCTGCACGAGAAGATGGAAAAGCGTCTGCTGCGGATGGGCGCGCCGGACCTGGCCGCCCTGCGCCAGGGCCGCGAGGCGCTGAAGGCCCACCTGGGCTATGTCGACAGCCTGCTGCAGACCCGCGACTGGCTGGCCGGCCGCCGCATGAGCCTGGCCGATTTCGCCGCCGCCGCGCACCTGTCGGTCATCGACTATTTCGGCGATGTCCCCTGGAAGGACTTCCCGACCGCCAAGACCTGGTACATGAAGCTGAAGTCGAGGCCGGCCTTCCGTCCGATCCTGGCCGACCGCTGGCCCGGCCTCGCGCCGGCCGCGCACTATGACGACCTCGACTTCTGAGCTTTCTCCAGACCGCATCAAGGACGAGATCCGCGCCGAGGCCCTGACCCTGGGGTTCTCGACCTGCGGCTTTGCCGATGCGTCGGCTGCCTGGCCCAACGGCGAATGGCTGAGGGCCTTCGTCGAGGCCGAGCGTCATGGCGACATGGGCTGGATGGAGGAGACGCTGGAGCGGCGCTCGCATCCGACCGCCATGTGGACCGACGCCAGGTCGGCGGTGGTGCTGGGCGTCAACTACGGCCCCGACATCGACCCGCTGGAGCAGCTGAAGTCGGCCAGCGACGCGGCGATCTCGGTCTATGCCCAGGGCGACGACTATCATGACGTCATCAAGAAGCGCCTGAAGCTGCTGGCCGGCTGGATGCACCGGCGGTTCGGCAATGACGTGAAGGTGTTCGTCGACACCGCGCCGCTGATGGAAAAGCCCCTGGCCCAGCGGGCCGGCCTGGGCTGGCAGGGCAAGCACACCAATCTGGTCTCGCGCCAGTTCGGCTCGTGGCTGTTCCTGGGCAGTGTGCTGACGACCCTGGACCTGCCGCCGGACGAGGCCGAGATCGACCACTGCGGCCGCTGCAGCGCCTGCCTGGACATCTGCCCGACGCAGGCTTTTCCCGCCCCGCGCCAGCTGGATGCGCGGCGGTGCATCTCGTACCTGACCATCGAGCTGGCGGGGCCGATCCCGGCCGAGTTCCGACCCGCCCTGGGCAACCGGATCTATGGCTGCGACGATTGCCTGGCGGTGTGCCCGTGGAACAAGTTCGCCTCACTCTCCAGCGAGGCCAAGCTGCAGGCGCGCGAGGCGCTGCGGCAACCGTCCCTGGCCGAACTGGCGGTGCTGGACGATGCCGAGTTTCGGGCGCTGTTCTCGAAGAATCCGATCAAGCGCATCGGGCGGGATCGGTTTGTGCGCAATGTGCTCTACGCGATCGGCAATAGCGGCGATGCGGGGCTGATGGCGGTGGTCGAGCCGCTGCTGGCCGATCCGGCGCCGGTCGTGCGGGGGGCTGCCGCATGGGCTGCGCGGCGGCTCCTGGGAGACGCCGCGCTAGGCCTCAAGGGCAGCGAGGACGATGAAGACGTCCTCGCCGAGTGGGGTTAGGCCTTCAGCGCCGCTTCGACCGCAGCCCGCGCCGCTGCGCCCAGGTCCGAACGCTTCAGGGCCAGGGCCACATTGGCCCGCAGCAGGCCGATCTTGTCGCCGCAGTCGTGGGTGACGCCTTCGTAGACATAGGCGTGGAACTGCTGCTGGGTCATCAGCTTGGCCATCGAGTCGGTCAGCTGGATCTCGTTGCCGGCGCCCTTCTCCTGGCTGGCCAGCAGGTCGAAGATCTCGGGCTGCAGGATGTAACGGCCGGCGATCGATAGGTTGGACGGGGCCGTGCCCTTAGCCGGCTTCTCGACCATGCCGCTCATCGTGGCCAGGCGGCCGTCGATCTTGCTGGGGGCGACGATGCCGTACTTGTGGGTGTCTTCCATCGGCACTTCCTCGACGCCGATGACATTGCCGCCGCCGACCTTGTCATAGACCTCGATCAGCTGGCCCAGGGCGGACGGGTCGGCGTCAACGATGACGTCGGGCAGCATGACCGCGAACGGCTCGTCGCCGATGATGTCGCGGGCGCACCACACCGCGTGGCCCAGGCCCAGCGGGGCCATCTGGCGCACGAAGCTCATCTCGCCCGGCTTGGGCAGTTCGGCGCGCAGCTGCTCGAGGATGTCGAGCTTGCCCTTGGCTTCCAGCTGGTTTTCCAGCTCGACCTGGTGGTCGAAATAGTCCTCGATCGCGCCCTTGCCGCGGCCGGTGACGAAGACGAAGTGCTCAATGCCGGCCTTGCGGCCTTCTTCGACGATATACGACAGGATCGGCCGGTCGACGACGTTCAACAGTTCCTTCGGCGTGGTCTTGGTGCCGGGCAGCACGCGGGTGCCCAGGCCGGCGACGGGAAGGACGGCTTTACGAACGGGTTTCATCAGCGGCTCGTCTTGTCTCTGAACGGGAGGCCGTTTCTAGGCGGCGTCGCGGACGAGCGCCACCACCGTTCCGTGAAAATGCATGCCAAGGCCACCTTCGCTCGTCCGCAGATGGAATCCCGCGCGGTCCGTGCTAGCTGGACGGCCAGTTTCGCCCGAGGTCTCCATGAAGCGCCGCGCCCTCCTTCTCACCCTCGCCGCCGTCGGCATGACCCTGGCCGCCTGCGGTCCCGGCAAGAAGGCCCAGGAGAACCTGGCCGCCGCCGACGCCTTCATGGCCGAAAACGCCAAGCAGCCGGGCGTCGTCACCCTGCCCCAGGGCCTGCAGTACAAGGTCGTGCGCAGCGGCCCGCAGGGCGGCATGCACCCGACCCCGGCCGACGAGGTCAAGGTCCACTACGAAGGCAAGCTGCTGGACGGCACGGTGTTCGACAGCAGCTACGAGCGCGGCGTGCCGGCGGTGTTCCCGCTGGACGGCCTGGTGCCGGCCTGGGTCATCGCCCTGCAGCGCATGAAGGCCGGTGACGAGTGGACGCTCTACGTGCCGCCGGCCCTGGGCTACGGCGCCCAGGACAAGGGCCCGATCCCCGGCAACAGCGTGATGATCTTCCGCATCGAGCTCTTGGGCGTGAACCGGCTGGCCCGGGGCACGCGCAAGGAATAGGGGCGGCTAGATGCTCCCCCGTAATACGGGGGAGCTGTCACGAAGTGACTGAGGGGGCTAGCTGGACTTAGGCCGCATTGGCCCCCTCCGGCCCTCTGGGCCACCTCCCCCGTTGCACGGGGGAGGATCTTCATTCCTAAACCGCCCGCGGCGGATACCCGCTCTCGCGCAGGGCGTTCATGACGTCCTGGGTGTGCTGGGCGTCTCGGGTTTCGATGGTGATGTCGAACTCAGCGCCCTTGGCGGGCACGTCCAGGGCCAGGCGGTTGTGGTTCACCTCGATGATGTTGGCGCCCATGGTCCCGATGACGGAGGCCACGGTCGACAGCAGGCCCGGGCGGTCGTCGCCGATGATCCGCAAGCTGACCAGACGCTGGGCGCGGACCAGTTCGCGGGTCAGGACCGAGGCCAAGAGGCGGGTGTCGATATTACCGCCGCACAGGATCAGGCCGCACTTCTTGCCGCGGAAGCGTTCCGGATAGGCCAGCAGCGCCGCCAGCGAGGCCGCGCCGGCCCCCTCCGCGATGGTCTTCTCGACGTTGCAGTACAGCGAGACGGCCTGTTCCAGGTGCGGCTCTTCCAGCAGCAGCACGTCGTCGATCAGCGGGCGCACGACGCCATAGGTCAGGTCGCCGACCTGTTTGACCGCCACGCCTTCGGCAATGGTCTGGCCGCCGCAGTGGGCCGCGACGCCGCGCATGCGGGCGGTGAACGACGGGTACATGGCCGGCTCGCAGCCAATGATGCGGATGTCGGGCTTGATCGCCTTGGCCGCCGTGGCCACGCCGCTGATCAGGCCGCCGCCGCCGATCGGCACCGGCAGGATCTCCAGGTCCGGCGCGTCTTCCAGCATTTCCAGGGCGATCGTGCCCTGGCCCGCCATGATGTCGTAGTCGTCGAAAGGATGGACGAAGGTCAGGCCCTGTTCGTCGCGCAGCTTGCGGGCGTGGGCGTTGGCGTCGTCATAGCTTTCGCCCTCGATGACCACGGTCGCGCCGAAGTCGCGGGTGTGCTGCACCTTCACGAAGGGCGTGGTCTTGGGCATGACGATGGTCACCGGCACGCCGAGACGGGCGCCGTGATAGGCCAGACCCTGTGCGTGGTTGCCGGCGCTGGCGGCGATGACGCCCTGGGCCTTCTCGGCGTCGGAGAGCAACATCAGCTTGTTCAGCGCGCCGCGCTCCTTGTAGGCGGCGGTGAACTGCAGGTTCTCGAACTTCACCCAGACCTCGGCCCCGGTAATCTTCGACAGGGTCTTGGAATAGCGGCACGGCGTGCGCTCGACTTGACCCTTCAGGCGGCCGGCGGCGGCTTGGATGGCGGCGAGGTCGAGGGTCATAGGCGCTCCGGACACGAGAACTTGCGGGGCGTCTAACACGGTCAAGCCATCCGGGCACACCCCTTTAGGGCGCGGTCTCCAGCAGGTTTTCTAGGGCGGCCCAGGCCTGCGGCTCGGTCAGCATCGGCGCGTGACCGACGTTCGCGACCTCGGCATAGGTCATGTGCGGGGCGGCGGCCTGCATGCGCTCGGCGATGGCGGGGTCGATCAGGTCGGAGATTCCGCCGCGCACCAGCAGGATGGGGCGGCCCTTCGCGAGCGCCCGGAACAGCGGATACATGTCGGGCGGGGCCAGCGCCTGACCGCCAGCATCCTGCGCGGCTTGTTGCGCTTCAGCGGCGGCCTTGATCGGCGCGGCGATGTCAGGGTCGTAGGCCAGGACGAACGCGCCGTCGGTCTCGTCGAACAGGCGGCGGGCGAAAGCGTCCCAATCCTGCGGACCGTAGTCGGGGAAGGCGGCTTCGTTGATCTTGCGAGCGTAGGCGACGGCCTCGTCCCAGGTCCCGAAGCGGCTGGCCATACCGGTATAACCAGCGATGCGGGCCAGGCCGACCGGCGACAGCTCGGGGCCGACGTCGTTCAGCACCACGGCCGCTATGGCTTCGGGCTGGATCGAGGTCAGCACCATGGTGATCAGCCCGCCCATGCTGGTGCCGACGAACACCGCTCGCTCGATCCCGGCCGCTTGCAGCAGCGCGACGACGTCGGCGGTGTAGGTCCCCGGATGGTAATTCATCGGGTTCGGATCGCGAGCCGACAGCCCCCGGCCGCGCACGTCAACGGCCAGCACGCGGCGACCCGTGGCGGCGATCCGCGGCGCCAGGTCCTCGAAGTCGCGGGCGTTGCGGGTCAGGCCGTGGATGCAGATCACCGGCAGCTTCTGGGTTTCGCCGACGGGAGCATAGTCCCGCGCGTGCAGCGGCAGGCCTTCGAACGAGGTCCAGAAGAAGTCGGTGAAGCTCATCTCGGGTTTCCTCTGACTTGCCCCCTCCGCGCTTCGCGCTCCTCCCCCGGAGGGGGAAGACGGAACGCGATCACCGTCTGCCCCCTCCGGGGGCGGACGACCGCGAAGCGGTCAGGTGGGGGCCTGCGGCGTTTCAGTATTCGAACGGCGTCTCGATGTCGGCCAGCAACGGCGCGGCGTTGTCGCGGTCGTTGGCGGTGATCTCGGCTGCCGGGATCGGCCAGTCGATGCCGACCGCCGGGTCGCTCCAGCGCACCGCGCCCTCGGCCTGCGGGGCGTAGTAGTCGGTGACCTTGTAGAGCACTTCGCAGGCGTCGGTCAGGGTGACGTAGCCGTGGGCGAAGCCCTTGGGGACCAGCAGTTGCTGGCGGTTTTCGGCCGAGAGTTCCGCCCCGATCCACTGGCCATAGGTCGGCGAGCTTTTGCGGATATCCACCGCCACGTCGAAGATCGAGCCGACCACGCAGCGCAGCAGCTTGTCCTGGGCGTGGGGCGGCTTCTGGTAGTGCAGGCCGCGCTGGATGCCGCGCGTCGTCGAGCGCACATGGTTGTCCTGGACGAAAGCGGCCTTAAATCCAGCCTCCTCCAGCGCCGCCTGGCGGAAGGTCTCGGAAAACCAGCCGCGCTCATCGCCATGGCGCGCGGGCGTGATAAGCAGCACTTCGGGGATCGCCAGCGGCGTGATCTTCATGACGCGTACCTTGAGAAACGAACCCGCCACCGATGCCGGCTGAGACGATCGAAAACAAGTCCACTCCGCTCGTCAGCGTGATCATCGTCTCCTACCAGAGCGGTCCGACCCTGGCGCCGTGCCTGGAGCGGCTGGCGGCCCAGACCTTCCGCGACTTCGAGACCATCCTGATCGACAACGCCTCAACCGACGGCGCGCCGCAGGCGGCGGCGAAGGCCCATCCGTGGGTCGAGTTCGTCGAGGCCGGGGCCAATCTGGGCTTCGCGGCCGGCAACAACTTCGCCGCCCGACGCGCCAAGGGGCGCTGGCTGGTGCTGCTGAACCCCGACGCCTATGCCGAGCCCGACTGGCTGGAAGAACTGATGGCCGGGGTCGCGCGCCATCCTGAGGTCAAGAGCTTTGCATCCCTGCAATTGTCGGCAGACCAGCCGGGTCTGCTGGACGGGGCCGGGGACAACGTCACCAGCGCGGGCATACCGTTCCGGGGCGGGTATGGCCGCAAGATCCCGGCGATCCTGCCCGAAGGCGAGGTGTTCTCGGCCTGCGGCGCGGCCATGCTGATCGACCGCGACCTGTTCCTGGAGGTCGGCGGCTTTGACGAGCGCTACTTCTGCTACTGCGAGGACGTCGACTTAGGGTATCGCCTGCGGCTCTACAGCCAGCCCACCCTGCTCCTGCCGAAAGCCAAGGTCGCCCACGTCGGTTCGGCCAGCACGGGCGTGCGGTCGGACTTCTCGATCTTCCATGGCTCGCGCAACCGGGTCTGGACCTTCCTGAAGAACACGCCCGGCTGGCTGTTTCCCGTGACCTTGCCGCTGCATGTGGCGGTGACGGCGGGCCTGCTGCTGCTGCACTGGCGGCGCGGCGACGTCGCGCCGGCCATACGGGGGATCAAGGCGGCGCTGAAACGTGAGGACCTCGACCAGGTCATGGCCGACCGCCGCGCGATCCAGGCCAGGCGCAAGGCTTCGCCGGGGGCGATTCTGCGGGTGATGTCGCTCGACCCTGCGGCGTTTATCGGGCGGCGGTTCGTGATCCGGACGTGGCGGGGGGGCTAATCCTACCCGTCATCCCGCGCTTTTTGCGTGGGGGCGCATTTTTCCGCCCCGGTGGGCCTGCGCACACCGGGTCCCCCGTGTGACG
>CAZRPD010000038.1:0-10683 GCA_964601775.1 uncultured Caulobacter sp. | reverse complement strand
GCCACCGGTGGAACCGCACCCATGGGGCCCGCGCAGAGAGCGGGGGATGACGGTTGTTGGCTTTGGAGAACCTAGACCGACAAATCCTCCACCAGCCGCCTCATGAACGCCGCGCCGCGCTGCATCTGGCTGATCTCGACATATTCGTCCGGCTGGTGGGCCTGGTCGATCGAGCCGGGGCCGCAGATCACGGTCGAGAAGCCCGCGCCCTGGAACTGCCCGGCCTCGGCGGCATAGGGCACGACGCGGGGCGGGCCGTTGTCGCCGGCCAGGCGGCGGGCGAAGGTCTCGGCGGCGCCGTCCTCCTCGGGCGCGAATGCTGGGGCCAGCGAGCGGCGCTCGACCTTGACCCCGCCTTCCGGCGCCTTGGCCTTGATCTCGGCGTCCATGGCGTCGGCGGCGGCGAAGAACTCGGCCAGGATCGCCATAGGATCCTGGCCCGCCGGGGTGCGCAGGGCGAACAGGAACTTGCACTCGCGGGCCAGGATGTTGCCGGCGGTGCCGCCATGGACCATGCCGACGGTCAGGGTCGCGCCCTTGGGCATGAACGGCGAGGCGGGATCGGCCTGCCGCTCCAGCGTCTCGGACAGCGCGACCAGCTTGGCCATCAGCTTGATCGCGACCGTGTTGGCCGAAACGCCCAGGTGGGTCAGGCTGGAATGGGCTTCGCGGCCGGTGACGGTGACCGTGAAGGTGGCGATGCCCTTGTGGCCGCGCACGGCGACCATGTCGGTGGGCTCGCCGACCACCACGAGGGCCGGGCGGGGGATCTCCTTGGCGATCACCGCGATCATGTCCGGCGCACCTAAACAGCCGATCTCCTCGTCATAGGAGAAGGCCAGATGGACGGGTCGCGCCAGCGTCGCTTGGGCCAGGTCCGGCGCGGCGGCCAGCGCCAGCGCCAGGAAGCCCTTCATGTCGCAGGTCCCGCGGCCATACAGCCGACCGTCGCGCTCGGTGAGCACCCACGGATCGCTGGACCACGGCTGGCCATCCACTGGGACGACGTCGGTATGGCCAGACAGCACGACCCCGCCCTCGACCGCCGGACCGATCATCGCCATCAGGTTGCTCTTGGTCCCGTCGGCGTTCGGCACGCGGCGTGACGGAATGCCGAGATGGGCCAGATAGGCCTCGACCCACTGGATCAGCTCCAGGTTCGAGCGCCGCGAGGTGGTGTCGAACGCCACCAGCTTGGCCAGGATGTCGATCGCGCGGTCGGACAGGACTTCAGAGGAGGAAACCATGGTCCGAGCCTAGACCCGTTCCGGCGTCGCCGACTACCCGCGGGCGACCCGCTTTAGGAAAACTCGGCCCCGGCGGTCAAAAACCCCGCCGTTCGGCGCTTTTCTTCGGCGACGCTGTTCTCTAGAGGGAGCGGACCATGATCCTGACCCTCTCCTGCCCCGACCAGCGCGGCATTGTCGCCAAGGTGTCCGCCTTCCTCTTCGAGCGCGGCTGCAACATCCTCGACGCTCAGCAGTTCGACGACCAGGAGACCGGCCAGTTCTTCATGCGGGTGGTGTTCGACGCCGACGGCGCCGACCGCGCGACCCTGCGTGAGCAGTTCGGGGTGGTGGCGACCGCCTTGAAGATGCGCTGGACCCTGCGCGACCGCGCCGAGCGCTATCGCGTGCTGCTGCTGGCCAGCAAGTTCGACCACTGCCTGGCCGACCTGGTTTATCGCTGGCGGATCGGCGAGCTGCCGATGGACATCGCCGGGGTGGTTTCGAACCATCCGGCGGAAACCTATGAGCACGTCGATCTGACGGGTCTGCCGTTCCACCACCTGCCGGTGACCAAGGAAACCAAGTTCGAGCAGGAAGCCGAGCTGTGGAAGCTGATCCAGGAGAGCAAGACCGACATCGTCGTGCTCGCCCGCTACATGCAGGTGCTGTCCGACGGCCTGTCGGCCAAGCTGGCTGGTCGCTGCATCAACATCCACCACTCGTTCCTGCCGGGCTTCAAGGGCGCCAAGCCCTATCACCAGGCCCATACGCGCGGCGTGAAGCTGATCGGCGCTTCGGCGCACTACGTGACCGGCGACCTGGACGAAGGCCCGATCATCGAGCAGGACGTCGAGCGCATCAGCCACCGCGACACCCCCGACGATCTGATCCGCAAGGGCCGCGACATCGAGCGCCGCGTCCTGGCCCGCGCCCTGCGTTACCGCCTGGAGGACCGGGTCCTACTGAACGGCCGCAAGACCGTGGTCTTCACGGACTAAGGTTGCGCGTACAGGAAAAACTGGATACGGGGCGTCCTCTTCCACGGACGAGAATATTCAGGGCATGTCGCAGCAGACCCTTCGCGTGATGGTGACCGGCGGGTCGGGCTTCATCGGCTCGGCCGTGTGCCGCCATCTGGCCGGCCAGAACGCCGTCGCGATCCTCAACTTCGACAAGCTGACCTATGCCGCCTCGCCGGCCAGCCTGGCCATGATCGAAGGCAAGGCTGACTACCAGTTCGTGCAGGGCGACATCGCCGACGCCGCGGCGGTCTCGGCTGCGATCCAGGCCTTCCGCCCCAACGTGATCATGCACCTGGCCGCCGAGAGCCATGTCGACCGCTCGATCACCGGCCCCGGCGACTTCGTCCAGACCAATATCGTCGGGACCTATGTCATGCTGCAGGCGGCGCTGGAGCACTGGCGCACGCTCGACGGCGCCGAGAAGGACGCCTTCCGCTTCCACCACATCTCGACCGACGAGGTGTTTGGCAGCCTGGGCGCCGAGGGTCTGTTCAGCGAGACCACGCCCTACGATCCGCGCTCGCCCTATTCGGCGTCGAAGGCCTCGTCCGACCACCTTGCCCGCGCCTGGCAACACACCTACGGCCTGCCGGTGGTGGTTTCGAACTGCTCGAACAACTACGGCCCCTATCACTTCCCCGAGAAGCTGATCCCGCTGGTCACGCTGAACGCCCTCGAAGGCAGGCCGCTGCCGGTCTACGGCAAGGGTGACAATGTCCGCGACTGGCTGCACGTCGAGGACCACGCCCGCGCCCTGCACCTGATCGCCACGAAAGGCGTCCCGGGCGAGAGCTACAATGTCGGTGGGCGCAACGAGCGCACCAATCTGGAAGTGGTCGAGGCGATCTGCGACGTGCTCGATGAGCTGCGGCCGATCGCCGGTCAGCGCCGCCGCGACCTCATCACCTTCGTCACCGACCGTCCGGGCCATGACGCCCGCTACGCCATCGACGCGACCAAGCTGGAAACCGAACTGGGCTGGAAGGCGCAGGAAACCTTCGACACCGGCCTGCGCAAGACCATCCAGTGGTACCTGGACAACGAGGCCTGGTGGGCGCCGCTGCGCGAGCGCTATGCCGGCCAGCGGCTGGGGTTGAAGACCGCCTGATGCGCATCGTCCTCTTCGGCGCCAACGGCCAGCTGGGCTCGGACCTCGTCACGCTGGCGGGCCAGCGTGGCCTGGACCTGATCCCCGTGACCCGCGCCCAAGTCGACGCGGCCGATCCGCAAGCCAGCTTCGAGGGCCTGGACTTCGACGTCGCCATCAACTGCGTGGCGGTCACCCGCGTCGACGACTGCGAGAAGGATCCGGCGCCGGCCGTGGCGATCAACGCCCATTTCGCCGGCCGCCTGGCCAAGGCCTGCGCCGCAAGGGCTGCGCGGCTGGTCCAGGTCTCGACCGACTATGTCTATGGCGGCCAGGCGCAGCGCGAGCCGCTGTCCGAAGCTGTCGGCCGGGCGCCGATCAATGTCTATGGCGCGACCAAGGCCCTGGGCGAGGACCTGGCGCGGCTGGAGCATGACGACGTCCTCGTCGCCCGCGTCGCCTCGCTGTTCGGCGTGGCCGGGGCCAGCGGCAAGGGCGGCAACTTCGTCGAGACCATGATCCGCTTCGGCAAGGAGCGCGGTCGCCTGACCGTGGTGGCGGATCAGGTGATGTCACCGACGGCCAGTTACGACGCCGGCGAGGCCATCCTGGACCTGATCGCGGCCAAGGCGCCGGCCGGCGACTATCACGTGGTCAATTCCGGCGTGGCCAGCTGGTGCGACTTCGCCCAGGCCATCATTGCGAAAGCCGGCGTGGCTGCGGAGGTCGTACCGATCCCGACCAGCCAGTTCCCGACGCCGGCTCGCCGGCCGCCCTATAGCGCCCTTTCGAACGCGAAGCTGGAAGCCGCCATCGGGCGGTCGATGCCGTCTTGGACCGACGCGCTGGACCGCTACCTCACCGCCAAGGGTCACGCTTAGGACTCGATTTCGCCAAGACCTGCGCGAAATCATGGTGTCGAACCCGCAACCCCCGAAACTATGGCTGACGCCGTCGCGAAATCCGCTCTAGGCTCTGGCCACAGGACTGAAGAAGAAGACGTAATGAAGGGCATCATTCTCGCGGGCGGTTCGGGCACGCGTCTCCATCCCGTGACCCTGGCGATCAGCAAGCAGCTGCTGCCGGTCTTCGACAAGCCGATGATCTATTATCCGCTGTCGGTGCTGATGATGGCCGGCGTGCGCGACGTGCTGATCATCTCGACGCCGCGCGACCTGCCGCTGTTCGAGGGCCTGCTGGGCGACGGCGCGCGCTGGGGGATCAACATTTCCTATGCCGAGCAGGCCGACCCCAACGGCCTGGCCGAGGCCTATCGCATCGGCGCGGACTTCGTCGGCAATGAGCCGTCGATCCTGGTCCTGGGCGACAACCTGTTCTACGGCGCGGGCCTGGGCCGCATCCTGCAGGGGGCCAAGGAGCGCTCCAAGGACGGCGCCAGCGTCTTCGCCTATTTCGTCAACGACCCGCAGCGCTACGGCGTCGTCGAGTTCGACGCGGCGGGCAAGGCGGTTACGATCGAGGAAAAGCCCGAGAAGCCGCGCTCGAACTGGGCGGTCACCGGCCTCTACATGTACGACAATCGCGTCGTCGACTTCGCCCGCGACCTGAAGCCGTCGGCGCGCGGCGAGTTGGAGATCACCGACATCAACCGCCTCTATCTGGAGGCCGGCGCCCTGTCGGTCGAGCGCATGGGCCGAGGCTTTGCCTGGCTGGACACCGGCACCCACGACAGCCTGCTGGAAGCCTCGGAGTTCGTGCGCACGCTGGAGCACCGCCAGGGCCTGAAGATCGGCTGCGTGGAGGAAGTCGCCTACCAGAACGGCTGGATCTCGACCGAGCAGCTACTTGGCCTGGCGCATGACCTGCAGAAGTCGCCGTATGGGGCGTATCTGAAGATGATTGCGGGGCAGGGCGAGCACGGGGCGCTTTAGGGCTTCGGCTGCTCCGCTAGATCCTGGGTCTTCGACGCGCAGCCCTTCAGCGTCTCGCCGTCGATCCACACCTCGGCCACATAGCCGTAGCGGCGGTCGGACATGCCGTCCGAGCATTCGCCGGGGGTGACGCGCAGCACCAGCCGCTGGTCTTCGCCGATGGTGGCGTCCCAGACGCCCTGTTCGCCGTCGGCCCGCACCCCGGGATTGGCCGGGGCGACGTCCGGGTGGTCGGGACGCGACAGGGTCACGCTGCCCTCGCGCACCTTGACGTTCCAGAACGGCTCTGTCCCGACAGCGTCGAAATCGCCGGAATAGTCGGGACCCACCGTCACTGGCGCATCAGCCGGCGGCGGGGCTTCCTCGGCCGAGCCCATGGGCGTCTGCCCGCAGGCGGTCAGCAGGAGAGAAGCGGCGATGAAGACAGCGGTGCGCATGTCTTTGTCTATCCACTCCGGCGACGACGAACGCTAGAGTTCCCGACGATGAATCGGACCTCGCCCCCCACTTTCCTGGAATTCTTTGCCGGCGGCGGCATGGCCCGCCTCGGCCTGGGCGAGGGCTGGTCCTGCGCCTTCGCCAACGACTTCGACGCGGTCAAGGCGCAGACCTACCGCGCCAATTTCGCCGACGATGCGGACGCGCACTTCCACGAGGGCGACGTCTTCGCCCTGGCGGCGGACACCCTGCCGACCGCGGACCTGGCCTGGGCGTCCAGTCCCTGCCAGGACTTCAGCCTGGCCGGCGCGCGCGCGGGCTTGGCGGGCGGCAAGTCCTCGGCCTTCTTCGGCTTCTGGACCCTGATGAAGGCCATGAGCGCCGAAGGCCGCGCCCCGCCGGTGATCGTCATCGAGAACGTCGTGGGCCTGCTGACCTCGCACGGCGGCGACGACTTCACCGCCCTGTGCGGCGTGCTGGCCGAAGAGGGTTACCGCTTCGGGGCGCTGGAGATCGATGCGGCCGCCTTCACCCCGCAGTCGCGCCCCAGGGTGTTCGTGGTCGCCACCCGGCTGGAGCCCGGCGAGCTGGAGGGCGGCAGCGCCTTCCACACCCGCGCCGTACGCGAAGCCGCCGCCCGCCTGCCCGACGATCTGAAGGCTAACTGGATCTGGTGGGGCGTGCCCTCGCCGCCGGCCCGCAACACCGACCTGGCCGTGGTGTTGGAAGACGACGCCGCCGTGACCTGGAACTCGGATGAACGCACGCAGGCGCTACTTGAGCTGATGGCGCCTGCCCACCGCCAGGCGGTCGAACTGCGCGTGCGTGAGGGCGGCCGCTCGGTCGGGGCGGTATTCCGGCGCATGCGCGGCGGCGAGCAGCGGGCCGAGGTGCGGTTTGATGGCCTCGCCGGCTGCCTGCGCACGCCGCGCGGCGGCTCCTCGCGCCAGACGCTGCTGGTCATCGACCAGGGCGAGGTCCGATCGCGCCTGGTCAGTCCCCGGGAGGGCGCGCGGCTGATGGGCCTGCCTGACAGCTACGTCCTGCCGCGCTCGCAGACCGCCGGCCTGCAGGTCATTGGCGACGGCGTCGCGGTCCCGGCCGTGCGCTGGCTGGCCCAAAGCCTGCTGGAGCCGCTGGTCTTTAGCAAAACTGCAAGCCTCGCCGCCGAATGACCCCCTGACAGGTAGGGGATGCGGGTCTAGGGTGCGCGCCGCTTCCCGCAACCTCCACGCTCAGAGGCCTTCCGATGGACGACGCTTCCTCCCTCTATGACGCCGCTCGGTTCAAGCGCGCCGGTCGCGGCAAGGTCTATGACTCGATCATCGACACCATCGGCGACACCCCGCTGGTCCGCCTGCCGCGCCTGTCGGCCGAGCTGAACCCCAAGGGCGAGGTGCTGGCCAAGCTGGAGTTCTTCAACCCGATCGCTTCGGTCAAGGACCGCATCGGCGCCTCGATGATCGAGTCGCTGGAAGCCCAGGGCATCCTCAAGCCCGGCGCCACCATCGTCGAGCCGACCTCGGGCAATACCGGCATCGCCCTGGCCTTCGTGGCCGCGGCCAAGGGCTACAAGCTGATCCTGGTCATGCCCGAAAGCATGTCGATCGAGCGCCGCAAGATGCTGCTGCTGCTGGGCGCCAAGCTGGAGCTGACTCCGGCCGAGAAGGGCATGCGCGGCGCCGTCACCCGCGCCCAGGAACTGGTCGAGGCCACGCCGGGCGCGGTCATGCCCCAGCAGTTCGAGAACAGCGCCAACCCGCTGGTCCACCGCGTCTCGACCGCCGAGGAGATCTGGAACGACACCGCCGGCGCCGTCGATGCGGTGGTCTCGGGCGTCGGCACCGGCGGCACGATCACCGGCGTCGGCCAGGTGCTGAAGGCCCGCAAGCCGTCCCTGAAGATGGTCGCGGTCGAGCCCGAGGCCTCGCCGGTGCTGTCGGGCGGCGCGCCCGGTCCCCACAAGATCCAGGGCATCGGCGCCGGCTTCGTGCCAGGCGTGCTGGATCGCGGCGTGATCGACGACATCGTCCAGGTCGGCAATGACGACGCCTTCGCCATGGCCCGCCGCGCGGCGGCCGTCGAAGGCCTGCCGATCGGCATCAGCTCGGGCGCGGCCTTGGTCGCCGCCTTCGATCTGGCTCTGCGCGACGAGTACAAGGGCAAGACCATCGTGGCGATCATTCCCAGCTTCGCCGAACGCTACCTGTCCACGGCCCTGTTCGAGGGCCTCTGAGCCCCCTGCGGGTCGGCGTTGTTGGTTGCGGGGTCGGCGGCATGGCCGCCGCCCTCGCGCTCGCGCGCCGGGGCCATGAGGTCACGCTGCTGGAGGCCTTCGCCGCCCCGCGCCCGCTGGGCTCGGGCCTGCTGTTGCAGCCGACCGGTCTGGCGGCGTTGAGAGCGCTGGGCCTGGACGAGACGATCCGCGCCGCCGGGGCGCGCGTCGATCGGCTGGAAGGCCACGACAGCCGCGGCCGGCAGGTCATGGACCTGGACTACGGCGACTGGCGGCCCGGCGCGCATGGTGTCGGCATCCACCGCGCCGTGCTGTTCCTCACGCTGCACGACGCCTTTGCGCCCGCCGGCGTCACGGTGAGCACCCGCCCGCGCATCCCCCGCGTCGGGGCCCCCCCCCAGGCCACGGAAGGCTTCCTGCTCGGCCGCGCCTTCGGGCCGTTCGACCTGGCGGTGGTCGCCGACGGTTCGGGCTCGGCCCTGCGGTCACGGATCCGGCCCGGCGCGCGAGCCCCGGTCTATCCGTGGGGCGCGGTGTGGACCAACGCCACGGATGTCGACGGCCGCTTCGCTGGCGCGTTGCGGCAGATCTATCACCGGGCCGAGGTGATGACCGGCGTCCTTCCGGTGGGACGCGGCCCGGACGGCGAGACCAACCAGGTCAGCCTGTTCTGGTCGCTGCCGGTCGCCGACATGGACGCTTTCCTGGCCGGCGACTTCGAGACCTGGCGACGCGAGCGCCTTTCACCGCTGTGGCCGGACGCCGCCGCCCTGCTCGAGGGGCGCGAGGGCTGGGAAGGCTTCTCCCGCGCCGTCTACCGCGACGTTTCGGTCGGGCGGTGGACCCGCGAGGCCTGCGTCCTGCTGGGCGACGCCGCCCACGGCACAAGTCCGCAGCTGGGCCAGGGCGCGAACCTGGCCCTGGTCGATGCGGTCGAGCTGGCCGCCCGGCTGGACCAGGACAGGCGTTCGACCGCCGTGGCCATCCGCGCCTGGCAGGGCCAGCGGCGGCGGCACACCGGCATCTACCAGCTGGCCTCCAAGGGGCTGACGCCGCTGTTCCAGGTTCATGGCGCGTTCTGGCCCCTGATGCGCGATCTCTTCTTCACACCGATGTCCCGCTGGCCGGGGCTCAAGCAGCTGGGCGTCCTGCTGCTGACCGGGACCCTGCGGCTGGGCCGTTTCCCGCCGGAGACCCGGCCGTGACCACCGACGTCTACGATCAGGCCAAGCGCTCGGCCGTGATGGCGCGGGTCAAGAGCAAGGACACCACGCCCGAGAAGGCCTTGCGCCGCATCCTCACGGGCCTGGGCGCGCGCTATCGCCTGCATCGCAAGGACCTGCCGGGAAATCCCGACCTGGTGATGCCGGGGCGCAGGCTGGCCTTCTTCGTCCATGGCTGTTTCTGGCACGGGCACGACTGCGCGCGGGGCTCGCGAGTGCCCAAGGCCAATCGCGACTACTGGCTGGCCAAGGTCGCCCGCAACAAGGCCCGCGACACGTGTTCGAGCGAGGCCTTGCGCGCGGCCGGCTGGCGGGTCGAGACGATCTGGGAATGCGGTTTCAAGGACGAACCGGCCTTGACCGCTCGGCTGAAGGCGCTGCTGGATCAGGCCGCGTCGGACGCCGGCGCGCCAGCCGAGGGTTCCCGCGCCAAGACCTGAGCCAGGGCGCCGAACAGCTCGGCCGGGTCGATCGGCTTGGAGACGTGAGCGTCCATGCCGGCCTCGGCGCACTCGTCCCAGTCCTTGGGCGTGGCCGAGGCGGTGACGGCGACGACGGGGATCGCGCGGTTCGGGCCGGTTCCGGCCCGCAGGCGACGGGTGGTCTCGCGTCCATCCAGGCCCGGCATGTAGACGTCCATCAGCACCGCGTCGAACGCCTCCGCGCCCAGCAGTTCCAGCGCCTCCTCGCCGGATTCGGCCAGGGTGGCGTCGACGCCGAACGGTTGCAGGATCAACTCGATGGCCCGGCGATTGACGACGTGGTCGTCGACCACCAGAACCCGCAGGCCGGTGATCGATGGGCCTTCGATCGCCGCGGACGGCGCCTCGGCCGGTTCGAACGTCGTCGTCAGGGTGAAGTGCGCGCCGAAGCCGGACGCGCTGGTCGCCGTCAGGTCGCCGCCCATCAGCCGGGCCAGCTCGCGGCTGATCACCAGGCCCAGGCCCGAGCCGCCATGCTGGCGCACGACGGCGCTGCTCAGCTGGTCGAACGGCGTGAACAGGCGCGGCAGAACGGTCTGGTCGATGCCCGGACCCGTATCGACCACGTCGATGGTCAGGCGGAGGCTCCCGGCCTCCTCGCGGGCGTGCAGGCTGATGGTGACGCCGCCCTGCGCGGTGAACTTGATGGCGTTGGACAGCAGATTGTTCAGCACCTGGCGCAGGCGCGTGGGATCGCCGCTGACCCAGCGGGGCAGGCCGGCTGCGCCCTCGATCCGCAGGCGCAGACCCTTGCGCGCCGCCTCTGGCCGCCAAAGGCGCAGCGTGTCGGCCAGGGTCTGGCGCAGGTTGAAGGCGGTCTTCTCGACCGACATGCGGCCCGCCTCGAGTCGTGAGAAGTCGAGCAGGTCGTTCAGCAGGGTGCGCATCAGTCCGCCGGCGTCGGCGATCAGCTGGGCGTGGACCTTGGCGCTGGCTTCCGGGACCTCGCTGTGCAGGCGCGCCGCACCGGCCAGGATGGCGCTGATCGGGGTGCGCAATTCGTGGCTGATCATGGCGACGAACGCGGACTTGGCGGCCACGGGCTCCTCGGCCTGGTTGCGGGGGGGGTTGGCC
>CAZRPD010000037.1:0-32751 GCA_964601775.1 uncultured Caulobacter sp. | reverse complement strand
GGCGGCGGAGCCGAACCGAACGTATAGCGCAGGCCCAGGGTCACCGAGGTGTCCTTGTAGCGGCCCGAGAAGGTGCCGACGTCGGTGATCAGGCCACCGGCGGGACCGGCGTTCTGAGTGGTCGAACCCCAGTCCAGCTTGGTGGTGCGCAGGTAGCGACCGGTCAGGTCCAGCGACCAGTTGTCGGCGAAGTTCCAGGCCACGCCGACGATGCCTTGCATCGCGAAGGCTTGGTCGACGTCGTCGAAGTTGGTGTTCTGGAAGCGAGCGGCGCCCGTGGGAACGCCGGCCAGCTGGCCGTACACCTTGTTGTGGACCCACGCCGTACCGACGCCGGCGCCGATGAACGGGTTGATCGCCGAGTTCGGAGCCGCGTCGAAGATGACATTGGCCATCAGGGTGGTGGCCTTGAACTCACCGTTCGGCTCGCCGCAGGTCGGCGAAGCCGGCGAGCGACCCACGCCGGCCGTGCAGAGGCCAACCGGCTGGGCGGCCGCGGGGTTGTCGCTGCGGACGCTGGTGATGTCGCTGCCGCGGTAGCCGTATTCGGCTTCCACGCGCCAGTTCGGCGTGAACTTGTAACCCAGGCGGCCGAACGCGGTCCAATCGCGGTCGCTGCCGAAGTTCCAGTTGTAGTTGTTGGTGGACGTGGCTTTCACATCGTCCGGCCAGTGAACACCGGCGTCGCCCGCGACGTACCAGCCGCTCGTGGCGCTTTGGGCCATAGCGCCCGTGGCCGCGCCGAGCGCGACGACGGCGACGCCGACCAGCAACCGCATTTTCATAATGTAACCCTCTGCTACGTAAGTCGTAGGCCCGACAATTCCCCGGGACCCGGCGGGAGAAACGCGCCATACACGGATTTGGGTGTGGCGGAACCGCCACATTGGGCGTTCAAATGTAAGAAATATGGCGGAACCGCCACGATGCGGTGACGCTTAGCTTGGCCGAAACGCTGCGCTCACTTGTCGCAAATAGCTCAGATTGCAGGAGAAATTCGCAATCGCCATACTCTCCGGACCGGTGATGGGAGTATGCGCTTGAGCAGCGAGTTTTTTTCCGGCGACCGTCCTGACTTCCTCACGTTCGCCGACGACGCCGACGCCCATGGCTTCTTGAACGCCGATGCGCGCGACGGCGTGGTGGGCGGCAAGACCAGCCTGACGGTGTCCGAGGCGGCCGATCGGCTGCTGCGCGGCGAACCGGGCTGGTCGCATGCCCTGAACACCGGCGCGACCGTCACCTACGCCTTCCGCGCCACCGCCCCGACCGACATGCCCAACGGCGTCACGGGCTTCACGCCCTTCAACGCCGCCCAGATCCTGCAAGCCGAGAAGGCCCTGCAGAGCTGGTCGGACGTGGCCAACATCAGGTTCGTGCGGGTGGCCGAGGGCGGCTACAGCAACGAAGCCTCGATCCTGTTCGCCAACTACGGCTCGGGCGAGAGCGGCGCGGCCGCCTTTGCCTACTATCCCGGCAACACCGCCCACGGCAGCCGCTCGGGCGATGTCTGGATCAACGCCAGCCTCTCCTACAACACCAATCCCACGCCCACGAACTATGGCGGCATGGTGCTGGTCCACGAGCTGGGCCACGCCATCGGCCTGGCTCACCCGGCCGACTACGACGCCGCGCCGGGCAAGGCCCTGACCTACGCCGCCAACGCCGACTATTATGAGGACACCCGCCAGTACACGGTGATGTCCTATTTCGGCGAAGCCAACACCGGCGGCGCGTTCGGCGGCGTCTACGCCTCGTCTCCGCTGCTGGACGACATCGCCGCGGCCCAGCTGGCCTACGGCGCCAACATGACGACGCGCACGGGCGACACGACCTACGGCTTCAATTCCAACGCCGGCCGCGACGGGTTCTCGGCGAGCTCGGCCTCCACCAGGCTGGTCTTCGCGGTCTGGGACGCGGGCGGCGTCGACACCCTCGACTTCTCGGGCTACCGCGTCGCCCAGACCATCGACCTGCGCGAAGGCTTCTTCTCCAGCGTCGGCGGCCAGACCGGCAATGTCACCATCGCCATGGGTGCGGTGATCGAGAACGCCATCGGCGGCGCGGCGGCTGACATCATCACCGGCAACGCCGCCGCCAACCGGCTGATCGGCGGCGGCGGCGGCGACAGCCTGGACGGCGGACGCGGCCTGGACTCCGCCGGCTATTCGGGCCGCTTCGCCGGCTACGCCCTTTCGCCCCTGACCAATGGCGGCTGGTCGGTCAGGGACACCGTCGGCGCGGACGGCGCGGACACCATCATCAATATCGAGACCCTGACCTTCACCGACCGCACGGTCTCGGTGGTCGACAGCCGCGTGGCCGCGGTGATGAGCAGCGTGCTGCGCCTGGCCCCGTTCTCGGACAGCGCCGAAGCCCTGACCCAGAGCCTGGCCGCCGGCATGGCCGCAGGCGGCGACCACAACGCCGCCATCGCCCAGGTGCTGAAGACCGCCGACGCCACCAGCGCCGTGGCGGTCCTGTCGTACCAGTTCTTCACCGGCAAGACGCCGACGATCGCAGGCATGGACTATCTGGTCGCGCCCGACGGCCCCAACGCCAACAACCTCAACAGCGCCTACTATCAGGACTTCGAGTACAGCAACCGCTACATCAATTTCGCGGTCAATCTGGGCAAGGTCGGCGAAGGCGCGGGGACGTTCGCGACCGGCTATGGCGAACTGAGCCTCTTCGAGGCCACCCGCAAGGCCTATGCGACCATCTTCGGCGCCGCCCCCGGCGACCAGAAGGTCCGCGACCTGCTGGACGTCACCTTCAACCTCTCGGGCCAGACGATGACCCGGGCCGACTATTTCGCCTATTACGGCCAGGACGGCCTGTCGGGCCAGGGCACGAAGGCGGCGATGGTCGGCTGGCTGCTGGCCGAGGCCCAGAAGGCGGACATCGGCGTCTACGCCAGGTCGTCCGACGCCTTCTTCTCCGAGCAGGTCAGCCACAATGTCTATGGCGTCGACCTGATCGGGACCTACGCCCGGCCGGAATACATCCTGGTGGCCGAGGGCTGAATCCGAACCCCGCGTGACGCGTTGTGCTGGCAGGAGACCCGCCATGCCCGACGCCGCCCGCTTCACCGTCCGTCCTCGCCATCCGCACGGCCGCCATGCGCGCGCCGTCGACGAGCCCACGGCCGAGGCCGCGGCGCTGGCCTATCTCGAGGACTTCGGTGCGGATCCTGATGAAGACGAAGCCGTCGCGGTCATCGTCCGCGACGAGGCCACCGGCCGCGAACAATGCTTCCGCGTCGATCTCGCGACCGGCGAAGCCGCGCCCTGCCCTGCCTAGCGCTTGCGCCCCTTGCCCTTGATGATGTCCAGCGCCTGGCCCGGCTTGCCCTTCATCAGCACGCCGGCGGCCAGGCCCGCGACGAAGGCGCCGCTGGGATGGGCCTGGATCAGGTCGACCAGCCGCTGCTCGAACGGGGCCGACTTGGATCGGGCGCGGTGCTGCTTCTGCATCAGCCCCCAGATGGCCACCGTCGCGGCCGCCAGGGCCGTGACCACGACATAGGACCAGGCCGGCCCCAGATGCGGGGCCAGGAAGGCGTAGATCGCCATCGCGCCAGTCACCGCGGCGATTGCGGCGGCCATGATCAGGCCCGCCCCGGTCATCAGTTTCGCGATCAGGTTGTCGATGAAATCGTCCAGCATCCTCGTCTCCCAGCCAGTGCCGGGTTTTCAACGCCCTGAAAGACGATTGGCGCCCGGACGATCGACACGCCCGGGGGAAAGCCGCGCCGGCCGCGCGTCAGAGGACGGCGTATCCCACCAGGTGCAAGCCGTTATAGACGACGTGGACCACCAGACACGGCCACAGGCTTCCGGTCCTGCGAAGCAGGGCGCCGTTGATCAGGCCGACCATGAACGCCAGGATCGTGATCACGCTGAGCCCGTGCGCGACGCCGAAGATGGCGGCGCTGACCACGATCCCGGCGAAGGGGCCGTAGCGGTTCAGGGCGTTGGCGACGACGCCCCGGAACACGAGCTCCTCGCCCAGGGGCGTCAGGATCGCGCCGGCGAGCACCAGTATCGCCAGGGAGGCGGCCCCGCCCTTGGCGGCGGCCTGGAAGTCGGCCTGGGTGTTGGGCTCGTCGATGAAGGCGAAATACACGTGCTCGATGGCGAAGCTGAGACCGAAGGCGACGTCGCCCAGGCCCGCCGCGATCACCCCCCACCGCCACGCGGTCGGCCTGAAGCCGAACGATCGCCAGTTCCGGATGCGGATCGTGAAGGCCGCCAGCAGCGCCGCGATCCCCGCGACGCCGTTCGCGGCCATGCCGACAATGCCGCGCAGCCCGGCCTGGTCGTCGGGCGCCAGGACGATCCAGATCAGCGGACCCAGCAGCACGACCAGATAGGTGGCGAGGCCGACGGCGACCTCCGGCAGGCCCGGACGTCGGGGCTCGTCGTGTGGAATGTATAGCGGGGACGGGGTCATGAACCTCTCCTGGCGGCCTGTCGACGACCGTCATGCCCGCCCAGCATTGCGCGGACATGGCGCAGCGCCCCCGCTCAGTGGCCGCCCTCGACCCACGGCACGCCCGCGGCGCGGAAGGCCTCGGCCAGCGCGGCCTCCAGGTCCAGCGCTTCCCACGGCCGCATCGGATTGAGGTGCTCGGTGAGCGCGGGCGCGAGCCGCACGCCGAAACGCGTGACCGCCCGGCTGGCCTTGTAGCCCGTCTTGTGCTGGTCGAAGCGCAGGTCCGGATCGCGCGAGGTCTGGCCGACATAGAGGCCCCAGGGATCGGCGCGACGCGGATCGTGGAGCAGGGCGACGTAGACGGAGTGCTTGGCGCCCTTGGCGCGGCGCGTCGTCGCCTTGAAGGCCAGCGCGGCGCGCTCGGCCTTGGACCACCAGGACGGACCGCTGGGATGAACCATGCGTCAGCGCCTAGGGAGCCGGTGACGGCGCCCGTAAGGCCTTGAAACTAAGGGAGGGAATGGTGGACGCGACAGGGATTGAACCTGTGACCCCTACGATGTCAACGTAGTGCTCTCCCGCTGAGCTACGCGTCCGCCGAAGCGATCCGAAGCGTCTTCGAGAAGACGTCCCGGCCGGGAAGGTGTGGGGGTATAGCGGCGGCTTTTCCGGTAGGCAAGCCGCCCAATACGCTTTGAGCGAAGTTTTTTAGGCCGCCATCATTTTTTCCACCTCGGCGACCAGGTCGCGCAGGTGAACGGGCTTGGACAGCACCTTGGCGCCGGCCGGCGCGCGGTCCTGCGCCGACAGGGCGACGGCGGCGAAACCGGTGATGAACATGATGCGCAGACCCGGGTCGCGGGCCGCGGCCTGGCGCGCCACCTCGATGCCGTCCATGCCGGGCATGACGATATCGGTCAGCAGCAGATCCCAGGGATCTTCCAGGTGCTGGACGGCCTCTTCGCCGTCGGCGCAGGCCTGAACTTCGAAACCGGCGCGTTCCAGGGCGCGGGCCAGGAAGCCGCGGAGGGAATCGTCGTCTTCGGCGAGAAGGATGCGGGCCATGAGGTCACGTGTCCGAAAAAGTCGCTTGAAAAGCCACCTTAGCGCGTTGTCCGTAAATCGGGGATGAACCTAAACGTCGCGCCCGCCTTTGCTTCTGTGGACAGATGCCGACGTCTGGGGACGATGCGATGTATTGGCGTTTGACCCGACGCAGCGAGGCTTCGATTATCAGGCCATGAGCGCTTGGCGGCCCCTTTCGACGGACGAGCCCACGACCGGCTTGCTGGAGACCTTCGGCGGGCCGGCGTTCGAGGTCATGCGCGCCGCGCCCGCCGGCGCGCCGGCGCCCACGCCGCTGGTGTTCGCCTCGCCGCATTCGGGCGACGTCTATCCCGAGGCGATGGTCGCGGCGACCCGCCTGCCGATCGAGGCGCTGCGGGCGTCCGAGGACTCCTTCGTCGACCGGATCGTCTCCGCCACGCCCCGGCTGGGCGCGGCGCTGATCCGCGCCCGCTTCGCCCGCGCCTATATCGACCTGAACCGCGAGCCCTGGGAGATGGACCCGGCGATGTTCGAGGGCGACCTGCCCGAATACGCCCGCGGCCGCTCGGCTCGGGTGGCGGCGGGCCTGGGCGCCATTCCGCGCCTAGCCGGCGAGGGCCGCCCGATCTACGCCCGCAAGCTGACCTTCGACGAGGCCCGCGACCGGGTCGAGCAGGGCCACCGCCCCTATCACGACGTACTGGACCGCCTGCTGGCCGCGGCCCGCACCGCCCATGGCGTGGCGATCCTGGTCGACTGGCACTCGATGCCCGCCGCGGCGGGCGCCGGCCAGCGCGGCCGGGGCGGCGGGGCGTGCGACATCGTGCTGGGCGACCGCTTCGGCGCGTCCTGCTCGCCCAAGCTGACCGGCCTGGTCGAGCGCGAGCTGGAAGCCGCGGGCTACCGCGTCGCCCGCAACGCCCCCTATGCCGGCGGCTACACCACCGAGCACTACGGCCGCCCGGCCAAGCGCACCCACGCCCTGCAGATCGAGATCAACCGCTCGCTCTACATGGACGAGGCCACGCGCATGCCGACCGAGGGCCTGGCCCGACTGACCGCCGACGCCGAGCGGCTGACCCGGGCGCTGGCGGCGATGGACATCTCCGACCTGAAATAGAAAAAGGCCCGGAAACGATTCCGGGCCTTCTTGCCGGCGCGCTCATCGCACCGTGTGGACGATGCGCGCCCAGGGCGCGTCGGGCTGGGCCAGGCCGGCGGGGTCGCGCACGGCCCCCGTGATGGCGGCGAGCAGCATCGCGCCCACCAGAAACAGGGTCTTCATCCTCGTGGTCCTCGAAAGATCGGGTGGAGTCGGGTGCGGCGCCGCGATCCAGACCATGCCAAGGCCAGCGTGGCTTTACGAACGATGCTAACTGCGGGAAGTTGTGAGCCTGGCTAACAACCCCACTGCTCCATCATGCGCCTGCCGCCGTTCTCGTCCCTGGTCGCCCTGGAGGCCGCCGCCCGCCACCGGAGCTACAGCCGGGCGGCCCAGGAGCTGTTCGTCACCCACGGCGCGGTCAGCCAGCAGGTCCGCAAGCTGGAGGAGGAGCTGGGAGTCCAGCTGTTCACCCGGCGCGGCAACCAGATGGAGCCGACCGCGACAGGCGCGGCCTTGGCCGCCCAGGTCGGCGAAGCGATCACCGCCTTGCGCCAGGGCGTCGACACCGCCCGTCGCGCGGCCAGCGGCCCGGTCGTCATCTCCACGGGCGCGGCCTTCGCCTCCAGCTGGCTGTCCCACCGCCTGGCCCGCCTGGCCGCGGACGCGGACGAGCCGGACCTGATGCTGCGCGTGGAGGACCGCATCGCCAATCTGAGCACGGACGGCGTCGACATCGCCCTGCGCTACGGCACGGGCCCGTGGCCGGGGCTGGAGTCGGCCCGGCTGATCGACGACCGGATGTTCCCGGTCTGCAGCCCCCAGCTGCTCGCCCGCCATCCGGTCCAGACGCCCGAGGACCTGCTGGACGCGCCGCTTCTGCGTCACACCGACCTGCCCTGGTCGCTGTGGTTTCGCGCGATGGGCGTCGCCCCGTCAGAGCTGCGACCGGCCCTGGGCTTCGACAGCTCGGCCATCATGCTGGACGCGGCCGCCGCGGGGCTGGGCTTCGCCCTGGCCCGCAGCGGCTACGCCAAGCGCCAGCTGGAGGATGGCCGCCTGGTCCGCCCCCTGCCCGGCGAGATCGACGTCGAGACCGGCCACCACTTCGTCTGGCGGGCCCAGAATCCCAAGCTGCCGCGCATCCTGAAGCTGCGCGACTGGTTCCTGACGGAGACCGAGCGCGAGCGAACGCAGGCCTAAGGGCTCGTTCCCTGTTGCGCCGGGCGCGAAGCGGGTTACCAAGCTCAACCTTAGTGAGCGCCGGGTAAGGCGCTGCGTCGCGCGTGAGGGGCCGTGCCGGACGGGTCGAAATGGCTGGGTGAAGGGGTGACCGCGGTCACGGCGCGCAGCTTGCCGACCCTGGGCCTGCGGCTGATCATCTCCGCTGCCTGCGCGGCGCTGTTCATGTGGAAGATCGACCTGGCCTCGGGCCTGGCCTGGGGCGCGGCCGTCGCCAGCGCCGAGGCCGGGGTCTGGATCACGAGCGACCCGCAACGCAGCGCCCGCGCCACCACCCTGACCCAGCGCCTGGCCTATGTGGCCGCGGTGACGTGGATGAACCTGGTCTGGTGGACCCTGGTGCTGCGGCTGTGGACCCTGGACACCGAGGCCATGCGCCTGGCGGCGCTGTGCCTGATGTCGGCCCTGCTGGTCCACGCCCAGGCCTTCACCGCCCGCTCCATGACGCTGCTGGTGATCGTCGGCGGCGGCGCTTCGCTGCTGCTGCTGAGCCTGTGCGCGGTGTTCAACGCTTTCCCCGCCGGCCAGCGCCTGGTGCTGACCGCCGCGGCCCTGATGCTGATCGCCTACACCGCCAAGGCCGCCTGGACCAACGCCCTGCAGGGCCGGGCGCTGGAGGCCGCCAAGGTCCAGGCCGAGAGCGCCAGCCAGGCCAAGTCCGAGTTTCTGACCCTGATGAGTCACGAGCTGCGCACGCCGCTGGCCGGCATGCTGGGCTTGGCCCAGACCCTGAAGCTGGAACCGCTGGAGCCGGGCGAGCGCGAGCAGGTCGACATGCTGGAAGACCAGGGCCGCGCCCTGCTGGGTCTGCTGAACGACGTGCTGGACCTGGCCAAGATCGAGGCCGGCAAGCTGGAGATCGCGCCGATCGCCGGCGACCTGGCCCAGCTGGCCGACCGCGTGGTGCGGCTGAACGCGCCCCTGGCCCACGAAAAGGGCAGCGACATCGTGCTGACGATCGACGAGGCCCTGCCCCCGGTGCTGGTCTTCGATCCGCTGCGCGTGCGCCAGTGCCTGGCCAACCTGATCTCCAACGCGGTGAAGTTCACGCCGGGCGGCCAGATTCAGGTGCGGCTGTCCTGCGCCCCCGCCGAGGCCGGCGGGATCGTGGCCAAGGTGGTGGTCGCCGACACCGGCGTGGGCATGAGCCCGGCGGTGCTGGACAAGCTGTTCGCGCCCTTCGCCCAGGCTGACGCCAGCGTGGCGCGCCGCGCCGGCGGCACGGGCCTGGGGCTGAACATCACCCGGCGGCTGGCCCAGATGATGGACGGCGCGGTCACCGCCCGCAGCGTCGAGGGCCAGGGCTCGACCTTCACCCTGACCTTCACCTGCGCGCCGCCGACCGCCGAAATCGGCCCGGCCGACGCCGGCGTCCCGGATGCGCCGCTGCGCCTGCTGGTCGTCGACGACTATCCGATCAATCGCAAGGTCATCGGCATGATGCTGACGCCGCTGGGCTGCGAGGTGGCCGAGGCCGGCGACGGCCAGGCGGCGATCGACGCCCTGCGCGCCCAGGATTTCGACATGGTGCTGATCGACTTCAACATGCCGGTGATGGGCGGGCTGGAGGCCACCCGCCGCATCCGCGCCGAGGCCGGCTGGAAGGCCCTGCCGATCATCTGCCTGACCGCCGGCGTCACCGATCGCGAGCGCGACGACGCCCTGGAGGCCGGCATGGACGCCTTCGTGGAAAAGCCGGTCGAACTGGCCGCCCTGGTCTCGACCATCGGCCGCTTCGACCGCCGGACGGTCGCAAATCCCGGCTGAAGCCCGCCCCTGCGACGAAAACACCCGGCAAACAAGGCTAATGCAGTTTGAACTGTAGCAAACTCCACCTAGAGTGGCCTCGGTAGATTCGCCCTCCGGACCGTAGGGCGCTTAAGCTTGCGTCGCCCTCGAATGGGGCGCCGAGGTCGCATCCAGGTCGGTGGGAGTTTCGTGATGGTGGCCGTAAGTTCGGACCCCTCCCCCCTTTCGAAGCTCACGCCCGCCGCGATCGCCGCGCTGAGCCCGGCCAGCCTGGCCGAGGCGCCGCCGTCCGAGTTCGCCAAGCTGACCCGGGCCCAGGTCGCGGCCATCTCGACCTCGGCGATCGGCGGCCTGACGCCCGACCAGTTCGCCGCGTTCGGCGGCGCGCAGCTGTCGGGCCTCAGCGCCAGCCAGTTGCCGCGGCTGTCCTCGGCCGTGAACTTCAGCGGCGCCCAGCTGACCCTGCTGAGCAATGTCCAGGTCCAGGCCCTGACCGGCGCCCAGGTCTCCAGCCTCAGCACCGAGGCGCTGGACGACCTGCGCCCCGCCCAGATGATCGCCCTGAGCGCCGCCGCGCTTTCGGCCCTCTCCGAGGCCCAGGTCCAGAGCCTGTCGCCCGACCAGATCCGCGGGCTGACCCTGGCCCAGCTGCGCGCCCTGCCGGCCTCGGATATCGCCGAGTTCGGCGGCGAGCAGATCGGCGCCCTGACCCCCAGCCAGGTCGGCGCCCTGACCCCGACCCAGTTTTCCGGCCTGTCTCCTGACCAGGTCGCCGCGCTGACGCCGACCCAGTTCGCCGGACTGTCGGCCGCGACCCTGCGCGGCCTGGCGCCCGAGACCATCGCCAAGACGACGCCATCGCAGTGGTCCAGCGCCACGACCGCCCAGCTGTCGGTGCTGAACGCCGACCAGCTGAACGCCCTGGGCAGCGAACGCCTGGCGGCGCTGAAAGCGACCCAGATCCGCTCGCTGTCGGCCACCGAATTCAACCGCGCCGGCCCCGAGTTCATCGCCGCCCTGACGCCCGAGCAGCTGAGCGGCCTGGCGGGCAACCACGCCCTGCAGCTGTCGGTCACGGCGGTGATGGGCCTGTCGCCCGAGCAACTGGCCGGCATGGACCCCGGCGCCATCGCCGCCCTGCCGCCCGCCAGCTTCCTCGCGCTGAACGCCAGCCAGGTCGCCGCGCTCAGCGCCAGCCAGATCGCGCGCCTGCTGCCCGCCCAGCTCAAGAACCTGGACGGCGAGAACTTCAGCGAGTTCACCCGCGCCCAGCTGAAGGCCTTCACCGCCGCCCAGATCCGCGAACTGCCGCCCGAGCGCCTGGCCAACCTGTCCGACGACGACTTCGCCGCCTTCACCGGCACGCAGATCAAGGCGATGACGGCGCTGCAGCTGAAGGCCCTGTCGATCAGCGATCTGGGCGCCATGACCGCCGAGCAGGTCTCGGCCATGACCGCCGCCCAGGTCCAGGCCCTGACCGGCACCCAGCTGGCCGTACTGCGCACCGTCACGCCCCTGGCGACCACCCAGATGACCGGCATTACCGCCGCGCAGCTGCGGGCTTTCACCGCCACCGACGTCGCCCGGATGACGGCGACCGAGATCGGCGCCCTCAACGCCGCCCAGATCAACGGCCTGTCGCCCGAGGCGGTGTCGATCCTGGACGACGAGCAGGTGGCCCGGCTGACCACCGCCCAGGTGCGCGGCCTGACCACCACCCAGCTGGCCGGCCTGAGCGACGAGGACGTCGCCCAGTTCAACGCCACCCAGATCAGCGGGCTGGATGGCCTGCAGATGGGCGTGCTGCTGCCGCACATGACGCCCGACATGCTGACGGGCCTGACCACCACCCAGCTGACCCGCATGACCGCCACGGCCATCGCCAGCATGACCACCAGCCAGATCGCCAGCCTGGGTCCGACCCAGCTGAAGGCGCTGACGGTCGCCCAGCTAAACCAGCTGCCCACGACCCTGGCCGCGGCGCTCAGCGCCACCCAGATCGCCGCCCTGACCCCGGCCCAGCTGGCCGCCCTCTCGGCCGACAACCTGGCGCGCCTGGACGAGGAGGGTCTGCGGCAGCTGAGCCCCACCCAGGTGCGCGGGCTCAGCGTCACCCAGGTCCGCAGCCTGACCCCGACCCTGTTCGCGGTCCTCAACGCCACCCAGCTGGGGGCCCTGACCACCAGCCAGATCGCGGCGCTGAACCCCGAGTTGGTCGGCGACCTTTCCACCACCCAGTGGGCCAGCTTCAACACCACCCAGGTCCAGGGGCTGAACGCCACCCAGCTGGCCGGGCTGGACACCGACGACCTCACCAAGCTGAGCGACACCCAGTGGGGCGCTCTGCGCTCGACCCAGCTGACCAGCCTGACATCCGAGGCCGTCGCCGGACTGGAGACCTCGCGCCTGACCCGGCTGGCGACGACCCAGATCTCCGGCCTCAGCCCGACCGCCGTCTCGGCGCTGGACGCCACCCAGGTCCGCGCTCTGTCGACCAGCCAGATCGCCGCCCTGACCACCACCCAGCTGCGGGGCCTGGCCGCCGAGGACATGGCCGACTTCACCGCCACCCAGATCGGCGCCATGACGCCGACCCAGCTGGCGGCCCTGTCGGGCGACAATTTCGGTCGCCTGGACGGCGACAGCCTCAGCCAGCTGAACCCGACCCAGATCCGGGCGCTGAACACGACCCAGATCCGCGGCCTGACCTCGACCCTGTTCGCGGTTCTCAACGGCACGCAGATCGGCGCCCTGACCACCACCCAGATGGCGGCGCTGGATCCCAGCCTCGTGGGCGACCTCAACACCACGCAGTGGGCCGGCCTCAACGCCACCCAGGTCCAGGGCCTGACCCCCACCCAGATCGCCGCGCTGGAAGACGACGACCTGGACAAGCTCAGCAACACGCAGTGGGGGGCCCTGCGCTCGACCCAGCTGACCGGGCTGAGCCAGACCGCCATCGGCGGCATGGCGACCTCGCGCCTGACCACGCTGACCACCACCCAGGTCTCGGGTCTCAGCGCCACCGCCGTCTCGGCCCTGAACCCCACCCAGTTCGGCGCTTTGTCGACCGCCCAGATCGGCGCCCTGACCGCCAGCCAGCTGAAGGGCCTGGCGCCCGAGGACATGGCCGACTTCACGACCACCCAGATCGGCGCGATCGGGGCGGCGCAGCTTTCGGGCCTGCCAGCCAGCGGCATCTCGGCCCTGACCCCAAGCCAGCTGGCCGCCTTGACCACCACCCAGGTCCGCGCCCTGGCCGCCTCCCAGCTGACAGCGCTGGATTCCAGCCAGGCGACAGGTCTGTCGACCACCCAGCTGGCGGCCCTGAACGCGACCCAGGTCGGCGCGCTGTCGACCGACATCCTGCCCGCCATGACGTCCACTCAGGTGGCCATCCTGAGCGCGGCCCAGCTGGCCGGCCTGTCGACCACCCAGGCTGGCGTGCTGACCGGTGAGCAGGTCGCCGCGCTGGGGCTGTCTCAGGTCGGCGGCCTGTCGGGCGGCCTGCTGGCCGCGCTCAGCAACACCGCGCTGTCGGCCCTGACCGCGACCCAGGTGGCGCGCCTGTCGATGACCCAGGTCCAGGCCTTGACCGCCACCCAGATGGGCTCGCTGTCGACCACCGACTTCGCCGAGCTGTCGACCGCCCAGGTCGGCGGCCTGACCGGCGGCCAGCTGGGCGCGCTGTCGACGACCAACCTAGCCAGCCTGAGCACGACGGCTCTGACCGCCCTGTCGACCACCCAGTTCTCGGGCCTGTCGGCGACCCAGATCGCGGTCCTGCCGGATGCGATCCTGCAACGACGCCTGGCCCAGCTCACCCCGACGCAGATGACCGGGGTCTCGACCACGGTGATCGCCGGCCTGTCGACCGCCGACCTGGCTGCGCTCAGCCCCACCCAGATCGGCGGACTGTCGCCCGCGGCCTTCGCGGCCCTGGGGACCAGCCGCCTCACGGCCCTGTCGACCGCCCAGGTCGCCGGCCTGTCCACCACCCAGGTCGGCAGCCTCAACGCCGCCAGCTTCGGCGCCTTCTCGTCCAGCCAGGTGGCGGTGCTGTCGGCCGGCCAGATCGGTGCGGTGCGCGGCGAGATCCTGGCGGCTCTGGACGCCACCCAGTTCGCCCGCCTGACCACCACCCAGGTGCGCGGCCTGACCACCGCCCAGATCGAGCAGTTCAGCGTCACCGACATCGCCGAGATCGCCACCACCCAGATCGGCGCCCTGACCGCCGACCAGTTGGAGGGCTTCTCGCCGGAAGACATCTCGGCCCTCAGCGTCACCCAGGTGGCGTCGATGACCCCCGGCCAGATCGCCGGCCTGACCCCGATCCAGCTGCGCGGCCTGTCGACCGCCGACATGGGCGAGTTCAGCGCCTCGCAGATCGCCGCCCTGACCGGCACGCAGGTCGGAGCCTTGTCGATCGTGGCGGTGGCGGGCATGAGCGAGACCCAATTCGCCAGCCTCAGCGCCACCCAGGTGCGCGGCTTTACCGGCGAGCAGCTGGCGTCCTTCGGTCCCCAGGGCCTGGCGCGCCTGTCGGGCCAGCAGCTGGGCGCCCTGAGCACGACCCAGATGGGCCAGTTGCCCGCCGCGGCGATCGAGAGCCTGAACACCACCCAGATCGGTCAGATCATGCCCAGCCAGATCAGCGGCTTCACCAGCACGCAGATCGCCGCCTTCAGCCCGGGCCAGCTGGCCCAGTTCTCGCGCGCCCAGGTCAACAAGCTGACCTCGGCCCAGCTGAACGCCATGACCCCCAGCCAGCTGGAAGCGATCGGCCTATAGAACGAAAAAGGCCCGGAGCTTTCGCCCCGGGCCTTTTCCAAGTCTCGAGCTGAAGGACGCTTAGTCCTTGGCGCGTTCCTGATAGCTGTTGTCTTCCGTCAGGATGATCACGCGGGTGCCGACGGTGATGTACGGCGGGACCGTGGTCTTGACGCCGTTGCTGAGCACGGCCGGCTTATACGACGAGCTTGCGGTCTGGCCCTTCACCGACGGTTCGGTGTCGACGATCTCCAGGATCACGGTGCGTGGCAGTTCGATGGCGATCGGCACGTCGTTGTGGGTCGACAGCTGGACCGTCATGTTTTCCTGCAGGTAGGGCGCGGCGTCGCCGATCACGTCCTCGGTGGCCACGAGCTGGTCGTAGCTTTCCGGGTTCATGAAGTGGAAGCCTTCGGCGTCCTGGTACAGGAAGGTGTGATTGCGCTGGTCGACGAAGGCGCGCTCGACCTGCTCGGTCGTGCGGTAGCGTTCCGAAACCTTCACGCCGTCCGAGATGCGGCGCATGTTCAGCTGGGTCACCGGGGTGCCCTTGCCGGGGTGGATGTTGTCGACCGTCAGGACGACGTAGAGCTTGCCGTCCATGTCGACGACGGCGCCTTTGCGGAGCGAGCTGGCTGCGACCTTCACGTACTTATCGTCCTTGGGTGGAATGCGCGCGCGAGTGCGCTGGCGCGTTCGTGCTATTGATCCGTGAGCGCCCTCGTATAGCGAACGGGGCCAAATCGCCAGTCTCTTCGGTTTACTGATCTTGTCCTCAACCTCTCCCCCCTGGTGGCGCAGCGACGTCCACGCCGACCGCCGCCCGTTCCTGCTGGCCCGCAACCGCATCACCAAGGCCTTACGGGCCTGGTTCGAGGGCCAGGGTTTTGAGGAGGTCGAGGCGGCAGCCCTACAGGTCTCGCCCGGTAACGAAGCACACCTGCACGCCTTCGCCACCCAGGCCCTGACGATCTCGGGCGAGGCCAGCCCGCTCTATCTCCACACCTCACCGGAGTTCGCCTGCAAGAAGCTGCTGGCCGCAGGCGAGGCGAAGATCTTCAGCCTGGGCAAGGTGTGGCGCAACCGCGAGCGCGGGCCGTTGCACCATCCGGAGTTCACCATGCTGGAGTGGTATCGGGCCGGGTCGCCGTACCAGACGCTGATGGACGACTGCGCGACCCTGCTGGCCCTGGCGGCGGAAACGGCAGGGACGAGGCGCTTCGACTTCCGGGGCATGACCTGCGATCCGTTCGCCGAGCCCGAGCGCCTGTCGGTGGCCGAGGCGTTCGCGCGCCACGCCGGCGTCGACCTGCTGGCCAGCGTCTCCGCGGATGGCGCGACCGACCGTGACGCCTTGGCCGCCAGCGCCCGCGCCGCAGGCATCCGCGTGGCCGAGGACGACGGCTGGGCCGACGTCTTCAGCCGCATCATCGTCGAGAAGGTCGAGCCGCGCCTAGGCGAAGGCCGCGCCACGGTGCTGTGCGAATATCCGATCAGCGAGGCGGCCCTGGCCCGCCCCAAGGACGCCGATCCGCGCGTGTCCGAGCGCTTCGAGCTCTATGCCTGCGGCGTCGAACTGGCCAACGCCTTCGGCGAACTGACCGACCCGGCCGAGCAGCGCCGCCGGTTCATGATCGAGATGGACGAGAAGGCCCGCATCTACGGCGAGCGCTATCCCATCGACGAGGACTTCCTGGCGGCGCTGGAGGCGATGCCCGAAGCGTCCGGCTCGGCCCTGGGCTTCGACCGCCTGGTGCTGCTGGCCGCTGGCGCGCGCCGTATCGAGGACGTCATCTGGACCCCGGTGGCCGAAGGGTCCTTGTGATCCCTGCGGCGCACCGCATAGTCGCGGTCGGGCGGGACTCACCCGGACCCGAGGGGACGCCGATGAAGCCGCCGATCAAACGTCTGGGCGACCTGAAGCCCGCCGCCGAGGCGCAGGCCTATGCCCGCCCGACGCCGAAGGTCGCGCGGCGCAAGACCGCCAAGGTGCTGACCCCGGAAGAGAAGGCGGCGTTCCTGGCCTCGCGGCCGGATCTGGGCTCCAAGACCTGAAATCCGACGGGCGCGCATTTGCCAGGGCCGCCGTTTTCCAGCATATCCCCGCCCCTCATGACCGCCGCCCCCAAGACCCTGCGCGACGCCCAGTCGCTGGCCGAGGCCGGCCTGGTGCCGCTCGAGCGTCTTCCGGCGCTGGAGGCGGTGGCCGCGCGCTATGCGGTGGCGATCACCCCGGCGATGGCCGAGCTGATCGATCCGGCCGATCCCGCCGACCCGATCGCCCGGCAGTTCGTCCCCGCGCCCGAGGAGCTGATCTCGACGCCCGGCGAGGATCCCGACCCGATCGGCGACGATATCCACAGCCCTGTGGATGGAATCGTGCATCGCTACAGGGACCGGGTGCTGCTCAAGCCCACCCACACCTGCGCGGTCTATTGCCGGTTCTGCTTCCGCCGCGAGATGGTCGGACCCGAGGGCCTTTCGAACCTGACCCCGGCCCAGCTGGACGCGGCCTTCGCCTATATCGCCGGCCGGCCGGAAATCTGGGAGGTGATCGTCACCGGCGGCGACCCGCTGGTGCTGTCGCCCCGCCGCCTGGCCGACCTGATGGACCGGCTGGAGGCGATCGACCACGTCAAGATCGTCCGCTTCCACACCCGCGTGCCGGCCGTCGATCCCGAAGCGATCACCAACGACCTGATCGCGGCCCTCAAGCGCAGCCGCAAGACCGTCTATGTCGCCCTGCACGCCAACCATGTGCGTGAGCTGACCCCGGCGGCGCGGGCGGCCTGCGCGCGGATCGTCGATGCGGGCATTCCGATGCTGAGCCAGACCGTGCTGCTGAAGGGCGTCAATGACGACCCCGAGACGCTCGCGGACCTGATGCGGGCCTTCGTCGAGACGCGGATCCGGCCCTATTACCTGCACCACCACGACTTCGCGCCGGGCACTTCGCACCTGCGTACCAGCCTCGCCGAAGGCCAGGCGATCATGCGGGCGTTGCGCGGCGATCTGTCGGGCCTGGCCCAGCCGACCTACATCCTGGATATCCCCGGCGGTCACGGTAAGGCGCCGGTCGGCCCCAACTATTTGGGCGAGGGTCAGGTCGAGGATCCAGCGGGGATCCGCCACCCCTATCCGCCTGGGGACTGACGCCACATCGCGTTGCATCGCAGCAAAGCCTTGCCGAGCGGAGGGTTTCTCGTGCTAGAAAACTCGGCATATCCGTAGGCCGAGGCTGGAAAGTCCGGCGCGATTTCAAGCGAAGGCTTGGCTTTATGAGTGAAATCAAGACGGTCGGCGTCATTGGCGCGGGCCAGATGGGCGCAGGCATCGCGCATGTCGTGGCCTTGGCGGGCTATGGCGTTCAGCTCCACGACGTGTCGCGCGAGCGGATCGACGCAGGCCTGGCCCTGATCGAGAAGAACATGGCGCGTCAGGTCAGCCGCGGCATCATCGATGACGACGCCATGAAGGCGGGCCTGGCCCGCATCGTCGCCGCCGAGGGCCTGGAAGCCGTCGGCGCCACCGACCTGGCGATCGAGGCCGCGACCGAGAACGAAGAGGTCAAGAAGTCGATCTTCCGTAGCCTGCAGCCGCACCTGACGCCCACCACGCTGCTGGCCTCGAACACCTCGTCGATCTCGATCACCCGCCTGGCCTCGTCGACCGACCGCCCCGAGCGCTTCATCGGCCTGCACTTCATGAATCCCGTCCCGCTGATGAAGCTGGTCGAGATCATCCGCGGCATCGCCACCGACGTGCCGACCTATGAGACGGCCGTGACCTTCGCCCAGTCGCTGGGCAAGATCACCAGCAACGCCGAGGACTTCCCCGCCTTCATCGTCAACCGCGTGTTGGTGCCGATGATCAACGAGGCGATCTACACGCTGTACGAAGGGGTCGGCACCGTCGACGCCATCGACACGGCGATGAAGCTGGGCGCCAACCATCCGATGGGCCCGCTGGAACTGGGCGACTTCATCGGCCTGGACACCGTGCTGAGCATCATGAACGTGCTCCACGAAGGCCTGGCCGACAGCAAGTACCGTCCCTGCCCGCTGCTGGTGAAATATGTCGAGGCCGGCTGGCTTGGCAAAAAGACCGGCCGCGGCTTCTATGACTACCGGGGCGAGACGCCGGTTCCGACGCGCTAGACGCTGACGGGCGGCGTCTTCGCAGAAGGGGGACGCCGCAGATGACTAAGACCATCGCCACGCCGGCCTTGCGCCCCGTCGCCGCCGGCGAGCGACACCTCAGCCTGGACGTCCTGCGGGGCCTGGGCGTGATGGGCATATTGGCGGTCAACGCCGTCAGCTTCGGCCTGCCCATGCCGGTCTATGTGATGCCCGAGCTGTCGCCCGTCCCGCTGGTCGGAGCCGAGGCCAGCGCCTGGTGGATCGTCCAGACCTTCTTCCACTACAAGTTCGTCACCCTGTTCTCGCTGCTGTTCGGCGTGTCGATCCTGCTGGTCGGCGGCGAGCGCGCGGACAGGCCGCGCAGCGCCCTGCTGCGCCGGCGCCTGGGCTGGCTGCTGGCCATCGGCGCGCTGCACGGCCTGCTGCTGTGGTACGGCGACATTCTCATGCTGTACGCCTGCACGGGCTTCATCGTCATGCTGGCCCGCTCGTGGTCGCCAAAGCGCTTGTTGACTGTCAGCCTGACCGTGCTGCTGCTGGGCTCCCTCTTCGCCGTCGCCCCGCTGATCGCCCTGGAAGGCGCGCCGCCGGAGACCCAGAAGGAGGTCATCGCCCAGATGGGCCAGCCGATCGGCGACGTCGACATCCCCGGCTCGATTGCGGCGATGCGCGCCGGCCTGCCCTCCGCCATGGCCGAGAACGCACAGGCCTGGCTGACCCTGCAGTCGGCCAGCCTGATGGTGTTCATCTGGCGCACCGGGGCCCTGATGCTGCTGGGCATGGCGCTGTTCAAGACCGGCTTCCTGACCGGCAAGGCCAGGACCTGGATCTACGCCGCCCTGATCGCCCTGGGCGCGGTTGGCCTCGTGTGGTCGGGCTGGGAGAACAGCGCCAAGCTGGCCACCCACTTCGCCAAGCCGGAAGCCCTGGGCCGTTACAATGTCGCCTACGAATTCATGAGCCTGCCGATCACGCTGGGCTACGCCTCGGCGATGATCCTGCTGCTGCGCTCGGGCGTGATCGCCCAGCTGCTGACGCCGCTGGCCAAGCTGGGCCAGATGGCCTTTACCAACTACCTGACCCAGTCGCTGATCATGACCACGCTCTTCTGGAGCGGTCGGGGCCTTGGCCTGTTCGGCCAGGTCGACCGCGTGCAGCTATGGCTGTGCGTGATCGCCATCTGGGGGCTGCAACTGATCTGGTCGCCGCTGTGGCTGGCCCGGTTCAGGATGGGGCCGATGGAGTGGGCTTGGCGGCGGCTGTCCTACGGGCGGGCGGTGGGACGGGCGGGTTAGGCCCGCCTGCAGATCACCAGAAAGTCTCGATCCGCCAACCAATGCAGGCTCTGGTCAGCGCCGCATCGGTGGTGATGAGGCTCAGTTCTCGACGACCGGCCTGGGTGGCGATGATCCGGTCCCAGGGATCTCGATGATCGCCGCTAAGTCGGGCGGCGTCAGACGCGTCGCCGGGATCGATGTCCAACCATTCGAAGCCTAACGCACGCACCACACGCGGCAAATCCCGAGGCAACCGACGGAGAAACCCGTCACGACCGCGCTTGTACTCGATTTCGTACAGGCTCGCGGCGCTAGCGAACAGGCGCACGCTTCCATCCTTGACCCGATCACGAGCGCGCTGGGACAATCGCTCCGGCGCAACCATCGACCAGACAAGCACATGTGTATCGAGTAGCGCGCTCACGTCTCCGGCGTCTGCGGTCGATAGAAATCGTCCTCGTCGCGCGACTCCGCCAGCTCCAGGAATTCAGGATCCGGGCGGAAAAACAGGTCCGGGTCGTCCATCGGCCCCAGGTGCGCGAAGAGGCCCAGAACACGTTCACCCGGCCCATCCTGGGCCTTGAGCGACAACTCGGGCTGACGAGCGATCGCCACCGTCTGACCATCCCGCGTCAACAGCACGAGTTCTTCACCGCCCTCTATGAGGGCGACCAACTCCTCGAGCGCGTTCTGGCCCTGGATGTCGACCTGGATTGTCATGCGCTCAGCGTAACACAGAACGCAACAAGAACAACCCTAGCCTGTCACCCTGCTCCCAGCGCCACCGCCGCGTGATAGACGGCGAAGGCCGCCAGATAGGCCAGGCCGACCATGTAGACGAACATCACCGTCGGCCAGACCCAGCTGTTGGTCTCGCGCTTGACCACGCCCAGGGTCGGCAGGCACTGCGGCGCGAACACGTACCAGGCCAGGAATGACAGGGCGCTGGCCAGGGACCACTGGTTCTTCAGCAGGGTCGACAGCGCCCCGGTCTCGCCGTCCTCGCCGCTGACGGCATAAACGGTGCCCAGCACCGCCACGGCCACTTCGCGGGCCGCCATGCCGGGGATCAGGGCCACGGTCATCTGCCAATTGAAGCCGATCGGGGCCATCAGCGGGGCCAGGAACTGACCGAGACGCCCGGCGATGCTGTAGTCGATCGCCGGACCCGTCGCGCCTTCCGGCGGATAGGGGAAGGTCGACAGCACCCAGACCAGCACCATCAGCGGCATGATGATCCGGCCGGCGCGGCTCAGGAAGATCCGGGCGCGGGTCCACAGGTTCATCAGCACGTTGCGCGGCTCGGGCCAGCGATAGGTCGGCAGCTCCATCATGAAGGGCTCGACCGCGCCGCGCCAGAACACCCGGCGGATCAGGAACGACACCACCAGCGCCGAGACGATGCCGCTGGCGTAGAGGCCGAACATCACCAGGCCCTGCAGCGACAACACGCCCCAGACGGTCTGCTGCGGAATGAAGGCGCCGATGATCAGCGTATAGACCGGGATCCGCGCCGAGCAGGTCATCAGCGGCGCGACCAAAATCGTGGTCAGGCGGTCCTGGCGGTTGTCGATCACCCGCGTCGACATGATGCCGGGAATGGCGCAGGCGAAGCTGGACAGCAGCGGGATGAACGCCCGGCCGTGCAGGCCGGCGCCGCCCATGATCTTGTCCATCAGGAAGGCTGCGCGGGCCATGTAGCCGCTGTCTTCCAGCAGCAGGATGAAGAAGAACAGGATCAGGATCTGCGGCAGGAACACCAGCACGCTGCCGACGCCGGCGATCAGGCCGTCGGCGATGAAGCTGGTCAGCAGGCCTTCGGGCAGGCTGGCGTTGGTCAGCTCGATCAGGGCCGCGAAGCCGCCGTCGATGGCGTCCATGGCCGGCGTCGCCCAGGTGAACACCGCCTGGAACATCACGAACAGCAGGGTCAGCAGGATCAGCAGGCCCGCCGCCGGATGCAGCAGCACGTCGTCGATCTTGCCGGTGACGGTGTCGGGCCGCTCGGGCGGCTTCACGCAGGCCTTGAAGATGCGCTCGGCCTGGGCGTGGGCGGCGCGGATCTCGGCGGGCGTCGGCTCGTGCCAGGTATTGTCGGTCTCGGGCTTGCGGGCCGCGACGATGGCCTCGACCTCGGTGAGCAATTCGGGCAGGCCGCGCTTGCGGGTCGCCACCGTGGTGACGATCGGCGCGCCGATCTCCTGGGAGAGACGCTCCAAGTCAATGCGCAGGCCCTGGCGCTGGGCGATGTCGTACATGTTGAGGGCCAGCACGAACGGCCGGCCGACCTGCTTCAGCTCCAGCACCAGGCGCAGGACGAGGCGCAGGTTGGTGGCGTCGGCCACGCAGATCAGGGCCTCGGGCGCGGCCTCGCCGCTAAGCTTGCCCAGCACCGCATCGCGGGTGACCACCTCGTCAGGGCTGCGGGCGCGCAGGGAATAGGTGCCGGGCAGATCGAGCACGCGCATCTGGCGGCCGGACGGCGTGGTCAGGCCGCCCTCCTTCCGCTCGACGGTGACGCCGGCGTAGTTGGCGACCTTCTGGCGGCTGCCGGTCAGGGCGTTGAACAGGGCGGTCTTGCCGGCGTTCGGGTTGCCGACCAAGGCGACCCGCGCGGTTTCGACGGCAGGGGGAGCAGCTTCCGAGGGCGCGGCGACGGTGTCGGTGGTCAAAGCTTACTGTCCGTCGAATTTTACTGAAACGGCGCCGGCTTCACGCCGACGAAGAGCCACGCGGGTGTCGTCCACCCGCACGGCGATCGGATCGCGGCCGAACAGGCCCTCGTGTAGCACCTCGATGGCCGCGCCTTCGACGAAACCCATCTCCAGCAGCCGGCGCTCCAGCTCGTCGGCGACCACCGCCTCGGCCGCGCCCGACACACCGGTGACGCGAACGATCACGCCGCGATCACCGCGCCGCGCGGTCGCCAGCGGCCGCACATCGGCTTCGGGAGAGATAGAAAACGCTTCGGCCATAACCACTCCGATCAGGTTGCGAGTGATTATCAGCGCCAAGTCCCGCTGTCGATTCAGCGTACGAGCGTAAGGACTCAGCAGCGGCCTCGACTTGGGTTATGCTGCGTTAAGATTTTCAACATGGGAGCCTTCAGGCTCCGGGGCTGTTGGGACCGAATGGCGCAGGGTCGTTAATAGATTCGACTCTTTGGCGGCTGGGCGGTCTGATTGCTCCTTAACGATTCGAGTGGGCGAATTCATGCGTAGGCTGATGCTGGCGCTCCTGACGGGGGCCTATCTTTGTCTGGCTCTGATCGTCTCCCTCTTCCTCTGGAGGATGGGCGCGACCCCGGCTGTCGGCGTCTCGGCCTTCATCGGCATGCTGGGCCTGTGCTTCGCCTTCCACGGCCTGATCGCCCAGACCTTCCTGGCCGCCGCCCTGCGCGGCGACATCGACACCGTGCGCGAAGCCCACGCCATCCTGCTGGACCAGATCGAGAAGGTCGACGCCCGCGTCACCGACCTGGTCGAGACTGTCGCCGCCGACGCCGAACGCCGCAGCGAGGCGCTGTCGACGGAAGTCCACCAGCTGGAGGACATGATCCAGCAGATGAACGGCCGGCTGGAGCATCAGCTCAGCCACCAGGTCGCCGCCGCCTCGGCCCGTCACGAAAGCCTGGGCCGCGAGCGCGCGCCGCAGGCCAGCCACATGCTGCAGGTCGTGCAGGACGCCCTGGCCGAGAACCGGGTCGACCTCTATCTGCAGCCGATCGTCAGCCTGCCCCAGCGCCGGACGGTCTTCTACGAAAGCTTCTCGCGCCTGCGCGACGACACCGGCCGGGTGATGATGCCGGCCGAATATCTGGCCGTGGCCGAGCCGGAAGGCCTGATGACGGCCATCGACAATCTGCTGCTGTTCCGCTGCGTGCAGATCGTGCGCCGCCTGGCCAAGCAGGACCGCAAGGTCGGGATCTTCTGCAACATCTCGCTGGCCAGCCTGGGCGACGAGAGCTTCTTCCCGCAGTTCCTGGAATTCATGCAGGCCAACAAGGACCTGGCCGGCGCGGTGATCTTCGAGTTGGGTCAGGGCGCGTTCGACCGCCGCGGTCCGGTCGAGGCCCGCCACATGGCCCGCCTGGCCAGCCTGGGCTTCAGCTTCAGCCTGGACAAGGTCGCCGACCTGGACCTGGACTTCCAGGACCTGGCCCGCGCCGACGTGAAGTATTTGAAGGTCGGCGCCCAGATGATGCTGGACCAGCTGGAAGAGCAGGACGGCAAGCTGGTCATCGCCTCGCTGCCCGACCTGAACGCCACCGACTTCGCCGCCCTGACCCGTCGCTATGGCATCGAGGTCATCGTCGAGAAGGTCGAGGCCGAAAAGCAGATCGTCGACATCCTCGATCTCGACATCGGTTATGGCCAGGGCCACCTGTTCGGCGAACCGCGCGCCATCCGCGACGCCGTCCTGGCCGAAGCCGAACCGCCGGCCGACTTCATGCGCGGGGCGATGCGTCGTCGCGCGGTGGGGTGGTAAACTCACCCGACCTTCCCGGCGAAAGTCGGGACCCAGATCGAACCCACAGCGCCCTTCGTCGACACTCGGCGGAGGGCGTTTTCACATCTGATGCCCCGGATGGATTTGGCCCCCGGCTTTCGCCGGGGAAACGGATCGGGGCCGCAAGCTTCGGAATGATTTCGGGCTGAAGACGGCGCATTCCTCCCACGAGAGGAGACCCCATGCCCTACGACACCGAAGACGCCCGTTGGGCCGCCTGGGAGGCGCGCGATCGCAGCGCCGACGGGGCGTTTTACGTCGCCGTGCGCACGACCGGCGTCTATTGCATCACGAGCTGCGCCGGCCGGCCCTTGCGCAAGAACGTCGAATTCCACGACACCCCGGAGAGCGCCCGCGCCGCCGGCTTCCGCGCCTGCCTGCGCTGCAAGCCTGACCGCGAGGCCGCGTGACGCTCGACTGGACCCGCATCGCCGCCGATCTCGACGCGCGCGGCTGGGCGCTGACCGGGCCGATCCTGAAGCCGCAGACCTGCGCCGCCATCGCCGACCTCTATCCGCAGGACGCCGGCTTCCGCAGCCGGGTGGTCATGGCCCGCCACGGCTTCGGGCGCGGGGAGTACAAGTATTTCAGCTACCCGCTGCCGGACGTCGTCGAGCGGCTGAGGCAGGGCCTGTACAGCCCGCTGTCGCAGATCGCCAACCGCTGGGCCGAGCGGCTCTCCGAGGCGCGGCGCTTCCCCGAGACGCTAGAGGAGATGCTGGCCCGCTGCCGCGACGCTGGTCAGGTTCGACCGACGCCGCTGCTGCTGACCTATGGCCCCGGCGACTACAACTGCCTGCACCAGGATCTCTATGGCGAGCACGTCTTCCCGCTGCAGGCGGCGTTCCTGCTGGACGAGCCGGGCCGCGACTTCGACGGCGGCGAGTTCGTGATCGTCGAGCAGCGCCCCCGCCAGCAGTCCGCGCCTCAGGTCGTGCCGCTGCAGCAGGGTGAGGGCGTGATCTTCGCGGTGCGTGAACGCCCGGCCGAGGGTGTGCGTGGCGTGCACCGGCGGGTGCTGCGGCATGGGGTCAGCGAGGTGCGCTCCGGGCGGCGGCGAACCCTGGGCGTGATCTTCCACGACGCGACTTAGGATCCTCCCCCCGCAAGTGGGGGAGGGGGGCCAAGGGGCCGTGACCCCCCAGCCCCGCTCAGAGCCCCCCCCCCTGGGGGGGGGGGGGGGACGCCCGGAGGGCGGGGGGGGGCTAACGCGGCATAAGTCGAGCTCGCCCCCTCAGTCGCTTCGCGACAGCTCCCCCGCATCGCGGGGGAGCATCTAGATCCCCAGCGGCGACACCCCGAACAGCACGCCGTGCAGCCCCAGCACGAACACCGTCCACAGCGCCGTGCCGGCGAACACCGCGATGACGTCGGCGCGGGGCTTGACCACCACCGGCGCGGGCTCCCGCCGGTTCAGGGCCGAGATCAGGTCGAGGATCGCCCAGACCAGGAACGACCCGAACAGCGCCGCCGACGCCTGGTCGCCATTGGCCAGCAGGTGGCCGCTGGACCAGAAGATCACCCCCAGCAGCATCGGGTGGCGCACGGTCGCCTTGATGTGACCGGTCGGGGCGTTGGCGGTCGGCAGCAGGATGAAGGCGATCCAGACCAGCAGCACGGCCGCCATCCGCCCCCAGGTCGGCGGATCATAGAGCTGCGGCGCGGTCGGCCGCGCCAGGATCCAGCCCCAGACGATCAGGCCCAGCCCGACCGCCGCGAGCAGCGAATAGAGCCCCTTCCAGCGGTTCGGATGGGCCGCCACCTGGGCGTCTCGAAACGGCGCGGCCAGGATCTGCACCGAATGCACGCCCAGAAACACGACAAGCCCCAGGATCAGTATCGTCATCAGCCCCTCCCCTTTGACGGAAGGATAGTCACGGAACGCCGGTCTTCGAAAGCGATAGGGTCAAGTCTTGAAACCGGCCCGCGAGACGACAGCTATAGGGCCGCGCGACATTGACGCCCCGCCTCTCGATCGGTACCGCCCAAGCCATGATGGATTTCCCCGCCGGCCTCTCCGCCCTTTCCGACCGCTACGACGTGGTGCTGTGCGACGTCTGGGGCGTGATCCACAACGGGGTCGAGAACTTCCCGCAGGCCTGCGACGCCCTGGTGAAGTGGGGCGAGACCCAAGGCCCGGTGGTGCTGATCTCCAACTCGCCGCGCCCCTCGCCCGACGTCGTGCCGCAGCTGGACGGCCTGAACGTCCCCCGCGCGGCCTATAGCGGCTTCGTCACCTCGGGCGACGCGACCCGCGCGCTCCTGACGCCGCACAAGGGCAAGAAGGTCTGGAAGATCGGCCCCGAGCGCGACGCGCCGCTGTGGGCTGGGCTGGACCTGACCCTGGCGGGTCCCGAGGACGCCGACTTCATCCTCAGCTCTGGCCTCTATGACGACGAGACCGAGGTCCCCGAGGACTATCGCGAGCGCCTGCAGGTCGCCGCCGACCGGGGCCTGCTGTTCATCTGCGCCAATCCCGACCGCGTCGTGCAGCGCGGCGACCGGCTGATCTTCTGCGCCGGCGCCCTGGCCGACCTCTATGAGAGCCTGGGTGGCCCGGTGGTGATGGCCGGCAAGCCCTATGGCGCGATGTACGACCTGGCGCTGGAAAAGGCCGCCGTCCTGCTGGGCCGTCCGGTGGATCGCTCGCGGGTGCTGTGCGTCGGCGACGGCGTCATCACCGACGTCAAGGGCGCCCACGACCAGAAGCTGGCCTGCCTGTTCATCGCCAAGGGCATCCACGGCGAGACGGCGGTCGGCCCCGACGGCCAGCTGATCCCCGACGCCGTCCAGGCCCTGCTGGACGCCGAGGCCGTGGGCGCGACCCACGCCATCGGCGATCTGGTCTGGTAGAGAAGACAAAAAAGGGGCCGGGCGAATGCAGGGCAAGTTTCTAGAAGACCTCAGCGTCGGCCAATCCGCCGAGCTGGTCCGCACCGTCGGCGAGGCCGACATCGTCGCCTTCGCCGACGTGACCGGCGACACCAATCCGGTGCACCTGGACGCCGACTATGCGGCGACCACTAGCTTTGGCCAGCGCATCGCCCACGGCATGCTGTCGGCCGGCTACATCTCGGCGGTGCTGGGGACGCAGCTGCCCGGACCGGGCGCGGTCTATCTGGCGCAATCGCTGAAGTTCAAGCGGCCGGTGAAGATCGGCGACGCGGTCACCGCCATCGTCACGGTCACCGAGATCAACGCCGCCAAGGCCCAGGTGACGCTGTCGACCATCTGCAAGGTCAACGGCAAGGCCGTGATCGATGGCGAGGCCGTGGTCATGGTCCCGCGCAAGGCGGTCGCGTGATGAGCCTCAAAATCGTCAACGCCTGGAAGGACCTTCCCGCCGAAGAGCGCGGCGCGTCCGTCGCCCTGGGCAATTTCGATGGCGTGCATCGCGGCCACCAGCAGGTGGTCGCTCAGGCCGCCAAAGCCGCGCTCGCCGATCACACGCCGCTGGGCGTCATCACCTTCGACCCGCACCCGCGCCGGCTGTTCCGCCCGACCGAGCCGGCCTTCAAGCTGATGACCCACGCCCAGCAGGCCCGCGCCCTGGGCGGCCTGGGCGTCGACCTTTTGTACCTGCTGCCTTTCGACTTCGAGATGGCCAGCTTCGGCGACCGCGAGTTCGTCGAGAAGGTGCTGGTCCAGGGCCTTGGCGTGAAACATGTCGCCGCCGGTTTCGACATCTCGTTTGGCCGCGGCCGCACCGGCAGCGGCGACCTGTTGAAAGCCTATGGCCAGGAATACGGCTTCACCGTCTCGATCGCCGAGCCAGTGGCCGGGCAGGACGGCGAGAAGTTCTCCTCGACCGGCGTGCGCGACGCCCTGCGCGACGGCCATCCCGAGCAGGCGGCCCGCATCCTGGGGCGCCCGTTCGCCATCCAGGGCGTGGTCCGCCGCCGGCAGCAGCTGGGCCGCCAGCTGGGCTTCCCGACCGCCAATGTCGAGGTCGAGGACTATGTGGTGCCAAAGCTGGGCGTCTACGCCACCCGCACCCGCTTGCCTGACGGCCGCGAGGTCCCCGGTGTGGCCAATCTCGGCAACAACCCGACCACCGGCATCGTCGAGACCCGGCTGGAGACCTGGCTGTTCGACTTCGACGAGGACCTCTACGGCCAGGTGCTGGAAACCGACCTGATCGCCTTCCTGCGCCCGGAACTGAAGTTCGACAGCCTGGAGCTGATGATCGAACAGATCCGCCGCGACGAGCAGCAAGCCCGAGCGATCGTCGCGCCGGGATTCTAAGCGTTCGCGGTTCACGCGAAACCCTTTCCTGTTCCCGCCTACGCCGTTAACCTTCCCTAACGCTGGGGTGGGGACCGCATGCTCAAGGGACGGAAATACGATCTCTTCGCGCGGGCCAAGCGGCCGGCGCGACGGCGCGCGCACGAGATCCTGGCCTATCCGGACAACGCCCAGTTCGTGTTCGACACCGGCCGCGCCATCGAGGTCGAGGGCGGCTATTGCGCCCTGCCCGACGGCGATTTGCTGGACGCCTATTCCAACGCCGTGGTCCGGGCGGTCGAGCGGATCGGCCCCAGCGTCGTGCGCATCCACCCGATGCTGGACGATCCGCGGCTGCAAGGCATCGGCTCGGGCTTCGCGATCGGAGACGGCGGGCTGATCCTGACCAACAGCCACGTGATCCAGGGCGCCAAACGCTATGTCGTGATCACCGCCGAGGGCCGCAGCTTCACCGCCCGCTGTGTCGGCGACGATCCCGACACCGACCTGGCCGTCATCAAGCTGGAAGAGCCGGTCGACATCCCGCCGGCCCGCCTGGGCGACTCCAAGAAGCTGCGGCGCGGTCAGCTGGTCATCGCCATCGGCGCGCCGCTGGGCTTCGAGGCCACGGTGACCACGGGCGTCGTCTCGGCCCTGGGCCGCAGCTTGCGCGCCGAGCGCGGCCGGTTGATCGAGGACCTGATCCAGACCGACGCGGCCCTCAATCCCGGCAATAGCGGCGGCCCGCTGGTCAACGCCACCGGCGAGGTGGTCGGCATCGCCACGGCGATCATCGCCGGCACCCAAGGCCTGTGCTTCGCGGTCGCCGCCAACACCGCCAAGTTCGTGATCGCCGAACTGCTGGCCCACGGCCACGTACGGCGCGGCTCGATCGGCCTGGTGGCCCAGCAGGCCCCGATCCCGCCGGCCCTGGCCAAGGCGACCGGCGTCACCCAGCCCTCCGCGGTCTATGTGGCCAGCGTCGACTACAACGGCCCGTCGATGAAGGCGGGGATCCAGGTGGGGGATCTCCTGGTGGCGGCCGACGATCAGTTGCTGACCGGCCTGGACGACCTCCTGCGCGCGCTAGACCACCACAGCATCGACCGGCCGACCGAGTTCATCGTCATCCGCAATGCGCGGCTGATGTCGGTGACGATCACGCCGCGGATGCGGCGGCGGAGCTCGTAGGGCTCAGACTTGCCCCCTCCGCGCTTCGCGCTCCTCCCCCGGAGGGGGAAGACGGCTCCATCTGCCCCCCTCTGGGGGCGGACGACCTCGCGCAGCGAGGTCCGGTGGGGGCAAGCACTGGCGTCCCCGCCGCCCCTCTGCTATCCCGCTCCCCATGAGTTCCGTTCGGAATACAGCGCGAATTATCCGCCCGGCGTGACGCCGCCGGTCAGGCTTGCGCGCGCGCCGGGTTTTCAGTCCGCGCCCCTCCCGAACTTCCAGCTTGGATAATCATTCCATGGCCGACGACGCCACGACCGCCCGCGACTATCGCGAAACCGTCTTTCTTCCCGACACCCCGTTCCCGATGCGCGGCGGCCTGCCCAAGAAGGAGCCCGAGATCCTGGAGGGCTGGGCTGCCCTGTCCGACAAGGGCCTGTACGGCGCGATCAGGGCGAAGAGACAAACCGACGGCGCGCCGCTGTTCGTGCTGCACGACGGCCCGCCCTACGCCAACGGCGCCATCCACATCGGCCACGCCCTGAACAAGACGCTGAAGGACTTCGTGGTCCGCTCGCGCTTTGCCTTGGGCTACGACGTCGACTACGTGCCGGGCTGGGACTGCCACGGCCTGCCGATCGAGTGGAAGATCGAGGAGAAGTTCCGCGCCCAAGGTCGCCGCAAGGACGAGGTCCCGGCCGAGGAGTTCCGCCGCGAATGCCGCGCCTATGCCGGCGGCTGGATCGAGGCTCAGAAGACCGAGTTCCAGCGCCTGGGCGTGCTGGGCGACTGGTGGAACCGCTACGCCACCATGGACTTCAGCAGCGAAGCCACGATCGTCGCCGAGTTCCACAAGTTCCTGGCCACCGGCCAGCTTTATCGCGGCTCCAAGCCGGTGATGTGGAGCCCGGTCGAGCGCACGGCCCTGGCCGACGCCGAGATCGAATATCACGACCACGTCTCGCCCACGATCTGGGTGAAGTTCCCGGTCGTCGAGGGCTCTGACGCCGCCGTCGGCGCCAAGCTGGTGATCTGGACCACCACGCCGTGGACCATCCCGGCCAACCGCGCCGTCTCGTACAATCCCGACATCCCCTACGCCGTCTTCGAGGTGAAGGCGCTGGAAGAGGGCCTGGAGTTCGCGCCCTGGTCCAAGCCGGGCGATCGCCTGATCGTCGCCGAGAAGCTGGCCGAAGAGGTCTTCAAGGCCGCCAAGGTCGCGGCGTTCGAGAAGATCGAGAGCGTCGACTGCGAAGGCATGGTCCTGGCCCACCCGCTGGCGGACCTGGACAGCCACTACGGCTTCGCCGTGCCGCTGCTGGCCGGCGACCACGTGACTGACGACGCCGGCACCGGCTTCGTCCACACCGCCCCGGGCCACGGCGCCGACGACTACCTGGTCTGGCTGGCCCACGGCCATCGCGAGATCCCCGACACCGTCGATCCCGATGGCGCCTACTACGCCCACGTGCCGATGTTCGGCGGCCTGCAGGTCATCGAAAACGAGGGCAAGAAGGCCGGCAAGTTCGGACCCGCCAACGGCGCGGTGATGGACAAGCTGATCGAGGCCGGCAACCTGCTGGCCCGTGGCCGGGTCGAGCACAGCTATCCGCACAGCTGGCGCTCCAAGGCTCCGGTGATCTTCCGCAACACCCCGCAGTGGTTCATCCGCATGGACCACGCCGTCGACAGCCTGGGTGGCAAGACCCTGCGCGAGACGGCCGTCCAGTCCCTTGCCGACACCGCCTTCCACCCCGAGGCCGGTCGCAACCGCATCGGCTCGATGGTCGAGACGCGTCCCGACTGGCTGGTCAGCCGCCAGCGCAACTGGGGCACGCCGCTGGCGATGTTCGTGGACAAGCACACCGGCCATCCGCTGAACGATCCGGCCGTCAACGGCCGCATCCTGGACGCCATCCGCGAGGGCGGCGCCGACGCCTGGTTCACCCGTCCCGACGCCGACTTCCTGGGCGTGCACGACCCGGCCCAGTACGAGAAGATCACCGACATCCTGGATGTCTGGTTCGACTCCGGCTGCACCCACGCCTTCACGATCGAAGGCCGCAAGGACAGCGCCTGGCCGGCCGACCTCTATCTGGAAGGCTCGGACCAGCACCGCGGCTGGTTCCAGTCCAGCTTGCTCGAAGGCTCCGGCACCCGCGGCCGCGCGCCGTATAAGGCGGTTCTCACCCACGGGTTCACCCAGGATGAGAACGGCGAGAAGATGTCCAAGTCCAAGGGCAACACCGTCGAGCCGCAGTCGGTCACCAAGGAGAGCGGCGCCGAGATCCTGCGCCTGTGGGCCGCCATGGTCGACTATTCGGAAGACCAGCGAATCGGCAAGACGATCCTGGCCACCACCACCGACGCCTATCGCAAGCTGCGCAACACCACGCGCTACCTGCTCGGCGCCCTGGCTGGCTTCACTGAAGACGAGCGGGTCACCGACTACGACCAGTTCCCGCCGCTGGAAAAGTACATCCTGCACCGCCTGTGGGAGCTGGACCGCGACGTCCGCGCCGCCTACGAGGCCTATCGCTTCAGCGACGTGGTCCGGCCGCTGATCGAGTTCTGCCAGGGTGATCTGTCGACCCTGTTCTTCGACATCCGCAAGGACAGCCTGTACTGCGACGCGCCCGACGCTCTGCGCCGCCGCGCCTATCGCACGGTGCTAGACTACGTCTTCGAGCGCCTGACCATCTGGCTGTCGCCGCTGACCAGCTTCACCATGGAAGAGGCGTGGATGACGCGCTTCCCCGAGGCCGGCAGCAACAGCCTGCGGGTGATCCCGGCCACGCCGGGCGCCTGGAAGAACGACGCCGAAGCCGCGCGCTGGTCCAAGGTCGAGACGGTGATGTCGGTGGTCACCGGTGCCCTGGAAGTCGAGCGCCGCGAAAAGCGCATCGGCTCGGCGCTTGAGGCCGCGCCGGTGGTCCACGTGGCCGACGCCGACCTGCTGGGCGCCTTCGACGACCTGGACGCGGCCCAGGTGTTGCCCTCCTCCGCCGCCCCCCTTGTCGCCGGCGCTGCAGGGGCCCTCCACACCCACGAGGGCAAGGGGCGGTCGGTGGGGCCCAAACTGGCC
>CAZRPD010000036.1:32284-33471 GCA_964601775.1 uncultured Caulobacter sp. | reverse complement strand
ACCCGCCCGGCGGGCCGCGGGCCGGCCCCGGCGAAGGAACTCGCAGGAAGGCCGCGCGCGTTGGGGCCGCGCCAGAGCGGGTCGCGCGCCACCATGCCCCGGACGACGGCGAGGTCGCTTCCGGTGCGGAGGTAGGCGCTGATAATCCGTAGGTGGTCGCCGTCGAAGCGCGACACCGGCGGCAAGGGCGGCCCTGGGCGCGCCGTCGCGCAGGCGGCAAGGGCTATCGCCGCGAGAACCATCGCTCCAAAGGTCGTTCCTTGCATTAATGGTCTCCAACGTCCGATCGGGGCCGGCGGCGGAGTGGTCCGGCTCATGCGCCGCGCCGCTGCCGTCGCCGCGCCTCCGCGTCCAGATCGCGTAGCAGGGCGTCGAGCACCGGTTGGAAGATGCCCCGCACGAGGGCCGGCCGCAGGAGCGGCGCCAGGCCGCGGAATGTCGCCACGTGCCGGACCTGGGTATGACCTCCACGCGAGGCGAGCTCGAATGCCATCTCCAGCCCCAGCGCGAAGGCGACACCACATCGCCAGGCGATCCGATGCGAGGCCTCCCGCGCGACGAAGCGCCCCGCCAGCTTCCAGGTCTGTTCAGGCCGCGCGCCGGTCCGGACCCGGATGGCGTAGGTCATGCCTGACGGCCGGTCCGGATCCTCGGCAAGAACAGCAGCTCCGGTCCACTTCGGGTAGCGCGGAAAGTCGGTCAGCGCGCGCCACACCGCGCCGACGGGGGCCTGGATGTCGCGCTCCGACGCCAGGCTCAGCATGGTGGCCGCTCCCGGCTTCCGCGGTCACACGACACGCTTCACCTCGCTGTAGGCGCCGGAGGTCTCAAGCGTGATCGTCACGGTCTGCCCCGTGCGGTTGCGCCAGAACCAGCCGTGACTGCCGCGGAAGGCGGCGACGAGCTGACCTTCCTCGCGCTGGGAAGAGCCTTTTCCGTAACCGTGATACTTTACTCCCGGCCGGTCGGCGTGGGCGTCGAAGTTGACCTTGCCGCCGCTGCTCGACCAGACGAACCGTGCGGTGGCGCCCGCGTCCATGACCAGCTTGATCTCCGCGGCGCCGTTCGGCTTCAAGGTGATCACCGTCCTGTCCGACCGCGCGCCTGGTGCAGCGGCGGGGGCGGCCGCCGGGGGGAGGGTCGGGCCGCTCCGCCGGGGGGGCTGAGCCGGGGGGATGTGGCGGCCC
>CAZRPD010000036.1:0-32274 GCA_964601775.1 uncultured Caulobacter sp. | reverse complement strand
CCTCCGCTCCGCCCGGCTACGGCGAGGGGGGGGCGGCCCCGCCAGGGGGCGCAGGGGCGCCCGCTGCGGCCGGGGGAAGCGCCGCCCCGCTCGCAGATGACGCCACGGCCAGGGCGGTTTGCGTGGCCGGCGCGACGGCCGCATCGGCCCGCGCATCGGCGACCGCCTCGGCGGCCAGCTGGCGCTTGATCCGGCCCATTTCGGTCAGGCCGAACACGGACCCGACCCGGGTGGGATCGACACCGTACTCGGCGGGCAGCACGACCGTGACCAGCAGGGTGCCGGCGACGCCGGCCGCCAGGACCGTGGACTTCAACAGCTGGGCCGTGGTGGGCAGCTCGGACAGGCGAGGCTTGTTGCCGTTGTACATGGGTAATCTCCCGTCAGACGACGAAGTAGCCGACGAGCTGGTAGCCCGTCAGGATGAAGCCGAGGCTCATGAGGACGACGTTGGCGAGGTAGGCGTGCTTCCAGAACCCGTCCGTCCGCCGCCAGAAGCCCATGGCGATGAGGATGCCGCCCAGGGCCAGGAGCTGGCCGATCTCGACCCCGATGTTGAAACCGATGAGATTCCAGACAAGACCGTCGCTCGATAGCTGGAAGTCCTGCAGCTTGGTCGCCAGCCCGAACCCGTGGAACAGGCCGAAGATCAGCGTCGCGGCCTTGGTGTTCGGCTGGACGCCGAACCAGCGCTGGAAGGCGCCCAGGTTGTCGAGCGCCTTGTAGACGACCGAGAGGCCGATGATCGCGTCGATCAGGTAGCTGGAGACGCTCACCCCCGTCAGCACGCCCAGCAGCAGGGTGGTCGAGTGGCCGACCGCGAACATGGTCACGTAGATGCCGATCTCCTTCATCCGGTAGAGGAAGAAGATCACCCCGAACAGGAAGAGCAGATGGTCGTAGCCGGTGACCATGTGCTTGGCGCCCAGGTAGACGAACGGCAGGAAGACCACGCCCGTGGTTTCCTGGATGTAGCCCTTGTCGCCCTCGGCGACGCCGTGGGCCAGGGCCTGCGAGAGAGCTCCGTCCAGCAGCAGCAGGGTGAGCGCGAGGAGGGTCAGGATGGCGGTCCGCCATCGGTCGGAAGGTATCAGCTTGAGCATGCGGTAAAATCGCGGACAGGGGTTGAAGAGGGGGGCGGCCGCCCCTGACGAGCGGCCGCCCAGGCGGTGTGAGGGGGGGGTCACACCGCCTTTCGGCCGGGACGGAACGGCAGATGGTCCAGCCAAGCTGGCCTTTGCCGTCCGGTGCTCGGTTCCCGGCCGTGCACGAGGCTGTAGAGCGCGGGCAGCACGAGCAGGGTCAGCAGGGTTGAGGAGATGATCCCGCCGATCACGACCGTCGCCAGCGGGCGCTGCACCTCGGCGCCGGCGCCGACGTTGAGCGCCATGGGAACGAAGCCGAGGCTGGCCACCAACGCCGTCATCAGCACCGGTCGGAGACGGGTCAGGGCGCCCTCGCGGATGGCCTCGCCCACGGGCTTGCCTTCCTCGATGAGGCCGCGAATGAAACTGACCATCACCACGCCGTTCAGCACCGCGACGCCGGACAGGGCGATGAAGCCCACCCCCGCGGAGATTGACATCGGCAATCCGCGAAGCAGCAGGGCCGCCACGCCGCCGGTAAGCGCCAGCGGCACGCCGGAGAAGACGATGGCGCTGTCGCGCCAGGACCGGAACAGCGCGAACAGCAAGGCGAAGATCAGCGCCAAAACCGCCGGGACGACCAGTTGCAGCCGCTTGGCTGCGGAGATCAGCTGTTCGAAGGTGCCGCCGTAGGTGACCCAGTAGCCGGCCGGCAGCTGGACCTCGCTCTCCACGCGCTGCCGGACGTCACCGATGAATGAGCCGAGATCCCGGCCCCGCACATTCGAGGTGACGACGATCCGCCGCTTGCCGTTCTCGCGACTGATCTGATTAGGGCCCTTCTCGAGGGTGATCGTCGCGATCTCGCTGAGCGGGACGAACCCGCGCGACTGGCCTTCAGCGGCTGGAAGCGGAACCTGGATGCGACCGATGGCGTCGGTGTCGGAGCGTAGGTCCTCGGGCAGGCGTACGACGATGTTGAACCGCCGGTCACCTTCGAAGACCTGGCCGGCGATCGAGCCGCCCATCGATGTGGAGATCACCTGCTGGACATCGTCGATGCTCAGCCCCAGACGGGCGATCGCTTGCCGGTCAGGCTTGATTTGCAGCACGGGCAAGCCCGTCACCTGCTCTGACTGCGCACCTGCCGTGCCGGGCACGGCCCCGACGATGCCCTCGATCTGCGATCCGAGACGAACCAGCTCCTCGAGATCGTCGCCGAACACCTTGATGGCGACATCGGCCCGCACCCCTGAGAGCAGTTCGTTGAAGCGCATCTGGATGGGCTGAGTGAACTCATACTTGCTCCCCGGCACGGTCTGGACGGCTTCTTCCAGCTCGCGGACGAGTTGGTCCTTCGGCTTTCTCGGATCCGGCCAATCCTTGCGGTCCTTCAATAGGATGAAGGTGTCCGCGACCGAGGGCGGAACCGGGTCTGTGGCCACAGCGGACGTGCCGATCTTGGCGACCACCCGCTCCACCTCGGGGAACTTGGCGATCCGCGCCTCCAGGGCGGTCTGCATCTGGATCGCCTGGCTGAGGCTTGTGCCTGGGATGCGCAGGGCGTGCATCGCGATGTCGCCTTCGTCGAGGCTCGGAACAAACTCCGAGCCCATCCGCGAGGCGCCGAAGGCGGCGAGGCCGACCAGCGCCACCGCGGCGACGACCATCACCATCCGCGCCCGCAAGGCGAAGTCGAGCGCAGGCTCGTAGCCCGCCCGGGACCATCGCATGAGCGGGCTGTCCTTCTCCTGCACCTTGCCGGTCACGAACATGGCGACCGCAGCGGGGACGAAGGTCAGCGACAGGAGGAGCGCACCCGTCAGCGCGATCACGACCGTGATCGCCATGGGATGGAACGTCTTACCCTCCACTCCCGTGAGGGCGAAGATCGGAACATAGACGAGCGTGATGATCAGCACCCCGAACAGCGAGGGGCGGATAACTTCACTGGACGCGGCAGCGGCGAGCGAGAACCGCTCGTCCCGGGTGAGCAGGCGACCACGCTCATGCTGCGCTTCGGCGAACCGGCGCAGGCAGTTCTCGACGATGATCACCGCGCCATCGACGATGAGCCCGAAGTCCAGCGCCCCCAGGCTCATGAGGTTGCCCGAGACCCCAGCCTGCACCATGCCGGTGATGGTCATGAGCATGGTGATCGGGATGACCGCTGCGGTGATCAGCGCCGCCCGGAAGTTCCCGAGCAGGAGGAAGAGGACAACGATGACGAGTAGCGCGCCCTCGACCAGGTTCTTCTCCACCGTGCCGATCGCGCGCTCGACCAGGTCGGTCCGGTCATAGACCGGGGATGCAATGACGCCCTCGGGAAGCGCCCGCGATGCTTCGGTCAGACTCTTGGCCGCCGCCTGCGCGACCACCCGGCTGTTCTCGCCCGCCAGCATGAGGACTGTGGCCAACACCGTTTCGCGGCCGTTCTCGGTCGCGGCGCCCGTCCGGAGTTCCTCGCCCATTCCGACATCGGCGACTTCCGCCACTCGGATCGGCACACCGCCGCGCGTGGCGATGACGATGGCGGATAGGTCCTCCATCGTTGAAGCCTGGCCCGGGACGCGGATCAGATACTGCTCGCCGTAGCGCTCGACATAGCCCGCGCCGACGTTGGCGTTGTTGCGTCCCAGAGCCTCCACGACGTCCGCCATCGTGACCCCGAAGGCGGCCAGCCGCTCAGGGCGCGGCGTGACATGGTACTGCCGCTCGAACCCGCCGATCGTGTTGACTTCGGTAACGCCAGGGGTGTTGCGCAGCTGCGGCCGGATCACCCAGTCCTGCAGCGTCCGCAGATCCTCAGGGGTGTAGGCCTTCCCGTCGGGCCTGCGGGCCCCAGGCTTCGCCTCGATCGTGTACATGAAGATTTCGCCGAGGCCGGTGGCGATCGGCCCGAGCTCGGGGGAAATCCCCGCGGGCAGCTGGGAGAGCGCCGTCTGCAGGCGCTCGTTGACCAACTGACGTGCGCGATAGATGTCGGTGCCGTCCTCGAAGACGACGGTCACCTGCGAGAGGCCGTAGCGGGAAACCGACCGAGTGTATTGCAGGCCCGGCACGCCGGCGATGGCCGTCTCAACCGGGAAGGTGATCCGCTGCTCCGCCTCCAGGGGAGAGTATCCGGGCGCTTCCGAATTGATCTGTATCTGGACGTTGGTGATGTCCGGGGTGGCGTCGATCGGCAGGCGCTGGAAGCTCCAGACACCGATCACCGAGGAGATGAGAGCGATCGCCAACACGACCCAGCGGTAGCGGATCGAGAGCGCGATAATGCGTTCAAGCATGAGGGTGCGCTCCTAGTGGTCGTGGCTCGCGCCGGACTTGTCGATGTCCGCGCGGATGAGGAAGGCGCCGTCGACCACATATTCGGTCCCCGGCTCGAGACCGCCCAGGACCTCGGTCCATTCGGGCGTGCGGCGGCCGATCTGCAGCATGCGCACCTCGTAGGTGTTGCCCACCTTGGCGTAGACCACCTCGAAGTCCCGGAACGGCTGGATGGCCTTTGTCCGCACCGCCAGCGGCGCGGCGGTTGCGCCGGTCTGCACCGTTCCCTTCACGCCCAATCCGGGTCGCCAGACATCGACCGATCCCGTGATCGGCACGTGGGCGACGAGGGTTTGGTTGGTCAGATCCGCGGTGGGAAGGATCGCTTCGATGCGGCTGACCAACCGGTGATCGCCTGCAAGGCTGGTCACCTCCACGGCCTGGCCCGCGCGCACGCGCTCCGCATCTCGAGGGTACAGGAAGAACTCGGCATGAAGCTTCGTCGGGTCAGCCACGACGAGCATGGCCTCCGCCCCCGTGACGCCACCGATGGTCACGTTCTTCTCGACAATCACGCCTGCGATCGGCGCGGTGACGGCGTAGGTCTGCAGGCTGTCACTCGACTCCACCCGGGCCAGCACCTGACCACGGCGGACCCGTTGCCCGAGTTCGGCGTTCATCGAAACGATGCGCCCCGGGTAGCGCGCGATCACATCGCTTCGGCCTTCCGGCGTGATTTCGATGCGGCCATTGAGGGGCAGCGACTCACCGATCTCGCCCGGGCCGGCGCGTGCCGTCGTCACTCCGCCGGCGCGCGCAGCGTCGGCGGTGATCGAGGTGCGGCCTTCGTAGGACGCGTAGGTCCACTTATGCTGCTGGCCGGCGTGAGTCGCAGCGACACTGACGTCGAAAGAGTGTGGCTCTGCGACCTCCGCCGGGCTCGTCAGATAGTCGGCCTCAGGCGTGAAAGTGAACCTGTCGACTTTTGGACCGAGCCGAGTGAGCGCGATGCTCGCCTGCACCTGTTTTGGGTCCAGGGGCTTGTCTTTGAGATAGGCATACAGCCGGAACAGCGGCGCGGGTCCCTCTTCGTACAAGGTGATCTCGAGGGCGAAATCACCGCTCCGTAGCATCCGGCCTCTGTGCGGACCGCGTTCGTACTCGGCGGCGGCCGACTCAGCCTTCTCCGCCTCTGGCGCTTTCGTGGTCGTCTGGCCGCAGGCGGCCGGCGCCGTGGCGAGCATGAGGACGGCGGACAGGCGGGTGCGCCGCCGGATCAGGGTGGCGCGCATCAGCGACGCTCCGCATTGAGGTTGGAGGAAGCGAGCGCCGCGTGGCGCCCGGTAAGGCGGTCGAGCGACGCCTGATCGATATGGAACTGCCGCAGCACGGCGACCCGGCGGGCTCGGGCATCGGCGAGCGCCCGCTCGGCCTCGGCTATGTTGATATATTGGAAGCCGCCCCGGTTGAAACCTTCGCGGACCTGCTCGACAGCGCGAATGGCGGTCGGAATGACCTCGGCCCGCAGCCGCTCGGACTCCGTGGCCGACGCGGCCAGCTGCGCCGTCAGGCGTGCGATCTCGCGCTCGCGCACAATCCGCTCCGCCGCCACGTCGGCTTCCGCGGCATTCCGCTCAGAAAGCGCCCGCTGGACGGCAGCCTTGTTGGTGTCGTGCAGCCGTAACGGGATTGTCCCGCCGACCACAAAGGCCACATCGCTGCCATCGCCGAAATAGCGCACGCCTGCCCGGACTGTAGGGTCCACGACCGTGCGGGATTGCTCGACCCGGACGTTTGCGGAGGCCACGTCGCGCTCGGCCTCCAGCAGCGCCAGATCCTCTTTGGCGACCGAGCCAGGAAGGCCCGGTGGCGTGACGGAGAAGAAGCTCTCCAGGTTGAGCGTGAATTTTGCCGAGCCGCCCCAGAATCGGGCAAGGACTGCGCGGGCGTTCTGCGCCCCGATCCGGGCCTGATCTCGATCGACTTCGGCCTGCGCTGCTGTCGTTTCGGCGCGCGACCCGGCGAAGAGCGGGTCGCGTGCTGCGCGCACGCGCCGATCAACATCGGTCTTGGCACTAAGTGAGGCAATAAGGCGGGCCTCGGCTATCAATAGGTTCGCGTCCGCGGCAAGCGCCTCGGCATAGGCCGCCTGAACGTCGCGGAGGAGATCGAGCCGGCGTACGTCGCGGCGTCGGCGGGCAACCTCGGCGCTTGCGCGGGCGACGCCCACGCGCGCTTCGCGTTTAGCGCCCCGCTCCAGAAGCTGCTGATAGCTTATTGTCGTCTCGCTACCACGGAGCATGGAATAGGGGCCGCTGCCGGCGAAGTTTTCCGTCTCAAGCCCGAGCGACGGGTTCGGCTTCACCCCGGCCTGACGGATGTTCGCCTCGGCCGCGGCAAGACGCGCTTGCCAGCCTGACACCGCCGGATCGGCAGCGCTGGCCAAGGAAAGCGCCTCGGCAAGGTCCAGGTTGGGCCCGGCCGCAGGAGATGGAGATGGAGATGGAGATGGAGATGGAGATGGAGATGGAGATGGCTGTGCGAATGCCGCGGATTCGCCCGTCAAGGACAGAGCTAGGCTCGCGGCCAACGCCAAGCCCGGCCGCGCAAATGCGCGACCTACACGAAATTTGGGCATGAGATTTCTCGAAGTTGTTGATCAGGCGCGCGGCCGGATCACCGCGCTGCTTAGGCTGGGTTGCTTCGAGCTTTGGGAGGCCGTTTCAGGCCAAAGGTTAGGAAGCGAGGCGCGCCGTCATTCGCTTCGGCGAACATTGCTGCAGATCGCATCTGCACGACCGGCTCGAGCGTCGCCGTCGCGACGTGCGCCACTTGCGGACCCTCCGCGTGGTGGTGGTGCGACGCGGGGTCGTGGTCACCGGAGCGGTCTTCTTCGCTATCCTGATCGGCGCGATCAGCACTCAAGCCGTGATCGTCCAGAGCGCTTGTGAACTTGAGCTCAGAAACGGGCGCCGGATGGTCGATCGACGATGCGTGCTGAATATCGTTGATCGTCGACTGCGACCGTTGCACAGCGACGACTGCGCTAAGGGCCATCAAAAGGATGATCAGCGCGTTCCGCACGGAAACTAGGCGCAGTGAAGACAGCACAGAAACCCTCGATAAGGCCCACTTAGCCGAGCGCTTCCTATAGTGCAAGGCGGCATTGCGCCGCGTCCGTCTTGTTGTATCAATGTCAGGAGAGAGTGGCCGATATGCGTCGGCCTTGAGGCCGACACCGGCTGCCCAAGAACGAGCAAATTAGGCAAATTCGGATAATATTGCCTTCCGCAATCACTGCCTCAAGCGGGGGGCAGGCTTTGTCGCGAATGACGTGACCCCCATTTCTCATCCAGCCATAACGAGAGTCCTGGGTTGATCTGAGCCTTGGTCGGCTGGTGTTGCAAGAGGCCGGCGCGCGGAGAGGTCAGGGTTCGCAGCGTGCCGGCCGGCGTCTCCGGATAGGGCTCGGGCGTAGTCCCTGGGTGTCATCCAGCTGAGCTTGGAGTGCGGTCGCTCCTCGTTGTAGTCGCGCCGCCAGGTCTCCAGCACGGCGCGGGCGTGGGGCAGCGACCGGAACAGCGTCTCGTTCAGCAGCTCGTCGCGCAGCCGGCCGTTGAAGCTCTCGTTGTGGCCGTTCTGCTGCGGCTTGCCCGGCGCGATGTAATGCCAGCCCACGCCGGTCTCGTCGGCCCAGGCAAGGATGGCGTTGGAGGTGTACTCCGTGCCGTTGTCGCTGACGATCATGTCCGGGCGTCCGCGCTGAGCGATGATGGCGTCCAGCTCGCGGGCCACCCTGCGTCCCGACAGCGAGGTGTCGGCCACCAGGGCCAGGCACTCGCGCGTGCAGTTGTCGATCACCGTCAGGATGCGGAAGCGCCGGCCGTCGGTCATCTGGTCGGAGACGAAGTCCAGGCTCCAGCGCTGGTTGGCGGCCAGCGGCGTCTCGATCGGCCGACGCGTGCCGATGGCGCGCTTGCGACCGCCGCGGCGGCGCACCGTCAGCCGTTCCTCGCGGTAGATCCGCTGCACCCGCTTCTTGTTCACCACCTCGCCCTCGCGCCGCAGCAGCACATGCAGCCGGCGGTAGCCGAAGCGCCGCCGCTCCTGGGCCAGCGCCTTCAACCGCTCGCGCAGCGCTCCATCGTTCGGCCGCGTCGCCTGGTAGCGCACGCTCGCCCGATCCGACCCGATCACCCGGCACGCCCGCCGCTCGCTCATCTGGTAGGTCGACTGCAGATACATGGCAGCCTCCCGATGCGCGGCGGGCGTCACCACTTTTTTCCCAGCAGATCCTTCAGCGCGACGTTGTCGAGCATGGCGTCGGCCAGCATCCGCTTCAGCTTGGCGTTCTCGTCTTCCAGCGCCTTCAGACGCCGGGCCTCCGACACGTCCAGGCCGCCGTACTTGGCTTTCCACTTGTAGAAGGTCGGTGAGCTGAGCCCGTGCTTGCGGCAGAGATCCAACACCGGCACCCCGGCCTCCTGCTCGCGCAGGATCCCAATGATCTGCTCTTCCGTGAACCTTGATCGCTTCATCCGTCCGTCCCTTTCCTGGGGCGGACTCTAATTATTCCTGGCGGAGTTTCAGGGGGTCACGTCACGAAGCAGTCGCGCCGGGATGATACGTGTGCCGCTGCGGCGTAGGCTCCGAGCGGGCAGAGCGGGGGCTGAACCTGATGGGCGCGAAGACGCTTCCCAGCTTAAGGCAAACTTATGGGACCGATTGCGTCGTGCGCTGCGCTGCCGTTTGGGGTCGCGCGATCGAAGCCCTCTTGGCTTAGTGCCTGCCTGCATCGGCGACCGCGTCGCGATGTGGACGAGCCCCTGCCACTGACCAGCCGTCCCGCCGGCGCTAGAGCAGGACTCCATTAGACGGAACCATATCCGGCGTTGGTGAGGTAGTTTGCGCACTCCTGTGAGCTGAAGAGGTCGAGGAGCTGGCCGACCATTCGCCAAGTGGCTTCGACGTCTCGGGGCTGGGCCTTTCGCATCAGGTGTTTAAGCTTAGCGAAGACCTGTTCGATGGGATTGAGGTCGGGGCTGTTGGCGAAGATGAAGCGCGTGTCGGGATTAGCCTTCGCCGCGGCCGCCAGCACCGGCATCTCGCGGCGACAGGGTGGACACCAGGTGGCCCAGAGATTGATCACCGTGGGACGGCCTCCGGTAGCGGACAGCTGTACCGGCGGCCCTTTCAGCGACGCGAGAATGAGGTCGGGAAGGGGCGGTTTCGCCGAGCTAGTAGTCAGCTGGTGACTGGTGTTCCAGACCAGGAAGGCGGCCGCCAGGACGCCCGCGCCCCAGGCGATCAGGCGTGGCCGACGCAGCGCAAGCACGGTGACGGCGGCGAGCGGCAAGGCGGCCCAGGGAAGCGAGAAGCCACCCTGCCACACGGCGAAGACCCTCCAAGGTGTCTCAGAGAAACTCTGCAGATTCTCGATCACGTGTCCGGCGCGCGCGCCGATGAGGCCGGCGGCCAGAGCGAGATAGCTCCAGCGGCCGAACCGCCGATCGACGCGGCGCGACAGTATCTCGGCGGCGCCCAGCACCACGACAATGGCGAGAATCACCGCCACCCGCTCGGCCGAGAACAGGAGGGGGCCGATGGCGAAGCCGTTCATGTGCTGCGGTCCTGGACTTGGGCGAGGCTGGCGAGGAAGTCTCGGGCGGCGACATCGCCGACCAGCCGCGCGCCGCCGACCTCGCGCGCCTGGTGATCGAGAAAGACCATGGTCGGAGGGCCAGCCGCCGAGAACCGCGTCAGCAGCGCCCGCGCGGCGGCGTCGTTGGCCGTGACGTCGGCCTTGATCAGGCGCCAGCCCGAGAGGCGGGCCTGCACCTCGGCGTTGTCGAACACCCGGCGCTCGATCACGTCACAACTCACGCACCAGTCGGCGGAGAAATAGACCAGGGCCGGCTCACCGGCCGCGACCGCACCGGCGACGAGGGCATCGACCTCGGCGGGGTTGCGGGCCGTCGAAAAGGTCGCGCCCTGCGGCGCCGCTTGCGCCGGAGTAGCCGCCAGCCGGCCAAGCGGCTGGAGCGGATCGTCGGCGCCCGAGGCAGCGCCGACCAGCAGGATTGCGCCCCACAGCCCGCCCAGAAGGCTGGCCGCCTGGGCCATGCGCTCGGGCGCCCCGGCGCCCTGCGGCAAGCGCTCGAACCCCTTGAGGAACACCGCGCTCGCGAGCAGCAGCCCGCCGGATATCGCCAGCGTAAGGGCTGGCGGCAAGATGCGCGAAGCCAGCCAAAGCGCCGTTGCCAGGAACATGACCCCGAAAAGCTGCTTCACACGCTCCATCCAGGGGCCCGCCCGGGGCAGCGCGCGCGGCCCGAGCACGCCCATCGCGATCAAGGGGATGCCCTTGCCGAGGCCCAGGGCGAACAGCGCGCCCGCGCCGAGCGCTAGGTCGCCGGTCTGGGCGATGTAGATCAGCGCGCCGGCCAGCGGCGCGGTCACGCAGGGGCCAACGATCAGCGCCGAGGTGAAACCGAGGGCGGCCGACGAGGCGAGCGACGGCCGGGCCTGGCTGGGCTGGTTGCGCGACAGCCTAGCGACCCACGACTGTGGCAACTGCAGCTCGAAGGCGCCGAACATCGACAGGGCGAAGATCACAAATGCGCCGCTCAGCAGGCCGATCGCGTAGGGCGATTGGAGGACCATCTGCAGGTTCGCACCCGACCAAGCCGCCACGAGGCCGAGTAGCGCGAAAGCCGACGCCATGGCGAGAACATAAGCCAGCGACAGGCTGAGGCCACGCCGCGGCGAAAGCTGCTCGCCATCCCGCGCCAGGATGCCGGCGAGGATCGGATACATGGGAAAGACGCAGGGGGTGAAAGCCAGCAGCAGCCCGAAGCCAGCGAAGGCCAGCAGGACCAAGGCCGTCCCGCCGCGCGCCGCCAGACGAGAGACGAGCCCGGTATCCGCGGTGACCTCGATCTGCGGGACAGCGACGGCGGCAGCCGGAGAGGCAGATGCCTCAGGTTGCGCCGAAGCCGGCGCCGCCACGGGCGCATCGAACGGCCAGGGCGAGGAGCCGGTTCGGATGTCCGCAGCGGGTTGCACGCTGACGGTCTTGGTGACGGGAGGATAGCAGATCGAGTCCTCCTCGCACCCCTGGTAAGTTACCGCGAGTTCTCGCGGCGAGCCGGCGGCGCGCAGAACGTCGGCCATGACGGTCGCCTGGCCCTGACCACGCCAGATCTCCACGGTCCCGAAACCGGGATCCTCCTTGATCTCACCTTTCGAGCGGCTCACCGCCAGGGCGCGCGGCGGCGCGCCAGACGTCACCGCGACATGGTCGCGGTAGAGGTAGGCGCCTTTCCCAATGGTCCAGTCCAGGCGCACGCTTCCGTCGGCCAGTGTCTGGGTCTTGAGCTGGAAGCGGTCGTCAAGCGACGGCGCGGCCCACGCGGCGGGCGCCAGGAATGTCGACAAAAGGGCAAGAAGGAGGAGCAGACGCTGCAAGATGGACCGCCACGATGTGGAAGAGGCGGGCCAAGTCGGGGCGCGAGCTTAAGGCAGGCTTAAGTCGGCGCACGCACCCGTGGCTATTGGACGAGGCAGGTCATGCGCATTCTGGTGGTCGAGGACGACCCGGTTCTGATGAACGGCCTACAGGTCGGGCTCGGCCTGCACGGGTTCATGGCCGATGCCGCCGCCACCCTGGAGGAGGCGCGCGCCGCGCTGCGCACCGGGGTGTTCAGCGCCGTCGTGCTGGACTGGATGCTGCCCGATGGTTCCGGCCTGGACCTCCTCCCGGACATCCGCGCCTGCGAGCCCGCGCCGTCGGTCATCCTGCTGACTGCCCGAGACACCGTCTCCGATCGCATCGAGGGCCTGGACGCCGGGGCGGACGACTACCTGGGCAAGCCCTTCGATCTCGACGAGTTGGCCGCCCGCGTTCGGGCCATTGCGCGGCGGTCCACCGGCCGATCCAGCCCGCACCTGACCTGGAACGATCTGGTGCTGGACCCGGCGCAGAGGTGCGTCAGCAAGGACGGTGTCGATGTGCCGGTGTCGCGACGCGAATTCGCCGTACTCCACGCCCTGATGGAACGGCCTGGCGCTGTCCTGTCTCGGGTCCAGATCGAGGACCGTCTGTACGGCTGGGACACCGAGGTCGAGAGCAACGCCGTCGAGGTCCACATTCACCGCCTTCGCGCCAAGCTCGGCAGGTCGGTCGTGGAGACCCTGCGCGGCGTCGGCTACCGGCTGGGGACGCGCGGGCGATGAATTCGCTTCGCACCCGTCTCTTCGTCGCCCTGCTCGCCATCACCACGCTCGTTTGGGCGGTCGCCGCCGGGTGGGCCTATATCCGCACACAGAGGGACGTCGAGCGCGTCCTGGACGCCCGCCTGGTGGAGGCGGCGCGCATGGTCTCGTCGCTGGCGGCCAGCGGCACCGTATCCGCGCCGGAGGTCAGGATACCCGCCGTGGCAGGAGGATACAGCCACCAGCTCTCCTGCCAGATCTGGTCCCTGGAGGGACGGCTCGTCGCCCGTTCCAGCGGCGCACCGGCGGAGCGCCTGAGCCAGATCCGCGAGGGGTTTTCGGAAACCGTGGTGCAGGGAGAAACCTGGCGCGTCTATACCATCCCGCGCCCCGAGGCTGGGCTGCAGGTGATGGTGGGGGACAACCTCAAGGTCCGGCGAAATCTGGTGCGGCAGGTGATCACCGGACTGCTGCTGCCCGCGGCCGCTGGCGTGTTCGCGCTTGCCGGATTGATCTGGCTGGTCGTCGAGCGCGGCCACGCACCTCTACGCCGTATCGCCGACACCCTGGCGCGTCGCCCGGCGGCGGACCTTTCGCCGATCCATGAGATCGGCGCGGCTGACGAACTGCGCCCGATGATCGGGGCCCTCAACAGCCTTTTTGAGCGTCTTGCGGCCGCCCGGGAGCGTGAACGCCACCTTACCGCCAGCGCCGCACACGAGCTGAAGACGCCGCTGGCAGGGCTCAAGACCCAGGCCCAGATCGCCCTGGCGACGACAGACCCGGCGGTACGGTTTGGCGCGCTCAGCCAGATCGCGGTCTCTGTCGATCGCACGTCGCGTTTGGTGAACCAACTCCTTGAGATGGCGCGCCACGATGCCCGAGAGAACGCGGCGAGTGACGCCGCCTGGATCGACGTGGATGCCAGCCTCGCCCAGATCGGCGCCGAGCTAGAACCCGTTCGCCGTGACCGCGGGCTGCACCTCGTGATCCAGCCGTCCTCCACGGAAATTTTCATCAGCGCCGAGCTGTTCCGCGCCGCGTTCCGCAACCTGATCGAGAACGCCCTGCAGTACGCGGCCCACCGCGTGACCTGCCGGGTCGAGGCGACCGAGGCCGGTGGGGTCGTGATCGTCGAGGACGATGGACCCGGCGCGGCAGCGGACGAGCTCCCCAGGCTGCGTGAGCGCTTCTATCGTGGACGGGCTCATACGGGCGTCGGCAGTGGCCTTGGCCTCTCGATCGTCGACCTGGCGGCACGCCGGGCGGGGCTGACGCTCGACCTAGCATCAAGCATGGCCGGCGGCCTCCGCGCGAGCCTTGCGGTTCCGGCCGAACGCACGCGACCCGGCGCCGTCGAGCCCGCGCCGCCGTCAATGGCCAGTGCGGCGCAGGCTCCGCGCCAACCTTAGCCGCCGCCGGCGAGAAACTCCGCTGGGACCGGCTTGCCGAGAATTTCCCCCAGGAAGGCCGCGAGATCCTTCCCGTCGGCCTTGGTCGGCCGAGCGGTCCGGTACACCAGATCGCCGGCCGTCAGCGATCGGGCGAGCAGAGTCCCCGAGGGGTTGCCGGCGCCGATGTGCCCGAAGAAGCGGGAATAGGCCGTCGCCACGATCGGCGCATAGCGATCCGGTTCGGCGGTGAGTTTTTCCGCCGCATCGCCGTAGGCTTGTGTGATCCGATCGAGCGTCCGTCGCTTCTGCGCGTCCGCCAGCATGCGCTCGGTGGCATGGAATCCGCCCAGCGGCAATTGTCCGGCCGGAAAGGACCGATAGCCCGAGAACACGGCCTGCAGATCGATGGCAATGAGGCGGGGAGATGGGGCGCCGATAGGTTTGCCGTCGGCGCTCGCGCCGAGCCCAGGAGACGCAGGCGGTCGCATGCCGGATCGCAGCACGAGGCCGGTGCTCCCGGGACTGGGAATGGTGATCGCGGCGGCCTGGCCGGCAAGGACGCGCATGGCGCCTTGCGCGACCGGCACATACTCCACGTACATGTCGCGGGAGGGATCCAGTCCCTGGCGGCGCGCCGCGGCCTGGAAGATCAGATCTCCACCGCCCCCGCGACCGGGGCCGACCGGGCCGCTCACGATGGTGGTCCGGCCCTTGAGGTCCCGCAATGTCCGGACGTCCTCGGCGGCCACCTGGAAGAAACCGCGCCAGGTCGTGATGGTGTGGAGGCGCAGGTCGTCCACCGCTCCGGAACCCCGCTTCTGCGCCGCTATATAGGTCATGGCCAGCAGGGCGTCGGCTTGGCCGGACGCGAGCAGGCTGTCGAACTCTCGCGATTCCGCCACGGCCAACAGTTTGACCGGCAGCGAGGGATTAAGGCTCATGGCAAGCACCAGCGGGAAGACGTGCGGATTGGGCGTGGCCGCGATGCTCATGGCCGGTGACGAGGCGGCGATGGCCATCCCGCCCGGGCCAACAGCCGCGCCTGCCGCCAAGCCCGCGGCGAACAAGCTGCGCCGACTTATGGCGATCGCCGGGAGGGCGTTCATCGACGATCGGTCCGAGGTCATCTGCGGTTCCTGTTTACGGAGGCGCCGTAACCGCGGATTTGCGGCCCGACGGCAGCCGAGGTGTCGTGAGGCAGGTTGGTGGCGGCAAGGCCGTCAGCGGTCACAGCGGAGGGCTCAACGGGACGGCTGCTTATGGCCTGCGCGGGTCGCGGGTACGATCCAGCCCCACCGTGCGAAGATCCGCCCGGCCTCCGGCGAGGCCAGATAAGCGGCGAACGCCTTGGCGTCGTCGTTGACCTGCCCGGCGTGCGTCAGGGCAACGCCGGTATCGCGATAGATCCGATACTGTGGCTCCACCTCCACCACATCGGCGAGCTGGGGGTTGGCGACCTGCCAGATGTTCCAGATGATCCAGGCGTCCAGGCTTTCGTCGGCGATCCAGGCGGCCTTGGCGTCTGCGCTCGTCGCCGCATTGCTCGCGATGTTGCGGCGCAAGCTACGAACGGATGCGATGTCGCCCGTTCGTCCGGCCATGTCCTCCCACAGCCCGTTCTGGCCCGCGCCGTTGACCACCAAGACGCGATGACCCGGTTTCATGAGGTCCCGGAGACCCTTGATGCGTTTAGGATTGCCTTTGCGCACGAGAATGGCCGAGCGGCGCAGATAGAGCGGCTCGGCGGTGGACGGCACAATTTGTCCGTCCAGGGCGACCATGAAGTCGCTCATCATGGTCTCCGACCCGCTGTAGATCACGTCGGCGTCGCCCTTGGCCTGGACGATCCAATCCTTCGTGGGCCCAGCGACCACCTCGACCTTGACGCCGCGCTTGGCGGCGAAGCCGGCGGCGGCCTCTTTCATTGCCGGCGCGGGTCCGCCGGGACCATAGACGTGCACCGGGCCAGCGACTGCCGCGCCGGCGGCGAACGCCGCGACCGCGATAGCGGCGATCAGACGAGAAAGCATGCGATCTCCTTGAATCTTCGCGCCATCATGGCGCTGTCTCCGGTTGGGGCGAATTCGCGCCCGCCGTCAGTTGACGACCAAGGCATAGCCCTCGAACTGCTTGTGGGTGACGGTCATCAGCGCGGCGAGATCGATCTGCACGCCGGGCAGCACGTCGCCTGGAGCGATCTTCATCGCCGCCATCGCCTGGCCGCAGACCCGTACGTCGACCCCGGCGGTTTCCAACTCGGCGATCAGTTGAGCATTGGGGTTCTTCGCGCCCGGATGACGGCGTGCGAAGGCCTCGTCGGTCATCACAGCCTCGGTGGCGGGGCCGTGCAGCACCACGACGATCTGGCGGCGCTGCCGCGAGACCCCGCCTTCAGCGAGCATGTTGACGTAGCGCGCCACCCGATCGAGCCCTTGGGAGGGTTTGGTCGATCCAGGCTCGCCCTTCGAGACATCGAAGACGACCTTGTAGGTCCGGGACGGCTCTGGCCGCTCCTTGGCGTCGGGGAGCTGTGCGACGGCGCCATAATTCGGGACGGGCCGCGGTTCGGCGCTGGCGCCGGTCGCCAGCGCGGCGGCGATGAGGGTGATGGCCAACAGTTTCATGCTCAGGTCTCCTGGAGTTGTGGAGAGGTGACGGACGCGGATGCGGCCAGGCCCCCAATTCAGCCTTGGATTGACTTGTTCTCGAGCGCGCGGAGCGCTCGTTCGGTATCGTCAGGGCAGTCGCCGCAGAGCTGGTTGGCGGGAACCGCCAGATCCATCTTCTTCGGATAGGGCAGGTTCAGCTCGGCCATGATCCGCACGAACTCTTCGCGGGTCTTGCCGCCCCCGAGCCGTGGGTTTCGTTCGCGCTCTTGAGCCACGGTGGAAGCGTGTCGGTGGTTGTAGTCGTGGGCCGGGAACACCAGGGCGTCGTCGCCCAGGCCGAAGATCTTCTCGGTCACCGAGCGGTAGAGGGTCGCCGCGTCACCGCTCTGGAAATCGGTGCGACCGCAGCCGTCGATGAGCAGGGCGTCTCCGGTGAACACTCGGGTCGCGCTAGGCGTCTCCACCACATAGCTGTGGTGAGTGTCCGTGTGGCCCGGCGTGAACAGCGGCTGCAAGGTGAGCGCGCCGACCTTCAGGGGCCGGTCCTCCGCGACGCCCAGGTCCGCGCAGCCGAGCGCGTCCGCGGCGGGGCAGGCGATCTTGCTGCCCGCAAGGCTGCGCAGGCGGCAGGCCGAGGTCAGGTGGTCGGCATGGATGTGGGTCTCGAGCGTGTAAGCGAGGGTCAGGTCGAGCTCTTGCAAGACCGCCATGTCCCGCTCCAGCGTCTCGATCACGGGATCCAGCAGGACGGCCTGGCGGGTCTCCGAGCACGCCAACAAGTAGGTGTAGGTTGAAGACTCCCGCTCGAACAGTTGTCGAAAAATCATATGTCCGCTCCAAGATTGAAGCCTGGATCGCTGGGCTTCTGTGTCAGCGTCTGGACTTTGAGCCGCTGGATCGCCTCATGTTGGGAGAGATAGACCTCTCCGGTGAGCGACTGCAGGAAGTGGGAGCGCTGCAGCCGGTCCATGACGGGACCCTTCACCTCCGAAAGATGAAATGTGACGCCCGCGTCCTTCAGGCGCGCGTTGATCGCCTCCAGGCTTTCGAGCGCGCTGGCGTCGATCTCGTTGACCGCCGAACACATCAGGACGAGGTGCCGGATCGAGGGATCCTTCGCGATCAGGTCGTACACCGTGTCCTCAAGGTAGCGCGCATTGGCAAAGAACAGGCTCTCGTCCACCCGCACGGTGATGATGCCGGGAACGGTCTCCACCTGGTGGCGCAGGACATTCCGGAAGTGCTCGGTGCCCGGCACCCGGCCCACGATCGCCACGTGCGGACGGGAACCCCGGTAAAGAAAGAGCGCCAGCGACAGGCCGACGCCCGCGATGATGCCGGCCTCCACGCCCATCCCCAAGGTCAGGAGGATGGTCACAGCCATGGCCGCGAAATCGGCCCGGGAATAAGACCAGGTCCGGGCCAGCGCCTTCAGGTCGACCAGCGACAGCACTGCGACCATGATCGTGGCCGCCAGGGTGGCGTTTGGCAGGTCGCGTATCAGCGGCGTGAGGAAGAGCGTCGCCACCGCGATGCCTACGGCGGTGTAGGCGCCGGCCGCCGGGGTCTCCGCGCCAGCGTCGAAGTTGACCACGCTGCGGGCGAACCCCCCGGTGACGGGAAAGCCTCCGGAAAACGCCGATCCGAGGTTCGAGGCGCCGAGCGCGATCAACTCCTGGTCGGGATCGATCCGCTGGCGTCTTTTTGCGGCCAGGGTCTGGGCGACGGAGACCGATTCCACGAAGCCGACGACCGACAGCAACAGGGCGGGGATGGCCAGGGCGACCCAGGCGGCGGGATCCAGCGGCGGCAAGGTGACCTGCGGCAGGCCTTTGGGAATTGCGCCCACCGTGCGGACGCCGGCCGCGCCGAGGTCCAGCGCCCAGACCGCCACGGTCGAGGCGGCGACGACCAGGACGGGCCCGGCCTTCGCCAGCATGCTCGACGTTCGCGGCGACAGGCCGAACCTCTGGAGTAGCGGCTGCAGTCCCCGCCTGACCCAGAATAGAAAGGCCAGGCCAGCGACCCCGATCAAGGCGGTGGGCAGGTTGATCCCGGTGATCGATCCGGCGAGTTCGGCGCCGATCTCGACGAGGGTGTCACCGCCGGCTGGCACGCCCAAAAGGTGCTTCAGCTGGCTGGCGGCGATCAGCAGGCCCGAGGCCGTGATGAAGCCGGAGATCACCGGATGGCTCAGGAAGTTGGCCAGGAAGCCCAGCCGGAACAGGCCGATGGCGAGGAGAAACAACCCGGACAGGAAGGCCAGGGTGACCGCCGCGCCCAAGTATTCCGGCGTGCCCTGCGTGGCGACATTGCCGACCGCGGCGGCGGTCATCAAGGAAACGACGGCGACGGGACCCACCGCCAGCGTGCGGCTGGTTCCGAAGATGGCGTAGGCGATGAGGGGGGCGATGCTGGCGTAGAGACCCACCTGGGGCGGCAGCCCCGCCAGCATCGCATAGGCCAGCGACTGCGGGATCAGCATGATGGTCACGATGACCGCGGCCAGGAGATCGTTGGCCAGGGTTTCGCGCCCATAACGTGACCCCCAATCGAGGATCGGAAGGTAGCGCCTCAGGTTCACCGGGCCACGGGACCAAGGGCCTCGGTCCCGGTGGTCGCGTCCTTTAGTTTCACCGGCACCATCATGTAGCGGACGCCATTGGCCTCCGCGGGCGGAAAGCGCCCCGCGCGGATGTTCACCTGGATGGACGGCATCAGCAACGCCGGTGCGGACAGCGTAGCGTCGCGGGTCTGGCGCATGGCGACATAGTCGTCCTCGCTTACCCCGTCATGGATGTGGACGTTCTTCTCGCGCTGTTCGCCAACCGTCGTCTCCCAGGCGTAGGCGTCGCGGCCGGGCGCCTTGTAGTCGTGGCACATGAACAGCCGGGTCTCGGGCGGAAGGCCCAGCAGGCGGCGGATCGAGCGGTAGAGCTGCCGGGCGTCGCCGCCGGGGAAGTCCGTGCGCGCCGTGCCGTAGTCGGGCATGAACAGGGTGTCGCCCACGAAGACGGCGTCGCCGATCCGGTAGCTGATGTCGGCCGGGGTGTGCCCCGGCGTGTGCAGGACCTCGACCTCGAGGCCCCCGATGCAGAAGGGTTCGCAGTCCGAGAACAGATGGTCGAAGTCGCTGCCGTCAACCTTGAGGTCGGTGGCGTTGAAGATCGGCCGGAAGATCTTCTGGACGTCCCGGATATGCTCGCCGATGCCAACTTTCGCGCCGGTTTTCGCCTTGACGTAGGGGGCGCCGCTCAGGTGGTCGGCGTGAGCGTGGGTCTCCAGCGCCCAGACCACCTTCAGCCCGAGTTCCTTGGTGACCGCGAGCACCTGCTCCACCGAGCGGGTGTCGACCTCGCCCGAGGCATGGTCGTAGTCGAGGACCGGATCGATGATGGCGGCGTCGCGGGTCGCTGCGTCCCACACCAGATAGGTGACGGTCTTGGTCGCTTCGTCGAAGAACGGGCGAATCTGAAGCTCCGGTGTCATCTGGCGTCTCCTGGCGGTGTCGCAGCTTGACACTTATATAATGACAATCTAATTTAGCCAACTCTAATTAAGAAAGATCGCAATTGGGAAACCCCGACGCAGGCCCGTTGGTTGCGGAGTTTGAGGCCCATGCCGCCGAGGCCGCGCAGTTCCTGAAGGTGCTGGGCAACCCGCACCGGCTGCTGGTGCTCTGCCACCTGGTAACCTTCGGGGAGATGCCGGTGAGCGCGCTGGTCGCCCAGGTGGGCCTCAGCCAATCGGCGCTTTCGCAGCATCTGGCGAAGCTGCGGGAGGACGGTCTGGTCACCTACAGACGTGAAGCTCAGACGCTGCACTACCGGATTTGCGACGCGCGCGCCGAACGGATCCTGGCGGTGCTGAGAGATATCTTCTGCCCAACGCTGGGCGAATGACCAGGAGACACGACATGACGAAGGTCCGGGACATCTCGCCTCACGACGCGGCCGACCTGGCCAAGGCCGGGGCGGTCGTGGTCGACATCCGCGAAGCCGCCGAGCGGGAAACGGGGGTCATCCCCGGCGCGTGCCACGCGCCCCTGTCGGCCCTTGAAGCGGCCGAGATCGGCGCCGAGGCCGGGCGCCCGATCATCTTCCATTGCAAGAGCGGTGGACGCACCAAGGCCAATGCGCCGGCGCTGGCGCAGAAGGCCGGCGCGAATGAGGTCTATCTGCTGGCCGGCGGGATCGATGGCTGGCGCGACGCGGGCCTGCCCATCGAAGGCCCGAGGTAGGCGCGACCATGGAAACCCAATTCACCCCGGTGGAGGCCCTGGTGGGCGGCGCCCTGATCGGCTCGGCCGTCTTCGTGCTGTTCCACACCCTGGGCCGCATCGCCGGGGTGAGCGGCATGCTTGGCGCGGTCCTGCGCGCCGCCACACCGGGCGGAGAACGGATCTGGCGCCTGGCGTTCCTGCTGGGTCTGTTGCTCGGGCCTTTGCTGGCCGTCGCGATCCTCCAGCGGCCGCTTGTGCAACCCTCGCCGGCCAGTCTTCCGGTGTTGATCGTCGCAGGGTTGGCGGTCGGACTGGGAACCGGAATGGCCAATGGCTGCACCAGCGGACACGGGGTCTGCGGCGTATCGCGCTTGTCGTTGCGGTCGATCGTCGCGACCGGCGTCTTCATGGCCTTCGGATTCTTTACGGCGTCGGTCGGACGCCACCTCTTTGCGGGATGAGCGCAACATGACCCTCGGCAAGATCCTTTCCGGCCTCCTTGCGGGCCTGCTGTTCGGGGCAGGCCTAGCCATTTCCGGCATGACCAACCCCGACAAGGTGCTCAACTTCCTGGATCTGACCGGGACCTGGGACCCGAGCCTCGCCCTGGTGATGGCCTCGGCGATTCCGGTCTCGGCCCTGGCGTTCTGGCTCGCCCGCCGCCGGAAGCGACCCCTACTGGAGCCCGGCTTTGTCCTACCGACCAACACGCGACTGGAGACGCCGCTGTTCGTCGGCTCGGCTCTGTTCGGGATCGGCTGGGGCCTGGGCGGCTATTGCCCTGGACCGGCTATCGCCTCGCTGAGCCAGCCGAGTGTGCCGCTCGGCGCCTTCCTGGTCGCCATGACCCTCGGCCTGCTGGCCTCGGGGCGGGTGGCGGGCTGGCTCTCGCCGACCGGAACCGTCGGACCCGCAGGCGCAAGCCCGTCCGCCCCGCGTCAGCCTCGCGGTTGACGCGCCGGTATGGAGAGTTCGAAGGCCGCCGGTGAAACCGCCCAGGCTGCGGTCCGTTGCCACCTGACGGCGCGGAGCTTCAGCGACGAAGGTCGCACAATTGGATAGGATGATGAGCTCGCACAACATCACGATCCTGCAGATCAACGATCTGCATGGCTACCTCGAACCTCATCCTGAACTGATCAGGGCGGGCGACCAGTCGGTCTTCACGACCTTGGGCGGCCTGGCGCGCATCGCGACGCTCTACCGGCAGGTCAGGGACGAAACCAATGGAGCCGTCCTCGCGCTCGACAATGGCGACACCTTTCACGGCACCTTCGTCGCGGTCCAGTCCAAAGGCGCGGCTCTGGCGGCGCCCATGAATGCGCTGGGCATCGACGCCATGACCGCCCACTGGGAGTTCGCTTATGGGCCGGCCGGCTTCAAGAAGCTGGCGGCGCAGCTGAACTATCCGGTGCTGGCCATCAATTGCTACGACAAGTCGACGGGTGAGCTGGTCTTCAAGCCGTACGAGGTCTTCGAGCGCGGGGGCTTGCGGATCGGGGTCATCGGCATGGCCTGTCCGATCGTCGACAAGACCATGCCGCCGTCGTTCAGCGAGGGCATACGCTTCACGATCGGCCGCGAAGAACTCCCCGGCTGGATCGAGCGCCTGCGCGATGTCGAAGCCGTGGACCTCGTCGTCGTACTCTCGCACCTGGGCTTTCCGCAAGACGTGAAACTGGCCCGCGAGGTCGACGGCATCGACGTGCTCGTCAGCGGCCATACGCACAACCGCATGGCGGCGCCGGTGATCGAGAACGGCGCGATCATCTTCCAGTCCGGTTGCCACGGCGCGTTCATCGGCCGCCTCGATCTGGAGGTGCGCGATCGCAAGGTCGTCGCGCACACCCACCGGCTCATTCCCATCGACGAGTCGCTGGCGGAGGAGCCCGCGATGCGTAGCCTCGTCGAGGAGGCTCTCGCGCCGCACCGGACGATGCTGAACGAGGTGGTCGGTCACACCAAGACGGGGCTGGACCGGTACAGCATGTTGTCCGCTTCGATGGACGACGTGCTGTTGGAAGCGATCGCGACCGCGGCCGGCGTGGATATCGCCTTCTCGAACGGCTGGCGGTATGGCGCGCCGATCCCGCCGGGGCCGGTCACCATGAACGACCTCTGGAACATGATCCCGATGAATCCTCCGGTCTCCGTCGTGGATGTGACGGGCTCGGAGATCTGCGCGTTGCTGGAGGAGAATCTCGAGCGGGCCTTCGCCGCCGATCCGTTCGATCAGATGGGTGGATATGTGAAGCGTTGCCGCGGCTTGAACCTCTACATCAAGGTGGAAAACCCGCGCGGCCGCCGGATAGACCGACTGTTCGTCGCAGGACGCCCAGTCGAGCCGGATATGACCTATCGGGTGGCCTTCGTCACGGCTCAGGGCGTGCCGAGTAAGTACGGCCGCAACCGGCGCGATCTCGACATCCGCGCCATCGACGCCCTGCGCAGCTACTTTGCCGAGAAAACACCACTGAGGCTCGGTCCCCAAAGGACTGTGATGGCGGTTTGATTCGCCTCCGCCGCGCTTCTCGACCGCTCGCACCACCGATCTAGGAGACGACCATGAGCTACTATTTTTCCAAGCTGATCGAAGGCGATTTCGCCGAGGTGGTCGGCCGCACGCGCGAGGCGCTGAAACAGGAAGGCTTCGGCGTCATCACGGAGATCGACGTCCAGGCGACCCTGGAGGCGAAGATCGGCGTGGACTTCCGGCCCTATCTCATCCTGGGCGCCTGCAACCCGGCGATGGCCCACGAGGCCCTGCAGATCGAGGACAAGGTGGGCGCCATGTTGCCGTGCAATGTCGTGGTGCAGCAACGCGCCGACGGCGCGGTGGAGGTCGCCGCCATCGACCCGGTCGCCTCCATGCAGGCGATCGACAACCCCGCCCTGAAGGAAAAGGCCGCCGCGATCGCGGACAAGCTCCAGAAGGCACTGAGGGGAATCTGATCGGTCGCGAGCCTGTGGAAATGAGCTTGCAGGACTCTGGGTACGGTCGTGTTCCTCATCCCTAGAATCAATTTCCGATAATGCTTATTATAATCAATTGGTTAGTCCATTTGATTTAGGATCGTTACGATCAGCAGGCCGCCGCGGCGGCCAGCGCCTCAAGCTGGCGGCACAGCCAGCACGCTCTCGATCTCACGCGCCGTCTGCCTCGCACTGCGCATCACCCCCACCAGGGTGGCGGACGCAAATCCGGTCCATTCGCCATAGCCGACAAGCCAGAGCCGCGGCTCAACAAGCGACCGCGTCCCCGAGACGGCGACCCTGCCATCTGCCGTGAGTACGCCGAGCGGCGTCAAATGACCGAGCGCGGGATCGAAGCCGGTGCACCAGATCACTGCATCGATCACCTCTTCGGCGCCGTCGGGCCACATCACACCGGTGGCGGTAAAGCGCGAAAACGGCCGAACCGCGCGCAGCACGCCGCGCTCGCGCGCCGCTTTGACCGGCGGGATCATGACGATGTCTCCGAGCCCTCCGGGGGGCGGCCCCTGCGGGCCCGTCCCTTCCTGCGCTTGCCAGCGCGCGGTCGCGCGCTCGAACAACACCCGGCCATCGACATCATCAGGCAGGAAGATCGGCTCGCGCGGGGTGACCCAGGTGGCGTGCGCGACCAACGAGACCTCGGCGAGGATTTGAGCGCCGCTGTTGCCGCCGCCCACCACAAGCACGCGCTTGCCGGCGAACGCCTCGGGTCCTGCGTAGCGGGCCGAGTGAACCTGCTGGCCGCCAAATATCGCCTGCCCAGGGTAGGTGGGGACATCGGGCGCGCTCCAGGTGCCCGTCGCGCTGACGACGGCCCGGGCCTTCCAGGCGCCGCCCCCCGTATGGACGACAAGACCATCACGTTCAGCACACACCTGCGAGACCGAGGTGGAACGATGCACCGGCAGCGCGTAGCGCCCTTCGTAGGCGGCCAGATAGGCGATCACTTCGTCTCGCGACGGGTAGGCGTCGCCGGTCGACGGCATCGGCCAGCCCGGCAGCGAGCTCCACTGGGCAGGCGAGAATAGCCGCAAGGATGGCCAGGTATGCCGCCAGGCGCCGCCGGGCCCAGGCTCCGCATCGAGGATGACGAAAGACAGGCCGCTGCGCCGCAGGAAATAGCCTGTCGCCAACCCCGCCTGTCCGCCGCCGATGACCACGACATCGCAAGTTGCTGGCGCGGCTACGCCCATGTCGCGTTCCAATCTGGCGCTCACGCCGTTCGTCCCGGAAACCGGAGGGCGGTCTTTAGCCTGTGGCCAGGCCGGCCGAATTGATCGGCGTCAGCGCCCAGGCGAGATCACAACGACCTCGCCATCTTCCTTGGTGAAGGAGGCTGGCTGCTTGTCGAGCAGGTCCAGCACCGCCTCGGACGGACGGCAGAGCCTGGCCCCCTTCGGGGTGACCACGATCGGACGGTTCACCAGGACAGGGTGCAGGACCATGGCGTCGAGAATCTGATCATTCCCGACATTGGGATCGAGCAACCCCAACTCAGCCGCCGGCGTGCCCTTTTCCCGCATAGCCTGGCGCGGCGTGACGCCCATGGCGGCGAACAGGGCCTGCAGTTGCGGTCGCGTCCATCCGCTCTTGAGATACTCGACAACGGTTGGCGCGTAGCCGGCCGCCTCGATCATCGCCAAGGTGTTGCGCGAGGTGCCGCAGGCCGGGTTGTGGAAGATGGTGATGGGAAAGTCGGACATTGGCGTCATCGGATGATCGGGGCGGCCCGAGCCGCCACCCGTTGAACCGCACCGCCGCGCTCGTACCAGCCCTTGGACCGGTTCACGATGGCGACGACGGAAAGCATGACCGGCACTTCGATCAGCACGCCAACGACGGTGGCGAGCGCTGCGCCGGAGGTAAAGCCAAAGAGGCTGATGGCCGCCGCCACGGCGAGTTCGAAGAAGTTGCTGGCGCCGATCAGGGCGGAGGGCCCCGCGACACAGTGGGCCTCTCCGGTCATCCGGTTGAGCAGGTAGGCCAGGCCAGAGTTGAAGTAGACTTGGATCAGAATCGGCACGGCGAGCATGGCGATGATCGCCGGGTGCGCGATGATCTGCTGCCCCTGGAAGCCGAAGAGCAGGACCAAGGTGGCCAGCAGGGCTGTCAACGACACCGGTCCGATCCTCGCCAGGACCGCCTGCAGCCGAGCCTCGCCGCCTTGCTTGAGCAAAACGGTTCGGAGCAGCTGCGCCACGATGACCGGCACGATGATATAGAGGCCGACCGACAGCAGCAGCGTCTCCCAGGGCACGGTGATGGCGGAGAGGCCCAGCAACAAACCGACGATCGGCGCGAAGGCGACCACCATGATGGCGTCGTTGACCGCCACCTGGCTCAGGGTGAAGTTGGGCTCGCCGCGGGTGAGATTGCTCCAGACGAACACCATCGCCGTGCAGGGCGCAGCGGCCAGGATGATCAGGCCGGCGATGTAGCTGTTTATCTCGCCGGCTGGCAGGTAGGGCCGGAACAGATAGCCGATGAAAAGAGCGCCCAGAGCCGCCATCGAGAACGGCTTGACCGCCCAGTTGACGAACAGGGTCACGCCGATGCCGCGCCAATGCTTGCCGACCTGGCGCATGGCGCCGAAGTCGACCTTCATCAGCATGGGGATGATCATCAGCCAGATCAGCACCGCCACCGGCAGGTTGACCTTGGCGATCTCGGCCGAGCCGATCGCTTCGAAGACCCTTGGCAGGAAATGGCCCAGCGCCACACCGACGACGATGCAGAGCGCGACCCAGACGGTGAGGAAGCGCTCGAAGCGGGACATGGCCTTGGGCCCCTCGGCCGGGGCGGGCGGCTCGATCGTCATTGGGCGGGACTGGCCTGGTCGGCGCGCTCGCCGATCTCGCGCAGCTTGGTCTGCAGCGACATCTTGTCGAGCGACGCGAGCGGCAGGCTGAGGAAGAGGCGAATACGATTTCCCAGCAGGCGGGCGGTTTCTGAGAAGGCCGCGCCGATCTGAGCTTCCGAGCCTTCGACGGCGGCCGGGTCGGGCACCCCCCAGTGGGCGGTCATCGGCTGGCCGGGCCAAATCGGGCAGACTTCGCCTGCGGCGTTGTCACAGACCGTGAAGATGAAATCGAGCGGGGGCGCGCCCGGCGTGGCGAACTCTTCCCAGGACTTCGAGCGGAAGTCGTTCAGGTGGAAGCCGCAGCTCTCGACGACGGGCCGGACATGCGGATTGACCCGCCCCGTCGGCATGGACCCGGCGGAATAGGCCTTGAAGCGGCCCGCGCCTTCCTTGTTCATCAACGCCTCGGCGATCACCGAGCGCGCCGAATTGCCGGTGCACAGAAAGAGGACGTTGAACGGCTTCGAGGTGTCCATGGAAGATGTCCTTAGGCGTGGAGTGGTTCGGGAACGCAGCAGGCGGTGCGGGCCAGAACCTCGGCCAGCGGCGCGCAGATCTCAGGCGAGCCCGCGCAACAATCTTCCATCAGATAGCCGAGCAGCTGGCTCATCTGGTCAAAGCGCGCGCTGTAGATGATCGACCGGCCCTCCCGGCGCGACTCCAGCAGGCCCGCATGGGTGAGCACCTTGAGGTTGGCGCTCAGGGTGTTCGGCGGGGCGTCCAGCCGCCGGGCGATCTCGCCGGCGGCGATGCCGTTCGGGCCGGCCTGGACCAGCATGCGGAAGGTCGCGAGCCGACCCTCATGGGCGAGCGCGGACAGGCTGGCGATGGCGGATTTAATTTCCATATTTCCAAACTAGCGGAAATATAAGACAGTGTGAAGACGCCTTCGAAAGTTCAGTACACCGATGACCGATTTTCCCGCCCTGCAACCGCAATTCCTCGCCGCGCCGGATCGCACCAAGCTGGAGCCGCCTGGGAGCTCGGGGCACCCGCCCCGCATCCTGCTGCTCTATGGCTCGCTGCGGGAGCGTTCCTTCAGCCGGCTCTTGGTCGAAGAGGCGGCGCGCATTCTTCAGCGTCTCGGCGCCGAGACCAAGATCTTCGATCCCCGCGACCTGCCGCTGCCCGATGCAACATCGCCAGACCATCCAAAGGTGCAGGAGCTTCGCGCGCTGTCCCTCTGGTCGGAAGGCCAAGTCTGGTGCAGCCCGGAGCGCCACGGCGCCATCAGCGGAGTGATGAAGGCTCAGATTGACTGGATACCGCTTGAAATCGGCAGCGTGCGGCCGACCCAAGGGCGCACCCTGGCCGTCATGCAGGTGAGCGGCGGCTCCCAGTCGTTCAACGCGGTGAACACCCTGCGCCTGCTAGGCCGCTGGATGAGGATGATCACCGTTCCCAATCAGTCCTCCGTGGCCAAGGCCTACACGGAGTTCGGCGACGACGACCGCATGAAGCCGTCGGCCTACTACGATCGCGTTGTCGATGTGATGGAAGAGCTGATGAAGTTCACTCTGCTGACCCGGGACCGTGCCAACTACTTGGTGGACCGCTATAGTGAGCGCAAAGCGTCAGGACGGGTGACCGTTGAAACCGAACTGGCCTCAGCCGCGATGGCCCATGAGACGTCCAACGCCTGAGGGGAGACCCTTTGGGGCGCGGCCATTATTTCGCATAACGCAACCAGCGCAACAGCATCAATCCCATTGGATTATGTCGGTGCTCGAATTGACTGCGACTGGGCGGGTTCAGTAAGCCTCTGAAATTCCACACCCTGGCGTTCGGAATCATTGCGCCTGCTCGGATTAAACGGCCTTTCCAGATCGCAATCGATGCGACTGCGGGGCCGTCGCGGGCTCGACATCGAATTAGCCAAGCTCGGGGCGGACGCGGCTGGGACAGGCAGCCGCGGAGGCTAGGAGTACCGGAATCGCGAACGTCGGAGAGCGGGTGACGGGTGCGTTCTGGGCCGGACTCTCCGTCGCCCCGTCGGACGCCGGGGCGATGGCGCAAGGCGGCGAGGCCTTTGACCTGATGTGTACTAACAGCCAGTCTGCGGGAGCTGCGGCTCCGCACAGAGAGCGTCAATCAGGGGGCAGCCGGGATCCTGTCCGGCGTCGCAGGCCCGCACGGAGTCGGCCAGGACCCGCTCCATCCGCCTTAGATCGGCGATACGACCTCTCACATCCCCGAGGTGCGCCGCCGCCAGGACCCGCACCTCGGCGCACGAAGCCTCGCCGCCGGCCGCAAGCCTGAGCAGCGCACGGACCTCGTCCAGGGTGAAGCCCAACTCGCGGGCGCGGCGCACGAAGCCCAGGCGGCCCACGTCGCCAGCGCCATAGCTGCGGTAGCGCCCGCGCCGCGGCGGGGCTGGCATCAGGCCGATCCGCTCGTAGTAGCGGATCGTCTCGATGTTGCAGCCCGTGCGCCGGGACAGTTCGCCGATCTGGATCGCGGTATCCGCCATGCTGCTCTGCGCCTCTCAAATTTAGGGCTTGAGTCTGTAGTCGCTACAGATCGTATTTAACGATCCTCAGCCCTCAGGGGCAAGCTGTGGACATGACCACAGCTTCGCTCCGACGGTTCCACCGAAGTCGCCGAGGCCATGCCGATGCCCATCCAGAATCCTCTCACCCGCGCGGCCGACAAGGCGGGCGTCATCGGCTCGATTGTCACCGCCATGGGGTGTGCGGCGTGCTTCCCGGCTCTCGCGAGCCTTGGCGCCGCGTTGGGTCTCGGTTTTCTGAGCCAATATGAGGGCGTCTTCATTCGTTACCTCCTGCCTCTGTTCGCCGTGATCGCCCTCGTCGCCAACACGGTCGGCGGGCTTCGCCATCGCCGGTGGGCGCGAATGGCGTTGAGCGTGATCGGGCCGATATTGGTGCTGGCGGCGGCTGTGCTCATGGCCACCCGCGGTTGGCCGACGGCGTGGCTCCTCTATCCCGGACTGACCTTGATGGTGGTCGTCGCAATTTGGGATCTTGCTGCGCCGCCTCGCAACGCGCCCGCGCCACCCCGCGAAGGGGCTGTCTCCTAGCGTCATGGCGGAGTTGATCGGAAGGAGAGTCTACTTGTCAGAACCCAAAATCGGCCGCGGCGCGTTGGCGATCGGAGGCCTGGCCGCCATCCTGGCCTCGACCTGTTGCCTCGGCCCGCTGATCCTGGTCGGCCTCGGATTCAGCGGCGCCTGGATCGGCAACCTGACCGTGCTCGAACCGTACCGGCCGCTGTTCATCGGCGCTGCGCTGGTCGCCATGGTCTTCGCCTACCGCCGCATCTTCCGCCCGGCCCGCGCCTGCGCGCCTGGCGAGGTCTGCGCCGTGCCCAGGGTCAGGACGACCTACAAGGTCATCTTCTGGGCCGTCGCGGCGCTCGTCCTGGTCGCGCTGGCGTTCCCCTACGTCCTGCCCCTGTTCTACTGAAAGGAAATCCCCATGAAGAAGCTCGTCTCCCTGATCGCCCTGATGGGCGCGCTGAGCACGCCCGCCTGGGCCGCGACCAAGACGGTCACCCTGGCGGTGCCCGGCATGACCTGCGCGGCCTGCCCGATCACCGTCAAGACGGCGCTCGCCAAGGTCGCCGGCGTCGAGAAAACCGACGTCAGCTTCGAAAGGCGCGAGGCCGTCGTCACCTACGATGACGCCAAGACCACGGTCGCGGCCCTGACCAGCGCGACTGCGGGCGCGGGCTACCCGTCCACCGTCAAGCGCTGAGGAGCCTGCCCCGTGACCGCCGCGATCGCCTTGCGAATTGATGGAATGACCTGCGACTCATGCGCCACGCACGTGAGGGAGGCGTTGGAGCGCGTCCCTGGCGTGCGCTCGGCCGACGTCTCCTATCCAAAGGCCCGAGCCGAGATCGCGGCCGATGCGGGGGTGAGCTCCGAGGCCCTGGCGGCCACGGTCGCGACGCTGGGCTATCCCGCTTCGGTCGCCGACGCGGGCGTCGCGCCCGCGGGTGTCCTCGACAAGGCGCCGGGTTTGCTGGCGGGCGATGCGCAACGCGGCGCCGGCGGCGTCCAGTTGCACATCGCCGTCATCGGCAGCGGCGGCGCGGCGATGGCGGCGGCGCTGCGGGCCGTCGAGCAGGGCGCGCGGGTCACGCTCGTCGAGCGTGGCGTCATCGGCGGAACCTGCGTCAACGTCGGCTGCGTGCCGTCGAAGATCATGATCCGCGCAGCGCATATCGCCCATCTGCGCCACCAGAGCCCGTTCGACGACGGGATCGCGGCGTCCTCCCCGACCATCCGGCGCGACCGGTTGCTGGCCCAGCAGCAGGCTCGCGTCGATGAGCTGCGCCACGCCAAGTACGAGAACATCCTCGCCGACACGCCGTCGATCACGGTGTTGCGCGGCGAGGCGCGCTTCCGGGACACCCACAGCCTGCTCGTGCGCCAGGCCGACGGCGCCGAACACCAGGTGATCTTTGATCGCTGCCTGATCGCCACCGGCGCCAGCCCAGCCATACCGCCCATTCCGGGGCTGTCGGATACGCCGTACTGGACCTCGACGGAGGGCCTTGAGAGCGCGACCCTCCCATCGCGCCTGGCGGTGATCGGCTCATCGGTTGTCGCCGTCGAACTGGCCCAGGCCTTCGCCCGGCTCGGCAGCCAAGTGACGATCCTGGCGCGCAACACGCTGTTCTTCCGAGAGGACCCGGCCATTGGCGAGGCGGTCACGGCCGCCTTCCGCGCCGAGGGCATCGAGGTGCTGGAGCACACCCAGGCGAGCAAGGTCGCCTACGCCGATGGCGAGTTCGTCCTCGCCACCGGCCAGGGCGAACTGCGCGTGGACAAGCTGCTCGTCGCGACGGGCCGGGCGCCCAACACCCGGACGCTTGTCCTGGAGGCGGCCGGCGTCGCCGTCAACGCGCAGGGCGGCGTCGTGATCGACACGGCCATGCGCAGCAGCACGCCGCACATCTACGCCGCCGGCGACTGCACAGACCAGCCTCAGTTCGTCTATGTCGCGGCGGCGGCCGGAACCCGGGCGGCGATCAACATGACCGGTGGCGAGGCCGTTCTGGACCTGGCCACGATGCCGGCGGTCGTGTTCAGCGACCCGCAGGTCGCCACGGTCGGGCTCAGCGAGGCGGAAGCCCACCACGCCGGGATCGAGACCGACAGTCGCCTCCTGACCTTGGACAACGTCCCGCGCGCGCTCGCCAACTTCGACACCCGCGGCTTCATCAAGCTGGTCGCGGAAGCCGGCAGCGGCCGGCTCATCGGTGTGCAGGCGGTGACGCCGGAGGCGGGCGAGATCATCCAGACGGCGGCGCTGGCCATACGGGCGCGCATGACCGTCGGCGAGCTGGGCGACCAGTTGTTCCCCTACCTGACCATGGTGGAAGGCCTGAAGCTCGCGGCCCAGACTTTCTCCAAGGATGTGACGCAGCTCTCCTGCTGCGCCGGCTGAAGGTTCACCTGGGACCGCGAAGAGGGCGCGTGCACGATGATGGCTCTGACCTCACGCGCTGAAGCCGCCGGTTGGCCCGCCGTAGCGTTTCCAGGCGGCGCGATCATCCCCGACTGGGGCGCGATCACGACGCCACGGGCCCAGAATGCCCTGAGGGCCATCGTCGAAGCCTTCATCGGCCCCAAGTGGGATGGGTTGGATGGGGCCGGGAG
>CAZRPD010000035.1:0-34321 GCA_964601775.1 uncultured Caulobacter sp. | reverse complement strand
TACATAAATAGAAAACAATGTCAAAATATTTTTAGTTCGCCTGCAAAGATTACCCCTCTTACCCTGCGTTATTGCAAAATAAACAGTCCTATAAAATATGCGGCTTTAATACTGGCGAGCGACTTCAGCTCGTATTTTGTGCTTGCTTACCCTCCCCGCCCTGCCGCTCTTCTTGCTGGCCGCCGGGGGGCCGGCCAAGAAGGACGACGCCTCCGCCCCCGCGCCGGAAGCCGCCGAGACCAAGACCCCGGCCACCGTCGCCGTCACGCCCTATGCCGGCGGACCGCTGAAGGTGACTAAGGACGGCGTCGGCCCGATCACGGCCGCGACCGCCTTCGACATTCCCACGATTCAGGCCCTGTTCCCGAAGGCCAAGGTCGAGCAGGCCTTCATCCACTTCGGCCAGGGTCCGGCCCTGCCGATCATCAATGTCGAGCAGGACAACGTCCCGCTGCTGGAGATCGGCAAGGGCGAGGAGGGCGCGATCGGCTATATCCGCGCCGCTTCCGACCCGGTCGCCGGTCCGCGCGATGAGAAGCTGCTGGCCAAGTGGGACGCTGTCGGCTTCACGGCCGACCAGTGCCGCGCCGGCGAGGGCCGCGAGATCAACGCCGTGATCTGCGTCCATCCGAACGCTCCGACCGTCTCGTACGTCTTCGGCGTGCCCGGTTGGACCAAGGGCGGCGTGCCGCCGGAGGCGACGCTGAAGGCCAAGGCGCAGCTGAACGAGTTGCACTGGCGGCCGGCCGAAGGCGCCGTGGTCGGCGCCGGCTGATCCATGATCCTGTCGATCGACACCTGCCTCGGCGCCAGCTCGGTCGCCGTGCTGGAGGGCGAGCGCGTGCTCGCGACCCGGTCCGAGCCGATGACCCGCGGGCACCAGGAGCGCATCGGCATGATCGCGCGCGAGGCCATGTCCGAGGCGGGCGTCGCGTTCGATGAGCTGACCCGCATCGGCGTCACGGTCGGCCCGGGCTCGTTCACCGGCCTGCGCGTGGGCTTGGCCTTCGCCAAGGGCCTGGCCACGGCTCTGTCGATCCCCTGCGTCGGCGTCACCACGCTGGAAGCGATGGCGTTCGGGATCCCGGGCTTCACCGCCGCCGTGCTGGATGCGCGGATGAGCCAGGTCTACATCCAGATCTTCGCCGGCGGCGTGGCGCTGATGGCGCCCGACGCCCTGGAGGTCGGCGAGGCGGCCGCGCGCCTGGCCGAGCTCTATTCTGGCGGACCCGCGACTCTGGTCGGCTCCGGCGCACCGCTTCTGGCCGAGGCGCTGTCCGTCGCGACGGTGCTGACCCCGGCCGCGCCCGATCCTGTCGCCGTCGCCCGCCTGGCCGCGGCCAAGTCCGCGCCCGCCCATTCGCCCCGGCCGCTCTATCTGCGCGCGCCCTATGCGACGTTGCCTGCTGCCTAAAGACATCACATGAACCTGCGTCCCGTTGGCTCCGAAGCCGCGTTCGATCTCGCCGACCTGCACGACAAGGCCTTCGACCGGCCCTGGACGGCGGTGGACCTGGACGAGCTGCTGAAATCCCCCGGCGCCTTCGCCGTGCTGGGCGAGGCGGGCGAGCCCGCGGAGGGCAAGGGTTTCATCCTGTGCCGCTCGATCGCCGGCGAGGCCGAGATCCTGACCATCGCCGTCGATCCCGCCGCCCGCCGGCGCGGCTGGGGCGCGGCCCTAGTCGAAATGGCCGCCGGAATCGCGACCGAAACCCGCGCCGAGGCCCTGTTCCTGGAGGTCGCGGCCGACAATCTGGCCGCCGTCGCCCTCTACCAGGCGACCGGATTTCTCAAGGTCGGGCTACGCAAGGGCTATTATCCCCATCCAGATGGCGCCAAGGACGCGCTTGTGATGCGGCGGGCGCTTAACACTTAAGAGCCGATTGCCTATCTTGCCGCGACTCAGACGGAGGCTCCGCCTTGGATCGACTTGAAAAAGCCTGCATCGAAAAGGGCATGCGCATGACGGACCAGCGCCGCGTGATCGCGCGCGTGCTGTCGTCGGCCGAGGACCACCCGGACGTGGAAGAGCTGCACCGCCGCGCCCACGCCATCGACCCGCACATCTCGATCGCCACGGTGTACCGCACCGTGCGCCTGTTCGAGGAAAGCGGCATCATCGAGCGCCACGACTTCCGCGACGGCCGCTCGCGCTACGAAGAGACGCCCGATCACCACCACGACCACCTGATCGACATGAAGACCGGCAAGGTCGTCGAGTTCGTGGACGAGGAGATCGAGGCCCTGCAGCATGAGATCGCCCGGAAGCTCGGCTACAAGCTGATCGACCACCGGCTGGAGCTGTACGGGGTTCCGCTGGAGGACTAGGGGGCCCGCGCTTGCGTGCGGGGCCTCGCGACCCCATAACCTCGCTCCATGAGCGAGACCCCGCAAAAGCGCCTCTTTATCAAGACCTACGGCTGTCAGATGAATGTCTATGACAGCGAGCGCATGGCCGACGTCCTGCGCCCGCTGGGCTATGGCGTGGTCGACGATCCGGAAGGCGCGGACCTGGTGGTGCTCAACACCTGCCATATCCGCGAAAAGGCCACCGAGAAGGTCTATTCCGAGCTCGGTTACATCAAGCAGATGAAGGACCGGAAGGCCAAGGACGGCGGTCGCATGACCATCGCCGTGGCCGGGTGCGTCGCCCAGGCCGAGGGCAAGGAGATCATGCATCGCCAGAAGGCGGTGGATCTGGTCGTCGGGCCACAGGCCTATCACCAGCTACCCGAGCTGATCGCCCGCGCCCACCGCGCGACCGGCGAGCGCCTGGCCGCCGACTTCGCCGCCGACGAGAAGTTCGACGCCCTGCCGGCCGAGCGCCACGTGACCGGGGTCACCGCGTTCCTGACCGTGCAGGAGGGCTGCGACAAGTTCTGCACCTTCTGCGTGGTGCCCTACACCCGCGGCGGCGAGTGGTCGCGGCCGGTGGGCGACATCGTCGAGGAAGCCAAGCAATTGGCTGGCAAGGGCGTGCGCGAGGTCACCCTGCTGGGTCAGAACGTCAACGCCTACGACGGCGACGGTTCGACGCTCGCCAAGCTGGTGCGCCAATTGGCGAAGATCGATGGCCTGGACCGTATCCGCTACACGACCAGCCACCCGCGCGACATGGGCGAGGATCTGATCGAGGCCCACGGCGAGCTGCCGGAGCTGATGCCCTATCTGCACCTGCCGGTGCAGGCGGGCAGCGACAAGATCCTCAAGGCCATGAACCGCGACCACACGGCCGAGAGCTATGTGAAGCTGATCGAGAAGATCCGCGCCGCGCGTCCCGACATCGCCATGAGCGGCGACTTCATCGTCGGCTTCCCCGGCGAGCGCGACGGCGACTTCGAAAAGACCCTGGAGCTGGTCCGCGAAGTCGGCTTCGCCTCGGCGTTCTCGTTCAAATATTCGCGGCGTCCTGGGACGCCGGCTTCGGCCATGCCCGGCCAGGTCGACGAGACGGTCAAGGCCGAGCGCCTGGAGCGCCTGGACCAGCTGCTGGACGACCAGCAGCGGGCCTTCAATATCAGCCAGGTCGGCAAGACCATGCCGGTGCTGTTCGAGAAAGCCGGCCGCCACCCTGGCCAGATCGTGGGTCGCAGCCCATATCTGCAGGCCGTCCACTGCGAAAGCCCCGAAAGCCTGATCGGGACGATCGTTCCTGTCCGTATCGACAGCGCCGCCAAGATGAGCCTGGGCGGCGTGCTGGAAACCTCTCCCATTCTGGAGTCCGCTTGAGCCGCACCCCTGAGTTCCTGCCGCTGTCCGACGACGCGGTCCACGCTGTTTCCGGCCCCAGCGGCCGCCATGCCGCCCTGGTCGAAGACGCCTTCAAGGTCCTGATCGAGACGCCGGGCGGCGGCGTCACCATCACCGGCGACGCGCGCGGCCGCACCGGCGCCAAGCGGGTGCTGCAAAGCCTGGCCGATCGCGCCGACGCCGGCGAGGAAGTGGTCGAGGCCGATGTCCGCATCGCCATCGGCAGTTCGCAGGAGACCGGCGGCCAGGCCTCGCCCCGCGCGGTGCGCAAGGGCAATGTCTCGCCCAAGACCAAGGGCCAGGCCCGCTACATGGAGGCCATGGCCAGCTATCCGCTGAGCTTTGGCCTGGGTCCGGCCGGCACCGGCAAGACCTTCCTGGCCGTGGCCCACGGCGCCGGCATGCTGCTGCGCGGCGAGGTCGATCGCCTGATCGTCACCCGTCCCGCCGTCGAGGCCGGCGAAAAGCTGGGCTTCCTGCCGGGCGACCTGAACGAGAAGGTCGACCCCTACATGGCCCCGGTCTGGGAAGCTCTGACCGACATCATGGGCGCCGACCAGCTGCGCCGCCGCCGCGAGAAGCTGGAGATCGAGGTCGCCCCGATCGCCTTCATGCGCGGCCGCACGCTGGCGCACGCCTTCGTCATCGTTGACGAGGCCCAGAACTGCTCGCGCCTGCAGATGAAGATGGTCCTGACCCGCCTGGGCGAGGGCGCGCGCATGGTCGTCACCGGCGACCCGACCCAAGTCGATCTGCTCAATCCGCGGGATTCGGGCCTGGCCCACGCCGTGTCGATCCTGGAAGGGGTCGAGGGCGTATCGGTCTCGCGCTTCACCGCGGCCGACGTCGTGCGCCACCCGCTCGTCGAGCGGATCGTAAAGGCCTATGACGCCGACGCGGCGCAGAATACACCCCGGTGACATGACCATCACCGTAGACATCGAGATCGAGGACGAAGCCGGGACGGCCGCCGCGCCGGAGGCCGAGGCCCTGGTCTGGCGCGCGGCCCAGGCCGTGCTGGACGCCCACGAGGACATCGAAGGCCAGGGGATCGTGATCCTGCTGACCGACGATGACAGCGTTCAGGCCCTCAACCGCGACTTCCGCCAGAAGGACTATGCGACCAACGTCCTGTCCTTCCCGTCGCCCAAGGGACCTGAGGCCAATCCGGAAGGCCAGATCGGCGACATCGCCCTGGCCTATGGCGTCTGCGCGCGCGAAGCGGCCGAGCAGAACAAATCGCTGGCTCACCACCTGCAACATCTGGTGGCGCATGGCGTGCTACATCTCTTAGGATACGATCCCGAGAACGACGCTGACGCCGAGGCGATGGAGTCGTTCGAACGTGAGATCCTGGCGGGCCTGGACGTTCCAGACCCTTATGCCGGGGATGCAGAGGAACGCTAACGGGCCATGCCCAGCGACGACCCCAGTCCACAGCCCGCCGCGCCGACTCAAAAAAGCCGGGGCGTGCGGGCGTTTCTTCGGCGTATCGGCAAGCAGCTGATCGCCCTGGGCGCGGAGCCCCTGCGGCCCTCCAAAAAGGTGAAGGCCGCGGCCAGCGCGCTCAACATGGTCGATCAGGCCGAGGCCTTTCAGACCCTGCGCGTCGCCGACGTGATGACCCCGCGCATCGACATCGTGGCGGTCGAGCTGACCACGCCGTTCGAGGCGGTGGTGGCCCGGTTCGCCGAGGCCGAACACACCCGGATGCCGATCTACGACGAGAACCTGGATGCGCCGGTCGGCGTCGTCCACATCAAGGACGTCTTCCGCCTGCTGGCCGACGACGAGGCGACGCCGGCCCCCGGCGACCAGATCCTGAACGCCCTGCGCCGCGACGCGCTGTATGTGCCGGCCTCGATGAAGGCCGCCGACCTGTTGCTGCGCATGCGCACCAAGCGCATCCACATGGCCCTGGTCATCGACGAGTTCGGCGGCACCGACGGTCTGGTGTCGATGGAAGACCTGATCGAGGCGGTGGTCGGCGAAATCGACGACGAGCATGACGCCGTCGCCGTGGCCGGGGTCATCGCTCGCCCCGGCGGGCTGTTCGACGCCGACGCCCGCGCGCCGCTGGAAGAGCTGGAAGCCGCTCTGGGCCGCGCCCTGGCGCCGGCCGACCTGGACGAGGACATCGACACGGTCGCCGGCCTCGTGGTCGCCCTGGCCGGCCAGGTGCCGCAGCGGGGCGAGATCGTGGTCCACCCCGACGGTTATCTGTTCGAGGTGCTCGAGGTCGACCAGCGCCGCATCCGCCGCGTCCGGGTGCGTCCCGCGCCCCAGGCCGTGATCGAGCCTGTCACCGCGGACGCCGCCGCCTCGTGATCGCAGCCTGGACCCGCTTTCGGACGCGGCCCTGGAGCGGGCCGCTGCTGGCGTTGCTCTCGGGTCTCGCCGCCGCCCTGGCCCATCCGCCGTTCGGTGTGCTGCCGGGCCTGCTGGGCTACGCCCTGCTGCTTCACCTGCTGGACGACGCCCACACGGAAAAGCCGCTGCGCTCGGCCTTCTGGCGCGGCTGGCTGGCAGGCGTGGGTTATTTCGGCCTGGGCACCTGGTGGCTGGGCGAGGCCTTCATGGTCGACGCCGCCAACCAGGGCTGGATGGCCCCGTTCGCGATCGGGGCCATGGCCGGCGGCCTGGCGCTGTTCTGGGGTCTGGCTGGTGTTCTCTACCGTCTTGTCAGTCCCCAAAGCCCCCTGGCCCCCAAGAGCGCCTGGCGGGTCCTGACCTTCGCCGGCGTGTTCGCCGCCCTGGAATGGGCGCGCGGTCACGTGCTGACCGGTTTTCCCTGGAACCTGCCGGGCGAGACCTGGAAGGCGGGCAGCCTGCCGTCCCAGGCCGCCGCCCTGGTCGGCGCCTATGGCCTGACCTGGATCACCCTGGCCATCGCCGCCGCCCCCGCCGTCTGGCGGCAGGGAAAGGCCGGCAAGGTCGCGCTGGGCGCGGCGGCCGCAGGTCTGGCGGGCCTCTACGCCTACGGCGCGGTCGCCATCGCCCGACCGACGGCGCAGGGCGCGCCGATCACCGTCCGGATCGTCCAGGCCGACATCCAGCAGGACCTGAAGTGGGATCCCGTCCGCTTCGCCCAGATCGTGCAGTCCTATGTCTCGCTGACGGCCAAGCCCTATGCCGGCAAGCCAGCCGACATCGTCATCTGGCCCGAGGGCGCGCTGCCGGCCTCGCTCAACGAGGTCCTGGCTCCCGCGATCTGGACCCGCAAGGCGATCGCCGATTCCCTGCAGCCGGGCCAGACCTTGCTGATCGGCGGCTATCGCCAGGATGGCCCGCTCGACAAGCCGATCTACTACAACAGCCTGGCCGCCCTGCGCCGCACGGCCGACGATCTCGAGGTGGTCGGGATCTATGACAAGCACCGGCTGGTGCCGTTCGGCGAGTACCTGCCGGCCGACGCCTTCCTGACCGCGATCGGTTTCAAGAGCATGGCCCACCTGGGCGACGGCTTCGAGACCGGCCCGCGCCCCGCGCCGCTGCGGGTGCTGCCCAACCTGCTGGTCCAGCCGCTGATCTGCTACGAGAGCCTGTTCCCCGGCTTGGCCCGCAAGGACCCCAATGTCCGGGTGCTGATCAATGTCTCGAACGACGCCTGGTTCGGGGTGACCTCGGGTCCCTTGCAGCACCTGAACCTGGCCAGCTATCGCGCCATCGAGAGCGCCCGCCCGATCTTGCGCGCCACGCCCACCGGCGTGAGTGCGGTGATCGACGCGCGCGGTCGAATCATCCCCGGCGCCCGCCTGGATCTAGGCACAGGTGGAGTGATCGATTCGCTTATACCGGGGGTGGGGGAGTCTACACCGTTCGATAACTTAGGGGATTGGCCGTTTTGGGCCCTTCTACTGATATCTGCGGTTGCGTCAGTTCGCCTGAAGGCAGGTAAAAACTCATTCTCTATTGCACGCACGGCCGACTTGAGTTGAATTAAAATCGCAATTTCAGCGATTAAGCGTGCGTATGAGCGAGTCTGCGGATACCGAGCGTCACCCCAACCCCGTCGACCTTCACGTCGGGGCGCGCATCCGCATGCGCCGGAAAATCCTGGGCGTCAGCCAGGAACGTCTGGCCGACGACCTGGGCCTGACCTTCCAGCAGATCCAGAAATACGAGCGCGGGGCCAACCGGGTCAGCGCCAGCAAGCTGTATGAGATCGCCAAGAGCCTGCAATCGCCGGTGGGCTATTTCTTCGAGGGCCTGGTCGACGCCAACACCGGGATGTCCGAGACCGGCGACGCCTTCGTCCACGACTTCCTGATGACCGACGAGGGGCTGGAGCTGGCCACCGTGTTTCCGCGCATCAGCCGCGCCAAGGTGCGCCGACGGATCCTCGATCTGGTCCGCTCGATGGCCGAGGAAGAGTCTCAGGGCGGCCTAAACGACTAAAAACCGCGGATTTTGCGTGAAATCCGCGGATTCTAAGGGCGGTCGCAGGTTCTCTGGCTTGCTCGCATAAACATATCTTTATATGGTTTCGGTCTAACTGGACGCCGAATGGGACGGTCATCCGTCCGCGCGTGTCATGACCGGAGCTGTCTCTTGAGCCGTTCGTCCTACATCTTCACCAGCGAGAGCGTTTCCGAAGGCCACCCCGACAAGGTCGCTGACCGGATCAGCGACACCGTCGTCGACGCCTTCCTGACGGCTGACCCCGAGGCGCGCGTCGCCTGCGAGACCCTGGTCACCACCAACCGCATCATGCTGGCCGGTGAAGTCCGCGCCGGCAAGCCGGATGGCGACAAGAAGGCCAACAAGGAGCTGACCAAGGACATCCTGAAGTCCCTGGAGCCCAAGGTTCGCGCCGCCATCAAGGATATCGGCTACGAACAGAAGGGCTTCCACTGGGAGAAGGCCAAGTTCGCCAACTACCTGCACGGCCAGTCGGCGCACATCGCCCAGGGCGTGGACGCCAGCGACAAGAAGGACGAAGGCGCCGGCGACCAGGGCATCATGTTCGGCTACGCCAGCACCGAGACTCCGGAGCTGATGCCGGCCACGCTGCAGTACAGCCACAATGTCCTCAAGCGCCTGGCCGAGCTGCGTCACAGCGGCGAGCTGTCGGAGCTGGAGCCCGACGCCAAGAGCCAGGTGACCCTGGAGTATGACGGCAACGGCCGTCCGACCCGCGTCGTGTCGATCGTGGTGTCGCACCAGCACAAGAAGAAGATCGACGGCAAGGCCGCGACCTCCAAACGTGTGCTGGACCTGATCAAGCCGCACATCCTGCCGATCTTCCCGGACGGCCTGATCACCAAGAAGACGCAGTGGCTGGTCAACCCGACCGGTCGCTTCGAGATCGGCGGTCCGGACGGCGACGCCGGCGTCACCGGCCGCAAGATCATTGTCGACACCTACGGCGGCGCGGCCCCGCACGGCGGCGGCGCGTTCTCGGGCAAGGATCCGACCAAGGTCGACCGTTCGGCGGCCTATGCCTGTCGCTACCTGGCCAAGAACGTCGTGGCCTCGGGCCTGGCCGACCGCTGCACCATCCAGATCGCCTATGCGATCGGCGTGGCTCAGCCGGTCTCGTTCCACGTCGACCTGCACGGCACCGGCAAGGTGGATCCGGCGGTGCTGGAAAAGGCCCTGCCGCAACTGATCGGCGGCGCCACCCCGCGCGCCATCCGCGAGCACCTGCAGCTGAACCGTCCGATCTACGCCCGCACCGCCGCCTACGGCCACTTCGGCCGCACGCCGGACAACGAAGGCGGCTTCTCGTGGGAGAAGACCGACCTCGTGGGCGAGCTGAAGGGTCTGGCGTAAGCCTTACTCTTCGACCCTTCTCGAAGCGGGCTCCGATCCTCACGGGTCGGAGCCCGTTTTCATTTCCCGCTCAACGCTCTAAGACGCCGCCCCATGACCAATCCCACGCAACCCCATGGCCCGCTGCGCTCGTTCGGCCGTCTGAAGTCGCGCCCGGTGAAGCCCCGCCAGCAGGCCCTGCTCGACACCCTGCTGCCCGAGATCGCCGTGCCGCAGGGGCCGTTCCAGCCGCTGGACCTGATGCCGGACGCCCAGGCTGTCTGGCTGGAGATCGGCTTTGGCGGCGGCGAGCACATGGCCGAGCAGGCCGGCCGGGCGCCCGAGACGCTGGTGATCGGCGCCGAGCCGTTCGTCAACGGCGTGGCCAGCGCCGTGCGTCACGTCGAGGAGCAGGCGCTCAAGAACGTGCGCATCCACGAGGGCGACGCCCGCGATGTCGTGGACTGGCTGCCCGACGGGTGCCTGGACCGGGTGTTCATCATGTTCCCCGACCCCTGGCACAAGGCGCGCCACAACAAGCGCCGCCTGATCCAGCCGGAGTTCGTCGCCAGGTTGGCCCGCGTGCTGAAGCCAGGCGGTCGCCTGCGGTTCGCCACCGACTGGGCCGACTACGGCGAGTGGACGACCGAGCGCGTGCTGGCCGATCCGAACTTCCGCTTCGCCGACGAGGCGGCCGACCGCAACGCGATCCCGGCCGATCACGTCACCACGCGCTACGAGGAAAAGAAGCTGGGCGACTGCGCCCCGGTGTTCCTGGACTTCATCCGGGCCTGAAACTGAAAAGGGCCGGCGTTTCCGCCGGCCCTTCGCAACTCAGTACGTCTCGTTGTAGCGCTTGATCGCCGTGCGGATGATGTCGGCGGTCTCGTCGATGTCGGCCCAGCCGCTGATCTTGGTCGACTTGCCCTTTTCCAGATCCTTGTAGTGCTGGAAGAAGTGGGCGATCTGCTCGGTCAGGATGGTGGGCAGGTCGCGCCAGCTGGACACGCCGGTGTAGAACGGGTGCAGCTTGTCGACCGGCACGGCCAGGATCTTTTCGTCCGAGCCGGCCTCGTCGACCATCATCAGGGTGCCGATCGGGCGGCAGCGGATGATCGCGCCGGGCACCACCGGGGTCGGCCCCACGACCATGATGTCGGCCGGGTCGCCGTCGTCGGCCAGGGTGTGCGGGATGAAGCCGTAGTTGGCCGGATAGAACATCGCCGTGTGCAGGAAGCGGTCGACCATCAGGGCGCCGCTGGCCTTGTCGATCTCGTACTTCACCGGCTCGCCGCCCTGCGGGATTTCGATGATGGCGTTGAGATCGTAAGGCGGGTTCTCGCCGGTCGGAATCTTGGAAAGGTCCATTGTGACTCTTTTTGATCTTGAAGGACCGCGGGGAGGCGGCCTGCGCGGGGCTTCTATAGGCTAAAATTGCTGCGGCGCGGAAGCCGGTGTCGGAGATTTCGCCCCGGAGAGTCGACAAGCCAAGTGCAGTCGCCTATAAACCGTCCTACATCGTCCGTCAGCGCTAGATGGCGCTTTCGAGCGGCGGCCCGAAAGGCTGCCGCTTTTTGTTTGGCCGTCGTTCTGCTCAGATGGACCGCGGCCCCGAGTGAGTTGAGAGAACGTGCGCGGCAAGACGCAGGAAGATCGTGACCTGATCGAGATGCTCGATCCCGTGGCGGAGGCCCTCGGCTACGAGATCGTTCGCCTGCGCCTGATGGGCGGCGCCGAGCAGCGTCGCCTGCAGATCATGGCCGAGCATCCGCTGCAGGAAGACGGCAGCGGCGGCGACATGAATGTCGAGGACTGCGCGCGCCTGTCGCGAGGGTTCTCGGAAATTCTCGATCCTGCCGATCCGATCACCGGCGAATATACGCTTGAAGTTTCCAGCCCCGGCATCGACCGTCCGCTGACCCGCCTGAAGGACTTCGACGACTATGCCGGCCTGGAGGCCCGCATCGAACTCGACCGCGTGGCCGAGGGCCGCAAGCGCTTTAAGGGGGAGCTGGCCGGTATCGAAGACGACCAGGTGGGCCTGAACATCGAGGGCGAGGACGACGTCACCGTCTACTTCCCCTTCGCCTGGATCATCGACGCCAAGCTCGTCATGACCGACACCTTGATGGAGCGGGGCGCCAAGCAGCGCGCCGCGCGCATCCAATCCGACAACGAAGACCTGTCCGAAAGTGAAGAGGACTGACCATGGCCATCGGCATCTCCGCCAACCGGCTCGAACTCCTGCAGATCGCCGACGCCGTCGCGCGTGAAAAGAGCATCGAGAAGGAAGTCGTCATCGAGGCCATCGAGGACGCCCTGCAGAAAGCCGCGCGCGCCCGCTACGGCGCCGAGCACGACATCCGCGTCAAGATCGACCCGCGCACCGGCGAGATGACGCAGAAGCGCGTGATCGAGGTCGTCGCCGACGATACCGAACTCGAAGGCGAGATCGGCAAGGTCCAGCTGTCGATCGCCAAGCGCACCTGGCGCGACGCCGAGATCGGCAAGGTCTACGAAGAAGTCCTGCCGCCGTTCGAGATCGGCCGCGTCCAGACCCAGATGGCCCGCCAGGTCGTCATGCATAAGGTTCGCGAAGCCGAGCGCGAGCGTCAGCACGAAGAGTACAAGGATCGCGTCGGCGAGATCGTCAACGGCAGCGTCAAGCGCGTCGAGTACGGCAACGTCATCGTCGACCTGGGCCGCGGCGAAGGCATCATGCGCCGCGACCAGTCGATCCCGCGCGAGAACTTCAACGTCGGCGACCGCATCCGCGCCTACATCTACGACGTCCGTCGCGAGACCAAGGGCCCGCAGATCATGCTGAGCCGCGCCCACGGCGGCTTCATGGCCAAGCTGTTCGCCCAGGAAGTGCCGGAAGTCTACGACGGCGTCATCGAGATCCGCGCCGTGGCCCGCGACCCGGGTTCGCGCGCCAAGATGGCCGTCATCTCGAACGACGGCTCGATCGACCCCGTCGGCGCCTGCGTCGGCATGCGCGGTTCGCGCGTGCAGGCGGTCGTGGCCGAGCTGCAGGGCGAGAAGATCGACATCATCCAGTGGTCGGAAGACGAGGCCACCTTCATCGTCAACGGCCTGGCGCCGGCCGAAGTCTCCAAGGTCGTCATGGACGAGGAAGACGAGCGCGTCGAAGTCGTGGTGCCGGACGAGCAGCTGTCGCTGGCCATCGGCCGCCGCGGCCAGAACGTCCGCCTGGCCTCGCAGCTGACCGGCTGGCAGATCGACATCATGACCGAGAGCCAGGAGAGCGAGCGCCGCCAGCGCGAGTTCTCCGAGCGCACGGCGCTGTTCCAGGAAGCCCTGGACGTCGACGAGGTCATCGCCCAGCTGCTGGTCACCGAGGGCTTCGCCGCGGTGGAAGACGTGGCCTATGTCGAGCCGCACGAAATCGGCTCGATCGAAGGCTTCGACGACGAAACCGCCGAGGAACTGCAGGCCCGCGCCCGCGAATTCCTGGAAAAGGAAGCCGCCGCCCTGGACGCCAAGCGCGTCGAGCTGGGCGTGCAGGACGAGGTCCTGGCCATCGAGGGCGTGACCCTGGCCATGGCCGTGGCCCTGGGCGAAGGCGACGTGAAGACCGTCGAGGACTTCGCCGGTCTGGTCCCCGACGACATGCGCGGTTGGTTCGAGAACAAGGGCGGCGAGCGCGTGCGCGAGCCGGGCATCCTGGAAAGCTTCAACCTGTCGCCGGAAGACGCCGAAGCCCTGATCATGCGCGCCCGCATCATCATGGGCTGGGTCGAAGCCCCGCCGGAACCGGAATACGAAGAGGTCGAAGCCGAGGCTGAAGCCGAGTTCGAGGGCGAAGCTGAAGCCGAATTCGAAGGCGAGGCCGAAGAGGCCGCCGCTGAAGAGCCGGCTTCGGAAGAAGAAGCCCCGGAAGAAAAGGCCTAAGCGCCTTCGAGCGTTGAATGGCGGCCTCGCGGAGCAATCCGCGGGGCCGTTCGCTATTCCAGAAAGATCATGACCGAACCCGCCGCTCCCAAGACCCACGCCGAAGCCCATCGCCTGCGCAAGGACATCGTCCTGGGCGAAGCGACGGACGAGGCGCGCCTGGTCCGCTTCGTGGCGGGACCGGATGGCGTGGTCGTGCCGGACGTCGCCCGCAAGCTGCCGGGCCGGGGGATCTGGGTCGGCGCGGACCGCGAGTCCGTGACGATGGCGGCTAAGAAGGGTCTCTTTTCGCGCTCCGCCAAGGCCAAGCTGACCGCGCCGGCGGATCTGGCCGATCAGGTCGAGGCGCTGCTGGCCAGGCGCGTGCTGGACAGCCTGGGTCTTGCGCGCAAGGCCGGGACCATTATCTCTGGCTTCGAAAAGGTGGTCGCCGCCCTCGCCACGGGCAAGGTCGCCTGGCTGATCGAGGCGTCGGACAGCGCCGAAGACGGTCGCCGCAAGATCCTTTCCGCCGCCCGCAAGGCCGCCAGACCGCCCCGTTTGCTGGGGGCTTTCAGTTCGGATGAATTGGGTTTGGCCTTAGGCGGGGAGAATGTGATACACACGGCGCTCCTCGCCGGGCCTGGCATCGATCGATGGACTTTGGACGTCGAGCGTTTATCAGGCTTCCGGCCGCTCTCACCGCCTGACTGGGCGACGAGCGGGCGTGAGGACAGGAAGTCTGACGAGCTTCCGGACTAAATCGGGGCCAGCCTGTAGCCCCCGGCCAACTTAGCTGGTCAAGAACAGGCTCTAGAGTTTTTCGACCGCACCGAGCGGTCGATGCGATCGAAAGACTCTAGAATCTTCGACGTGGGGCGTAGTCATCCGGGCTGCGTCCGTGAGTGAAGGGTCGGGAAACGCGCTTGTTTCGGCAGGTACGTCCAGGCCCCTTTCTCACATGGAAAGAACGGTTTTTTTAGCCGGGTACCGCCCGGCGGAAGTACAAGCGAGCGCATGAGCGACGAGAACGAAAACGGCCGCCCCGGCAATCGACCCCCGATGACGCTGAAGCCCCGCCAGGGCTCGGTGAGCGCCGGGGTCGTGAAGCAAAGCTTCAGCCACGGCCGGACCAAGACGGTGGTGGTTGAAACCAAGCGCACGCGTCCGCATGCGCAAGCAAGCGGCAATCTCGCCGCGCCGTCTTCGGCCGAGCGTCGTCACGACGCCCCGCCGCCGCGCTCGCAGTCGCAAGGCGGCTCGGGCGGTGGCGGTTCGGCCGGTGGTCTGTCGCAGGAAGAACTGCGCGCGCGTCAGCGCGTCGTCGACGCCGCTCGCGAAAACCAGGCCCGTCAGGCTGCCGACCAGGCCGCCGCCGAGTCCCGCGCTCGCGCCGCTCAGGAAGCCGCTCAACGTGAAGCCGCCGCCAAGGCCGCGGCCGAACGCGCGGCCGCCGCACCGCCTCCGCCGCCGCCCGTTCAGGCTCAGGCTCCGGTCGCGCCCGCTGCGCCGGCGGCCCCTACTCCTGCTCCGGCTGCACCAGTCCAGCGCCCCGTGACCCAGGCGCAAGCGCCGGCCGCGCCGCGCGCCGAGGCTCCGCGCCAGGACGCCCCCCGTCAGGATGGGCCCCGTCAGGACGCCCCGCGTCACGATGGTCCGCGCAACGAAGCGCAGCGTCCGTCGGCTCCGGGCCAGACCCGCACCTACGAGCCCAGCCGCGACCGTCGCGACGACCGCTCCAGCACCACGACCTATCGTCCGGCCCCGCAGGGCGACCGTCCGTTCAACCAGCGCGCGCCGCGTCCCGACGCCGGCGCCAACTTCGGTCAACGGGCTCCCCGTCCCGAGGGCGACCGTCCGCGCGGTCCGCGCCCCGACGGTGATCGTCCGCAAGGTGATCGTCCGCAGGGCGATCGCGGCGGCTATCGCGGCGACCGTCCCCAAGGCGGCGACCGCGGCGGTGACCGTCCGCAAGGCGATCGTCCGCAACAGACCGTCCGCTACTCGGCCCTCGCGCCGCGTCCGGCTCCGGGCGCCCGTGGTCCCGGCGGTCCGCCGCGCGGTCCGCGTCCCGGCGTTCCCGCTTCGGCTCCGGCGACCCCGGAAATCCAGCGCGCCATGCGCTCGGCTCCGCGTCCCGGCGGCGAAGTCGGCCGCCGTCCGGACGAGGACGACGATCGTCGCAAGACCGCGAAAGCGCCGAACACGGCCGAGTCGCGCGACAAGGGCGCCCCGCAGCGCCGCGAAGGTCGCCTGACCATCCAGGCCGTGGCCGGCGACGGGGATTCCGCCGACCGGATGCGTTCGCTCGCCTCGGTCCGCCGGGCGCGTGAACGTGAAAAGGAAAAGCGCCGTGGCGGTGTGGCCGAACAGGCCCGCGTCGCGCGTGAAGTCGTCATTCCCGACGTCATCACCGTGCAGGAACTGTCCAACCGGATGGCCGTGCGCGGCGTCGACATCATCAAGTTCCTGATGCGTCAGGGCGTGATGCTGAAGATCAACGACGTCATCGACAATGACACCGCCGAGCTGGTGGCCACCGAATTCGGCCACACCGTCAAGCGCGTGTCGGAAGCCGACGTCGAAGAAGGCTTCATCGGCGCGGACGATCACGACGATCACCTGGAGGCGCGTCCTCCGGTCGTGACGATCATGGGTCACGTCGACCACGGCAAGACCAGCCTGCTCGACGCCCTGCGCTCCACGGACGTGGCGGCCGGCGAACACGGCGGCATCACCCAGCACATCGGCGCCTATCAGGTTCGCCTGAAGGACGGCCAGCGCGTGACGTTCCTCGACACGCCCGGCCACGCCGCGTTCTCGTCGATGCGCGCTCGCGGCGCCAACATCACCGACATCGTCGTGCTGGTGGTGGCCGGTGACGACGGCGTCATGCCCCAGACGATCGAGGCGATCAAACACGCCAAGGCCGCCGAGGTGCCGATCATCGTCGCCGTCAACAAGATGGACAAGCCGGGCTCGGATCCGACCCGCGTGGTCAACGAGTTGCTGCAGCACGAGATCGTCGTCGAAAGCCTGGGTGGCGACACTCAGCTGATCGAGGTCTCGGCCAAGGCCCGCACCGGCCTGGACGAACTGCTGGAAGGCATCCTGCTGCAGGCCGAAGTGCTGGACCTGAAGGCCAACCCCGACCGCACCGCCGACGGCGTGGTGATCGAGGCCAAGCTGGACAAGGGGCGCGGCGCCGTCTCGACCGTCCTGGTCAACCGCGGCACGCTGAAGCGCGGCGATATCGTCGTCGCCGGCAGCCAGTTCGGCCGGGTTCGCGCCCTGCTGAACGAGCGCAACGAGCAGCTGACCGAAGCCGGTCCCGCCACCCCGGTCGAGATCCTCGGCCTGGACGGCGTGCCCTCGCCGGGCGACGCCTTCGCCGTGGTCGAGAACGAAGCCCGCGCTCGCGAGCTGACCGAGTACCGCATCCGCCTGAAGCGCGAGAAGTCGTTGGCCCCGGTGGGCGCCGGCGCTTCGATGGCCGACATGATGGCCAAGCTGCAGGACAAGAAGCTGAAAGAACTGCCGCTGGTCATCAAGGCCGACGTGCAGGGTTCGGCCGAAGCGATCATCGGTTCGCTGGACAAGATGTCGACCGACGAGGTCCGCGCGCGGATCATCCTGTCGGGCGCCGGCGCGATCAGCGAAAGCGACGTCATGCTGGCCAAGGGCGCCGGCGCGCCGGTCATCGGCTTCAACGTCCGCGCCTCGGCGCAGGCGCGGGCCCTGGCCGAACGCGAAGGGGTCGAGATCCGCTATTACGCGATCATCTACGACCTGCTGGACGACATCAAAGGCGTGCTCTCGGGCATGCTGGCCCCGATCCAGCGTGAAACCTTCCTGGGTAACGCCGAAGTGCTGCAAGCCTTCGACATCTCCAAGATCGGCAAGGTCGCCGGCTGTAAGGTCACCGAAGGCGTGGTCCGCAAGGGCGCCAAGGTCCGGATCATCCGCAACGACATCGTCGTTCTGGAACTGGGCACCCTGCAGACGCTCAAGCGCTTCAAGGACGAAGTCAACGAAGTGCCGGTCGGTCAGGAGTGCGGCATGATGTTCGCGGGCTTCCAGGACATCAAGGTCGGCGACACCATCGAGTGCTTCACCGTCGAAGAGATCAAGCGCCAGCTCGACTAGGGCTGTTGCAGAATCGAAAAGCTGAAGGGCGCGGATCGCAAGGTCCGCGCCCTTTGTCTTTTGGGGCTTTCGACTCACGCGGGTGTTTGTGGCACGATCGCCAGGCAGGAGATCCGCCATGAGCAAGATCATCGTCGCGACCCCCGGTGTGGGCCTAACCGTGCCGGATGAGATTGTCCAAGCGGCCGGGCTTACGGGAGAGCCGGTCGAGATGGAGATCAGGGAGGGGAGCATTTTGCTGCATCGCCCAATGTCGACCGACGAGGCGCAAGCGCGGGACGAGGCGTTGAAGCGGATTTTCGCACGCTCCAAGACTGTTTCGTTGGGGGGGCTATCCATCCGCGATCTCATAGATGAAGGCCGTCGTTGACGATCGTCCTCGATGCCTCATTGACGGTTGCCACGGTGGTCATGGAGCACAGGACGGCCGAGGCGCAGGCCGCCATGATCCATGTTGGCGAGCGGCCGATCTGGGTTCCTTCGCTGTGGCGGCTGGAAGTCGCCAACGTCTTTCGGACCCTTGTCCGAAAGGGTGTGGTGACGCCGGGTTTCGTGGACACTTCGCTGAATGACCTGGCGCGGGTATCGATCGCAGTCGATCCGCATGCGGATGCTCTTGCCTGGACCGAGATCTTGACGCTTTCGCGTGAAGAGGAGCTCACCGTCTATGACGCCGCCTATTTGGAACTGGCGTTACGCCTGGGCGCGACCTTGCTGACTCTCGATATGAAACTGGCTGCCGCCGCTCGCCGACGGGGCGTCGAGGTTCTGCCGGGCTAACCCAGACTGGAAATCGCCCCAATCGCGGGCTACGGATTTTTCCATGCGCTTTAAAGCTCTCATCGCCCTGACCCTCGTTGCCGGTTCGCTGGGCGCCTGTGCGACCACCACCCGCCTCGACGCCGCCGGCGACGTCCACGACCTGCTGGTGGCGATCCGCGACAACGACCGGCCGACCTTCGACGCCCATGTCGACCGCCGGGCGCTGAAGGGCCAGATCGAGGCGCGGCTGATGGCCGAGGCCCGCCAGCGCGGCGGGCAGAGCAACGGTGTCATGGCGCTGGCGGCCCTCGCCGCAGGACCCCTGGCGGACGTCGCCGGCGAGGCGCTGATCCGGCCCGAGACCTTCCACGCCGCCGCCACCTATTACGGCTACACCCCAGATCGTCCGATCCCGGGCCGGGTGGCGATCGCCAGCACGCTGCGACCCACCGGCGACGGCCGGGTCTGCGCGGCCAAGAAGGACGGCCCCTGCATGCTGACCTTCACCCGCGAGGGCGACCGCTGGCGGCTGTCCAGCTTCGACCAGCAGGCGGCCAATCTCTATCTGAAGCGATGAAGACGGCGATCCTCGGCGCCGTCCTGCTGCTGGCGGCCTCGGCGGCTCAGGCCGAGCAGCGGATGTTCTCGTACGACCCGATTTCGCCGGACGCCAAGCGGCTGACCGGCGCCGGCGTGACCGTCCTGTTCAACCAGGGTCTGCTGGGGACGGGCCGGCCGTTGAAGGTCCTGGCCACCGGCGTGCCGGCCGAGGCGCGCCTGTCGAGCGGGCGCCAGAAGGACCTGGGTCCGGGCGGTCTCGCGGCCATGGACGGCGTCGACGCCGGCGCCGCGCTGTTCGAGGTCGACGCCAAGGCCGCCCAGGGCAAGGTCTATGTCCGCGCCTTCTGCCCAGGCTCGACGCGTCTGTGGCTGTCGTTCAGCACCATCGCCATCCGCCGCGATCTGCGCATCCAGGCGTTCGGCGACGATCCGAAAGCCAAGGACAAGGCCCGTCTTTGCGGCACCCTGGACTTCACCTATCGCGGCGAGTGGCGTCTGCCCGACAGCCGCCGGCCCGATCCCATGGAGGACTGGACCGACAACATGAACCAGCCTGGCTGACCCCTCGCCATGTCGAGCGCTCCGATCTAGCCTGATCGGGAAATGGGGGCTGACATGGACCATCTGGCGGGGTTCGAGCGCTTCGACTTCGACGACGGGCGCTGGACGCGCGAGGTCTACCGCATCGGCTCCGGCCCGGCGGTGATCGTCATTCACGAGGTTCCGGGCCGGCATCCCGGCGTCCTGGCCTTCGCCCGCGACCTTGCCGACGCCGGCCTCAGCGCCTGGTGCCCCAGCCTGTTCGGCACGCCGGCCAAGCCGGTCACGCGCGGCTACGCCATCGGCGAGATCCTCAAGAACATCTGCGTGCGGCGCGAACTCAAGGTCTGGAAGGACGGTCGGTCCAGTCCGATCGTCGACTGGCTGCGGGCCCTGGCGCGCAAGGCTCACCAAGAGTGCGGCGGCAAAGGCGTCGGGGCAGTCGGCATGTGCTTCACCGGCGGCTTCGCCCTGGCGATGATGACTGAGCCAGTCGTGGTCGCGCCGGTGATGTCCCAGCCCTCGCTGCCGCTGGCCGACAAGGGCGGGCTGGACTGCTCGGCGGCCGAACTGGCCTGCGCCAGGAAGCGTTTCCGGGATGAGAATCTTTCGCTGCTGGCCCTGCGCTTCACGTCCGACAAGCTGGTGTCGGACGCCCGTATCGCCCGCCTCAAGGCCGAGTTCGGCGATCATGTCGAGGTCGTCGAACTGGCCGACGCGGACGCCGCTCCCGGCCAGCCGATGGCCCCCCATTCGGTGCTGACCCTGCACCTGCACCGTTCGATCCCCGACAGCGGGACGATGCAGGCGCGGGACAAGGTGATCGCGTTCTTTCGGGACAGAACGCGGGGCTAGGCTGGACTTTCGGGCGTTACGCGCCTAGACACCCCGCCTTCCGATTTTCCCCGCGCACCGGCGTTCGATCCGCCGGCCGGGCCACAAGGATATCCGCGCCATGAAGCGCCATTCCGACGACAAGAAGAAGGCGCCGACCGGCCCTTCGCAGCGCCAGCTCCGCGCCGGCGAGCTGATCCGCCACGCCCTGGTCGAGATCCTCCGCGAGGAAGAACTGGCCGACGAGGCGCTGACCGGCGTCTCGGTCACCGTCTCCGAAGTGCGGATGAGCCCCGACCTCAAGCACGCTGTCTGCTTCGTCGAGCCGTTGGGCGCCGGCCTGAAGGGGGAGGACACCACCGAGGTCATCAAGGGCCTGAACCGGGTCTCGAAGTTCCTGCGCGGGCGCCTGGGCCGCTCGATCGACATGAAGTTCACGCCGGACCTGAAGTTCATCCACGACGAGAGCTTCAGCGCCGCGGCCTATATGGACACCCTGTTCCTGGACCCGCGCGTCCAGCAGGACACCCGCCGTCTGTCCGATGTCGTCGATGGGGACGAGGACTAGTCCATGGCCCGCCGCAAGAAGGGCGACGCCATCTCGGGCTGGCTTTGCCTGGACAAGCCCTACGACCTGACCTCCACGACCGCCGTCTCCCGCGTGCGCCGCGCGTTCAACGCCCAGAAAGGCGGTCACGCCGGCACGCTGGATCCGCTGGCCACCGGCATCCTGCCGATCGCCCTGGGCGAGGCCACCAAGACCGTTCCGTTCCTGGTGGACGCCGACAAGGCCTATCGCTTCACCATCGCCTGGGGCCGTGACACCACGACCCTGGACCGCGAAGGCGAAACGACCGGGACGTCCGACGTCCGCCCGACTGTGGAGCAGGTCGAGGCCGCGCTTCCCGCCTTCATCGGCGAGGTCGATCAGATCCCGCCGAACTTCTCGGCCATCAAGGTCGACGGCGAGCGCGCCTATGACCTGGCCCGCGACGGCGTCGAGTTCGAGCTGGCGACCCGCAAGGTCAACATCCATGCGCTTCGGGTCACGGAAAGTCCCGACGCCGACCACGTCACCCTGGAGATGGAATGCGGCAAGGGCACCTATGTCCGCGCCGTGGTCCGCGATCTGGCCAAGGCGCTGGGAACCTGCGGTCATGTCGCCGAGCTTCGCCGAACGCGGGTGGGCCGGTTTACCGAAGCCGCCTCGATATCGCTGGAAACTCTCGAGAATTTGAGCTATGAGGCCCGGCTGTCGGAGGCATTGCTTCCGGTCGAGACCGCGCTGGACGACATCCCGGCGTTGGCCGTGACCGATGAAGACGCCTTCCGGCTTGCACAGGGACGCGCCATCGTCCTGCTTCCCAGGCAGGTAGAAACGCTGAAAGCCGAGCTTCCGCCCGGCGATCGCACCGTTTCCGCCATGTCCGGCGACAGACTGGTGGCCTTGTGCGAGATGCGCGCCGGGAAGCTCAATCCGGTGCGGGTCTTCCAACTCACCTGAGCGGAGACAATCCGATGTCGATCACTCTCGAGCGCAAGAGCGCTCTTATCGCCGAACACGCCCGCACCGAAGGCGACACCGGCAGCGCTGAAGTCCAGGTCGCGATCCTCTCGGAACGCATCTCGAACCTGACCGAGCACTTCAAGACGCACAAGAAGGACAACCACAGCCGTCGTGGCCTGCTGAAGCTGGTTTCCCAGCGTCGCCGGCTTCTCGCCCCCCAGAAGAAGTCCGACGTCCCCCGTTACCAGACCCTGATCGAAAGGCTGGGTCTGCGCCGCTAAGACACCCAGGTCCGCCGCCCCGCGCAAGCAGGGCGGCGGATCTTGTATTTGGAACCAGGCGTCCCGAGACAGGCCGGGCGTCATGAAGGTTCAAAAGCGGTTTCCTTCCTCCGGAAGGCGCCGTCCGTCCGTCCGAGGGTTCACGTCCTCAAACCCGCCTGTCGAACTGGATGAGGATCATCGGGCCGGCTCTAGAAGCTTTGCAAAGCTTGGCCGTCCGCCCCTGTCCGCCCCGACGAGAATCCGCTCGCGGGAACCGAAAGACGAAACATGTTCGATATCAAGCGCAAGACGATCGAGTGGGGCGGCAAGACGCTCGTCCTCGAAACCGGTCGTATCGCCCGTCAAGCCGACGGCGCCGTTCTGGCCACCATGGGCGAAACCGTCGTTCTGGCCACCGCCGTGTTCGCCAAGAAGGCCAAGCCCGGTCAAGATTTCTTCCCGCTGACGGTCAACTATCAAGAAAAGACCTTCGCGGCCGGCAAGATCCCGGGTGGCTTCTTCAAGCGTGAAGGCCGTCCGTCGGAAAAGGAAACCCTGGTTTCCCGCCTGATCGACCGTCCGATCCGTCCGCTGTTCGTCAAGGGCTTCAAGAACGAAGTCCAGGTCGTCGTGACCGTGCTGCAGCACGACCTCGAGAACGATCCCGACATCCTGGGCATGGTGGCCGCCTCGGCCGCGCTGGTCCTGTCGGGCGCCCCGTTCATGGGCCCCATCGGCGCCGCGCGCGTCGGTTATGTTGACGGCGCCTACGTGCTGAACCCGACGCTCGACGAGCTGAAGGAAAGCAAGATGGACCTGGTCGTCGCCGGTACGACCGAAGCCGTGATGATGGTCGAAAGCGAAATCCAGGAGCTCTCGGAAGAGATCGTCCTGGGCGGCGTCAACTTCGCCCACAAGGAAATGCAGACGGTGATCGACGCGATCATCGAGCTGGCTGAACACGCCGCCAAGGAACCCTTCGACTTCCAGCCGGAAGACACCGACGCCCTGAAGGCCGAAGTGAAGAAGGCCGTCGGCAAGGATCTGGCCGACGCCTACAAGATCCAAGCCAAGGGCGACCGCGTCGCCGCGCTGGGCGCCGCCAAGACCAAGGCCATCGAGACCTTCGCCAAGAGCGACACCAACCCGGCCGGCATCGACCCGCTGAAGCTGGTCTCGGTCTTCAAGGAACTGGAAGCCGACATCGTCCGTCGCTCGATCCTGGACACCGGCATCCGCATCGACGGCCGCACCGTCGACAAGGTCCGCCCGATCCTGGGTGAAGTCGGCATCCTGCCGCGCACCCACGGCTCGGCCCTGTTCACCCGCGGCGAGACCCAGGCGATCGTGGTCGCCACCCTGGGCACCGGCGACGACGAGCAGTTCATCGACGCCCTGGAAGGCACCTACAAGGAATCCTTCCTGCTGCACTACAACTTCCCTCCCTACAGCGTCGGTGAAACCGGCCGTATGGGCAGCCCGGGCCGCCGCGAAATCGGCCACGGCAAGCTGGCCTGGCGCGCCCTGCGCCCGATGCTGCCGGCCAAGGAAGACTTCCCCTACACGATCCGCCTGGTCTCGGAGATCACCGAGTCGAACGGTTCGTCCTCGATGGCCACGGTCTGCGGTTCGTCGCTGGCCATGATGGACGCCGGCGTGCCGCTGATCCGTCCGGTCTCGGGCATCGCCATGGGCCTGATCCTGGAAAAGGACGGCTTCGCGGTTCTGTCGGACATCCTGGGTGACGAAGATCACCTGGGCGACATGGACTTCAAGGTCGCCGGCACCAGCGAAGGCCTGACCTCGCTGCAGATGGACATCAAGATCGCCGGCATCACGCCCGCGATCATGGAGCAGGCCCTGGCTCAAGCTAAGGGTGGCCGCGAGCACATCCTCGGCGAAATGAACAAGGCCATGGACGCCCCGCGTGAAGAGGTCGGCGACTTCGCTCCGAAGATCGAGACCATCACCATCCCGACTGACAAGATCCGTGAAGTGATCGGTTCGGGCGGCAAGGTGATCCGCGAGATCGTCGCCACCACCGGCGCCAAGGTCGACATCAACGACGAAGGCACCGTGAAGGTCTCGGCCTCGGACGGCGCCAAGATCAAGGCCGCGATCGACTGGATCAAGTCGATCACCGACGAAGCCGAAGTGGGCAAGATCTACGACGGCAAGGTCGTGAAGGTCGTCGATTTCGGCGCCTTCGTGAACTTCTTCGGCGCCAAGGACGGTCTCGTCCACGTCAGCCAGATCAGCAACGAACGCGTCGCCAAGCCGTCGGACGTGCTGAAGGAAGGCCAGATCGTCAAGGTGAAGCTCCTGGGCTTCGACGATCGCGGCAAGACCAAGCTGTCGATGAAGGTCGTTGACCAAGAGACCGGTGAAGACCTGTCCAAGAAGACCGACCTGACCCCGGAAGACGCCGTCAACACCTAAGGGTGACGGCTCACCCGAGGTGAGAGACTAGCGGCGGGCGGCTCCGAAAGGGGCCGCCCGCTTTGCGTTTGGGGCCTATGGCTTGCGTCTCGCCAGCGCTTCGCGCGCGATGGGCGCAAGGCCCGCGACGAGCACCGCCAGCAACCAGAGATAATAGGCCGGACCGAACGGTCGCAGGCGGACCAGCTCCATGTGGTCGCCGAGCAAAATGCCGTCCCAGGTCACGGCGTGGTAGCCGGTGAACGCGGTGAAGACCGCCAGCACGAGCGAGGACCACGGCTGGGGCGTCCCGCGCAGGACAAGAAGCGGCGGTCCGAGAAAGACGGTCAGGTTCGCCAGGTAGCCGTACTTGCCGATGATTACGCCGAGCCAGCCGATCGTGAGGACGTCCAACCCCGTATAGCCTCCGCCGATCGGCAGGATCAGCGACAGGGCCCAGGCTGCGACGGACAGCAATCCGAGCGCGGACCACAAGGCCGGCCGAGGCAATGTCATCCGGCCGGTCAGTCCGAAACGACCCGATAGCCCGTGACCCTGCTGCCGGCGTCCAAGTCCAGCAACAGCCAGTCGTGGTCGATCGGCATGCCCGCATTGGGACCCAGGACGTAGACCATCTCGGCGTCGCGCCATTTGTCGGTGCGCGTCGGCTCGCCCAGCAGGGCCGCGATCTGCCCCCGGGTCATGCCCTTGATGCTGTAGGTCCGCGTGAGGCTGTCGACCATCTCGGCCCGCAGACGCGTCGACAGGTCGGCGCCGCGCCAGCGCTGGGCGTCGAACTCCTGGATGCAGCTGGTCAGCAGAAGAAAGGCCAGGGCGATCGCTTTCATGGCCCGAGCTTAAGCATCCGCAGGGCTGGCCGCCAAGGGGGTGTCTTGACTCATATTTCGTTATTTAGCTAAATATAAAATATGAGCGAGATTTTCAGGGCCCTGGCCGATCCCACCCGCCGTCGCGTGCTGCAGCTGCTGCGCGAGCGGCCGATGACCGCCGGCGCGCTGGCCGAGCAGTTCCCGTTCTCGAAGGCGACCATGTCGGCGCATTTCGCCGTGCTGCGCGAGGCCGACCTGGTGGCCAGCGACAAGCGCGGGACGTCCATCACCTACAGCTTGAAGCTCTCGGTTCTGGAAGACGGCCTGCTGGCCTTCGCCGAGACCTTCGGCATCGGAACCGCCAAGACCTCGGCTTCGACCATCACACCTACGGAGGAAAAGGGATGAACCGCACGACCAAGCTTCTGCTGCTTCTGATTACCGCCGTCTCCCTGGCCTTGGCATTGGCCGCCCTGGGTTGGCGCTGGCGCGAGGCCGGCGACGTCATGGCGATCTTCGCCTCCAGGCGGGGACCCTTCCTGCTGGCGGCCCCGGCGGTGATGGCCGGCGTCCTGGTGCTGGCGATCAAGTCGGCCACCGCCAGGCCCAGCCGCTACGAGACCGTCTTCGTCGGCCTGACGCTCGTGACCAATTTCCTGCTGATCCTGGCGCTGCAGACGCGGATGGCGCTGGTCTATCTGGAGGCGGCTGCGCCAGACGGCGAATTCGTCGTGCGCTTGGCGACGGCGGTCTTCGGCCTGGCCATGGCGGTGCGCGGCAATTTCCTGGCCAAGGCCCCCAGCCCCGAGGACGACGTCCGCGGCGATTGGGCCCGCACGACACGCCGCACGGCGATGATCCTGGTCGGACTGGGCCTGGTTCTGACCGCCGGCGCGGTGACCCTGTCGATGACGGGACTGCCGCCGTTGCTCGGCGTGGCGTTCGTTGTCATCCTGCTGCTGACCCACGTGCAGCGGCGCGCGCGAAAGGGTCTGCTGCCTGTATCCTGAGCGATTAATATGGAAACGATGGGTTTCCATCATTTCCATATCTGTGACTAAGCGCCGCGTCCATTCTCAGCTTGTCAGACATGAGGACCGGCCGCGGGCCGCCTCTCCAACCAGGCTAATCCAACGAGGGACACGGACATGAGCAGCGGCTTCTTCACCACCACCGACGGCGTCAGCATCTTCTTCAAGGATTGGGGTCCCAAGGACGCGCAGGCCATCGTCTTCCACCACGGCTGGCCCCTGTCGGCGGACGACTGGGACGCCCAGATGATGTTCTTCGCGCTGAAGGGCTATCGCGTCATCGCCCATGACCGTCGCGGCCACGGCCGGTCGGACCAGACCGACGCCGGCAACGAGATGGACACCTACGCCGCCGACGTCATCGCCCTGGCCAAGCATCTGGACCTGAAGAACGCCGTCCACATCGGTCACTCGACCGGCGGCGGCGAGGTCGCGCGCTATGTCGCCCGCGCCGAGCCGGGCCGCGTCGCCAAGGCGGTGCTGATCGGGGCCGTGCCGCCGATCATGCTGAAGACCGACGCCAATCCGGGCGGCTTGCCGAAGGAAGTGTTCGACGGCTTCCGCCAGGCGCTGGTCGCCAACCGCGCCCAGTTCTTCCACGACGTGGCGGCCGGCCCGTTCTACGGCTTCAACCGCGAGGGCGCGCAGGTCTCGCCGGCCACGGTCGAGAACTGGTGGCGCCAAGGCATGATGGGCGGGGCCAAGGCCCACTACCACTGCATTACCGCCTTCTCGGAGACCGACTTCACCGAGGACCTGAAGGCCATTGACGTGCCGGTGCTGATCCTGCACGGCGAGGACGACCAGATCGTGCCGATCGACGATAGCGCCCGCCTGGCCATCAAGCTGGTCAAGACCGGGACGCTGAAGACCTATCCGGGCCTGCCGCACGGCATGGCCACGACCCACGCCGACACGATCAATGCGGATCTGCTGGCGTTTATTCAGGGGTAGTCGAAACCTAACGCCAACCGTCATCCCGGGCGCAAGGCCCGGGATGATGCTGTGGGATCACCCCCGCGGCGTGACCTTCACCACCGTCGCGTCGGCGGGGCCGTTGCCGCCACGGCAGGCGGCCCACCGATAGCCCTTGTCCATGCAGACCCAGACCTCGGTCAGCCGGCCGTCCTTGACCCGGACGTTGAGACCCTCGCGGCTCAGGCCGCGATTGCGTTTGATGAAGGCCTGGCGGATCTGGCCGGCGGTCATGGCCTGGTCGGCGCCGGGCTTGAGGTCCGGAACCTTCAGCCGATCGCGGATGGCGCGGGCCTGCTTGAAATAGGCCTCCGGCGTGTCCCACTGACAGGTGCCGTGCGCCTGCCATTCGTGCTGCAGCAGCCACGGCGACGGCGTCATGCAGAGATTGGCCTTCACGGTCTTGACGCTCATCGGCGGGCTGGAGCGGCAGTAGCGCGGATGCACCTTGTCCGGGCCGTTGGGCCACAGGCCGTGCACCGTGAAGCCGAAGCGATTGGCCTGGCACTGGATCTTCTTGTCCGACTCCGGGATGCCGGCGCGGCAGGCCTCGGGCGACCAGTAGAGCGCCAGCAGATAGGCCGCAATTGGCACGTCGGGATGGATCTCGTCGGCCGGCGGGATCTCGGTCGGGGCCGGGACGACGTTGGGCGGGATCGCGCAGGCGGTCAGGCTGGAGGCCTGGGCGGCGCCGGCGAGCGTCAGGGCGGCAAGAGCGGCGAGGACGGTCTTCATGGGAACTCCGGAGACTTAGCGGCGGGCTTCGGTGGCCATGCGCACGGCCAGGCCGCCCAGCACCGTGGCCATCAGCCAGCGCTGGATCAACGCGAAGCTGGGACGCGCAGCCAGGAAGCCGGCGATGGTCCCGGCGGCCAGACAGATCATGCCATTGACGCTGAGGCTGACGGCGATCTGGGTCAGGCCCAGGGCGAGCGACTGGGTGAGGACGTCGCCGTGCTCGGGCTTGATGAACTGCGGCAGCAGCGACAGGTACAGCATCGCCGCCTTGGGGTTCAGCATGTTGGTCACGAAGCCCATGGTGATCAGCTTGGCGGGGCTGTCCTTGGGCAACTCGCGCACCTGGAACGGCGAGGCGCCGCCCGGCTTGATCGTCTGCCAGGCCAGCCAGGCCAGATACAGCGCGCCGCCGAAGCGCAGGACGTCATAGGCGATCGGCGCGGCCATCAAGAGGGCGGTGATGCCCAGGGCCGCGCACAGCAGATAGACGATGAAGCCCGCCGCCGTGCCGATCAGCGACACGATCCCGGCCCAGCGCCCCTGACAGATCGATCGGCTGACCAGGTAGAGCATGTTCGGCCCCGGCGTCAGGGCCATGCCCAGGCACACCAGGGTGAAGGCGATCCAGGTCTTGGCGTCGGGCATGGTCGGGCTCCGCTGAGGGGGCAGGCTCTAGCATGACAGGGCGGCAAGCGGCCGAATTTCCAATACCGAAATCGGGTTTTAATAACCACCATTCGTAGAACGATGATACGTCCGCGAACCATAAGTTTACGGTTGCGTTGCACGATCGGTCCAACTTGGCGGAGACCGGATGCACGAGACGTCGCCCACGGTTGAGACCCTCAGCGCCCCTTCGCCCCTGGGCGGGGACGAGGCTGCGCGCTGGTTCTTCGACAACGCCAGCGACCTCTTCGCCGTGGTTTCGCCGGAGGGCCGCTTCGTCTCGGTCAACGCCGCCTGGACCGCCCTGACCGGCTGGACGCCGACGGAGCTGATCGGCCAGCCGACCGTCAAGTTCGCCCATCCCGACAGCCAGGCCGAGCTGATCGATTCCGGCCGTCGGATGCGCGAGAGCGGCTCCACGGTCAACGAGCTGCGCATCCGCTGCAAGGACGGTCGCTGGGTCTGGGTTCAGGGCCGTTCGCGGCTGGGGCCGGGCGGCGAGATGATCGGCCTCATGCACGACATTTCCGGCGAGGTCAGCGCCCGCACCGAACTGGCCACGGCCCGCCGGACGCGCACCCTGCTGGCCGAGGCGGCCGGTGTCGGGGTCTGGAGCTACGATCCCGACACCCAGCGCATCGAGTGGTCGCCCGACGCCCTGGTCGCCGTGGGCATCTCGCCCGCCGCCGTGGCGACCGCGGAGCTGTTCCTGGCCCGCCTGGCCGAAGATCAGCGCGAGACGGTCGATGCGGCCTTCCACCACGCGGTCGTGACCGGCGAGGGTGGGGCGCTGGAGTACAAGGTGCTGAGCGACGATGGCCGCTGGCACACCTTCCGCAGTACCTTCCACACCGAGCCGCGGCCCTCGGGGCGCTTCGCCCTGAAGGGTATCTCGCAGAACATCACCGACATGGCCCGCAGCCGCGACAAGGCGATCTGGAGCGAGCGGCGCGCCCGGCGGCTGATCGAGGACGCGCCGTTCGCGGTCGCCGTTTACGACCTGGACATGCGCCTGCGGCTGGCCAGTCCGCGCTTCTTGGAGATCTTCAAGTCGACCGAGAGCCAGGTGATCGGCAAGACCCTGTCTGAGCTGACGGAGGGCGGCCGCCAGCGGTTCGTCTCCGCCGTCGGCCGGGCCCTGGCCGGCGAGATCGTCACTCGCCGCGAGGACCGCCTGCTGGACGCCGAGGGCGTCGAGCACACCCTGCGCTGGGAGGCCCGGCCCTGGCGCGACGGCGGCGGCGAGGTGGTCGGCGTCATCACCTATATGGACGACATCACCGCCATGACGGCGGTCCGTCGCGAGGCGCGGCTCAACGCCCGCCGCCTGAAGGTCGCCCTGGCCGCGGCCGGGGCCGGGGTCTACGAGATCGATCACCAGACCCGGGGCTTCTGGGGCTCGCCCGAGTTCCACCGCATGCTGGGCCGGCGGATCGTCTATGAGGACGTCCGCGAGGCGATCTGGCCGATGGTCCATCCCGAGGACCGCGAGCGCCTCTACACGGTCGGGGACGAGCGCCAGCAGGGCGGTCGCTGGGGCGCGCGCGAATACGAGGTGCGGCTGGTGACGCCGGATGGCCAGGCGCGCTGGATGCGGGTGTTCCACGACGTGCGTCGCGACGAGACGGGCAAGCCGCGCAAGGCGGTTGGCCTGATCCTGGACATCGACGAGCGCAAGAAGGCCGAGCTGGCCCTGGTCGCCGCCGAGCGCGCGGCCCAGGCGGCCAACGAGGCCAAGGCCCAGTTCCTGGCCAACATGAGCCACGAGATCCGCACCCCGATGAACGGCGTGCTGGGCGTGATGCACGTGCTGAAACGCGAGCTGCCGGCCGGCGACAACGCCCAGCTGCTGGGCGAGGCCCTGGCCGCGGGCCAGATGCTGTCGACCCTGCTGGACGACGTCATCGACATCTCGCGCATCGAGGCGGGGCGGCTGGAGCTGGCCCGCGAGGCGGTCGATCCCGGCGAACTGACGCGCAGCGTCGCGCGGCTGCTGGCCGGCCAGGCCTCGCACAAGGGGCTGCGGCTGGATCTGGACATCGCCGAGGACCTGGGCTGGGTGCAGACCGATCCGACCCGCGTGCGTCAGGCGCTGTTCAACCTGATCGGCAACGCCGTGAAGTTCACCCTGCAGGGCTCGATCACCGTGCGGGCCCGTCGCAAGATCGGCGTAGGTCCCTATGGCGATCCGGAGCAGCGCCTGGCGTTCGACGTGATCGACACCGGGGTCGGCGTGCCGTTCGAGGCGCAGACCCGGCTGTTCGAACGCTTCCAGCAGGCCGACGCCAGCACTACCCGGCGCTTCGGCGGTTCGGGCCTGGGACTGGCGATCAGCCGCAAGCTGGCGCAGATGCTGGGCGGCGACATCACCTTCCGCTCGACCCCGGGCGAGGGTTCGACCTTCACCCTGACCATCGCCGCGCCGCCGGCCGAGGCCCCCCGCGCCGCCGAGGCCGAGGTCGCCGACATCCTGGCGGGCGTGAAGGTGCTGGTGGTCGAGGACAACCCGACCAACCAGCTGGTCGCCTGCCGGATCCTGCAGCAGCTGGGCGCCGTGGTCAGCATCGCCGACGATGGCGCGACCGGCGTCGAGGCGGCCCGCGACGGCGGCTTCGACCTGATCCTCATGGACGTGCAGATGCCGGGCATGGACGGGCTTGAGGCCTCGCGCCGCATCCGCGCCCTGCCGGGGCCCGCCGCCGCGTCGCCGATCATCGCCCTGACCGCCAATGTCATGGCCCACCAACGCGCCGCCTATCACGCCGCCGGCATGGACGGGGTGGTGGCCAAGCCGATCTCGCCTGCCGCCCTGGTCGGCGAGATCGTCCGCCTGTCCAGCGCCGAGCCAAAGCCGGGCGCAGCCCTGACCGCCTAGAGCCTGTTTAGAGCCCGCCCGGGCGGGTTAACCGCTTACACTTAACCCTCGCGCGCTCTAGCTGGCGGAGGGCAGGACCTCGACGGTCACGGCGGCCTGGGTCAGGGCCTGGACCAGGGTCGGATCCACGGCGTGCGTGATCAGCAGCACGATCTGGCGGCCTTCGCGGGCCAGCTGCACGAGCTGTTCGGGGCTGGTGGCGGCCGGGTCCAGGCGCTCGACGTCGCGGCGGGCCATCTTGACCACCTCCGGATCGGCGCCGGCGTCCAGCACCAGGGCGTCGGCCGCGCCCAGGGCTCGTACGGCGCGCAGCGTCAGAAGGTCGGCGGGACCCTTGCCGGCCACGAACCGCACGACGCCCTTGCGGGCCGAGCCCTTGCTCAGGGCCTCGCGGAACAGCTGGCCGGCCTTGTCCATGTCGCCGGCCCGGGCGGCTTCGGCGGCCTCGCCCATCACCGCGTCGCGCAGGAAGGCCCGGCGTTCGTGCAGGGCGGGGAGGGCGCCGCGCACCTCGCTCTGGAATTTCTGCAGCAGGGCCGCGACCCGGCCCGTGCCTTCCGGCACCTGGACCTCGATATCGTTGCGCAGCATGGTCGCCAGCACCGGGGAGGCGCCGCCGGTGCCGACGGCCGCCACCACCTCGCCGCGGTCGATCACGGCCGGGGTGTTGAAGTCGCACAGCTCGGGCCGGTCGACGACATTGACCAGCACCCGCGCCGCCCGCGCCGCCCGCGCGGCGGCCTGTACGAACACCTCATCCTGACTGGCCACGAAGGCCAGGGTCGCGCCGGTATAGGACCCGGGCAGGTAGGCCTCGTGGCCTTCCAGCCGGATCAGGGTCGCGGGCGAGCCCTCGAACAGCCGGGCCTTGGCCTCGGCCGCCTCGCCGACGCCGGCGATCACCACCTTGCGGCCGTCCAGGGGGAAATAGGCGGGGAAGGAATTCAACGCATGTCCTCGGAAACTACTGCGAGCGGCAATCTTGATAGGGGCCGCCGGGGAAGCCCTTGAGCATGGCGTCCGCGCCCTTGCTCCAGATCTCGGCCTCGCCGGCCGTGTAGCGTGCGCCCGACGCCGATCGCGCCAGCTTCAGGGTCTTGGTCGCGCCGCCGGCCGTGACCACCACGCGCTTGCCCTGCAGGGCGTAGGACGCGGTGAAGCGCTTGCCGGCCTTGCAGCTGTAGCGGATCGGCGCGTCGGTCGAATCCATCGGGGCGACGGTGGCGCAGCCCGCCAGGAGCAGGGCCAGGCCGGCGAGAGGAAAGAGAAGGCGGCGCAAGTCGGAGACCTCCAGGCTGTGCTGGCCCTGAGCATAGCGGGTTTCGCCGATCCGGCGCCAGGGAAGCGATCGGCCCTCTTCGCGCGTTCTGTCCCCAGATCGCGCTGGCCAAGCCGGATGTGAACAGTGTTATCATTCTCCGGAACGCTCGCTGGGAGGCGAAGAGCATGGCCGTGACGCTCGACATCAATGGCAAGCCCGTGACCATCCAGGCCAGCCCCGACACGCCCCTGCTGTGGGTGCTGCGCGACGAGCTGGGCCTGACGGGCACCAAGTTTGGCTGCGGCCTGGCCCAGTGCGGGGCCTGCACCGTGCATGTCGACGGCGAGCCGAGGCGCTCGTGCGTGACGCCGATCGAGGCGGTCGGCGCCGCCAAGATCACCACCATCGAGGGCCTGGGCGGCGCACACCCCGTCCAGCAGGCCTGGGTGCGCCACGACGTGCCCCAATGCGGGTACTGCCAGTCCGGCCAGATCATGTCCGCCGTCGCCCTGCTGGAGCGCCAGAAGGCGCCCTCGGACGAGGACATCGACAGCGCCATGTCCGGCAACATCTGTCGCTGCGGCGCCTATCAGCGGATCCGGGCGGCGATCAAGGACGCCGCCGATACCGGTCCGCCGCGCGGCGAGCCGCATGCGGATATCGACGCGGCCATCGTCGCCGGTTCGGGCGCCACCACCCGCGGAGTTGGCCAATGAACGCGCCCTTCAAGCAACCTACGCGCCGCGACGTCGTCGTCGCCTCGGCCCTGGTCGGTGGGGCGCTGGTGGTCGGCTGCTCGCCGGCCGACCTGATGAGCGCCGGTTCGGACGTCGAGATCGGGGCGTTCGGGCCGTTCATCCGCATCGCGCAGGACGGCGTGGTGACGGTAATGAACAAGCACCAGGAGATGGGCCAGGGCAATCACGCCGGCCTGGCGGCCATCGTCGCCGAAGAGCTGGACGCCGACTGGACCCGGGTGCTGGTCGAACACGCCCCCGCCAACGCCAAGCTCTATGGCAACGCCACGGCCGGCGCCCAGCTGACCGGCGGCTCGTCGGCGATCTCCAATTCGTGGGAGCAGCTGCGCAAGGCCGGTGCGGGCGCGCGGGCGATGTTCGTCCAGGCCGCCGCTAACCGCTGGAACGTCGCGGTCGGCGAGATCACCGTGAGGGACAGCGTCGTCAGCCACACGTCCGGCAAGACCGCGACCTTCGGCGAACTGCTGGCAGACGCCGCCAAGGTTCCGGCCCCGACCGACGTCAAGCTGAAGGACCCTAAGACCTTCACCCTGATCGGCACCGATCGCGTGCGCCGCAAGGACGCCCAGGCCAAGAGCGACGGCACCGCCCGCTACACCCAGGACGTCCGCCTGCCGGACATGCTGACGGCGGTGGCCGCGCACGCCCCGCGCTTCGGCGCCAAGATCAAGAACTTCGACGCCGCCGAGGCCAAGAGGGTCGCCGGGGTGGTCGACGTGTTCGAGATCCCGACCGGCGTCGCCGTCGTCGCGCAGAAC